>JAEULD010000296.1 GCA_016792765.1 Candidatus Odyssella sp.
CTCGACCGTCGAAGCGCGCGGCGGCTGCTGCGCGGCGGCGGGGGCGGCGAGGCCCAGGGCGAGCGCGCCCGCGAGCGCGATGGGGCGGATCATGACGTGCTCCTCGATGCTGGCCGGGCCGTGATTACCACGAAGCGCGGCGCCTGTGCAGCCTGCGCCGCTATTGCCGCTTCGATCCGCCGAGCAGCTGATCGATCGTCTTCTGCTCGACCTTGGTCGGATACTGCGCGCGCAGATAGTTCGTGTAGGAGGCGAGGAAATCCTGTTCGTAGGCCTGGCGCAGGCCCTTCTCGAACTCCTCGCGCGCCTTCTTCTTCTCGTCGTCGGTGCGCTCGTCCTTGGCCGCCTCGACCTTGATCACCGCATAGCCCTCGCGCGACTGCGCGACCGCGACCTCGCCCGGCTTGACCGCGAACACGCGCTCTTCCAGCGAACCCGGCACCGCCGCGGCACCCTCGCCGCGGTTCACCGGCTTGCTCTTGCGCACCGTGTAGCCGGCGGGCTTGGCGAGCTCCTCGAGGCTCTTGCCGGCCTTGGCCTCGGCGAGCAGCTTCTCGGCCTCGGCCTTGGCGAGCTTGCCGCGCTCCTCGTCGGTCCAGTCCTTCGTCACCTGCTCCTTGATCGCGTCGAGCGGGCGCAGCGCCGAGGGCGCGATCGCATCGACGCGCAGCGTGTAGAAGCCGTGGTTCTTGAGGTCGACGAGATCGCCTTCCTCGCCCTTGCCCTGGCGGAACGCGCGGCGCAGGAATTCGGCGTCGTCGGGCAGGCCTTCGACGGCCGCGCCCTTGTCGTTCTTGCCCTGCGCGTCGAACGGGCCGATCACCGCGGCCTTCATCTTGAGCTTCTCGGCCGCCGCCTCGAGCTTCGTGCCGGCGCCCATCGCATCGTCGAGCTGCTCGCGCAGGCCGGCCAGGACCCTGGTCGCGCCGCGCGCGCGGAAATCCTTCTCGAGCTGCGCCTTCACGTCGGCGAACGGCTTCACCGCCTCCGGCACGATCTCGTCGACGCGCAGGATATGCCAGCCGAACGGCGACTGCACGGGCTGGGTCACTTCGCCGGCCTTGAGCTTGAACGCCGCCTCGCGCAGCGCCGGGATCGGCATCTGGCTCGGCGTCACCTTGTCGAGCTTGCTCGGCTCGGCCTTGGCGATCTCCTTGGCCACCGTCTCGAACGAGCGGCCGCCGACGAGAGCCTCGTAGGCCTGCTTTGCCGTGGCTTCGTCCTTGAAGATCAGCTGCTGCATCGTGCGCGTTTCGGGCGTCGTGAACTCGCCCTTGCGGCGCGCATACTCGTCCTCGAGGCCTTTCTCCGTGACCTCGACGCGCGCGGCGGCGTCTTCGGGCCGCACGAGGATCAGCGTGATCGTGCGGAATTCGGGCGCGGTATACTTCGCCGCGTTGGCCTTGTGGAACGCGGCGAGCTGCTCGGCCGTGGGCTCGGCCGGCTTCATCGCCGCGGTCGGGATCATCAGCGCCTCGGCGGTGCGGAACTCGTTGCGGTGGACGAAGAGCCGATCGGCCAGCACCTTGGGCGGCGCCGACTCGAACGTCGACAGGCTGGTGACGAGATAGTTGCGCGCGAAATTGCCCTTCAGCAGCGCGACGTAGGTGGCCTCGCTGTAGCCCGCACCTTCCAGCGTGCGGCGGAAGGTCTGTGCGTCGAAGCGGCCGTCGACGCCGCGGAAATTCTGATCGTTGAGGATTTCCTGCTGCACGATCCGGTCGGCCACGAGCAATCCCTTGTTGCGCGCTTCCTGCGCGAACATGCGGTCGGATTGCATTTCCGCGACGAGCGCGTCGACGAAGCCGAGCCCCTTCGCCTGCTCGTAGTCGAACTGGCGCTGCAGCCGTTCCTGGAGATTGCGGATCATGCGCTGATACGCATTCTCGAATTCGCGCTGGCCGACTTCCTCGCTGCCCACCGTCATCACCGGGCCGGTGCGCGAGAAGCCCTGGCGCAGCATGTCCTCGATGCCCCACGCGGCGAAGGCCACGATCAGGACCAGGAACAGGAGGCCGGCAACCCAGCCTTTTGCGTGGGTGCGGAGGGTTTGCAGTGCCATCGAACAGGGGCTCCGAAGCGGCCGGGAGCGGCCGGAAAAACAGTGCCTTAGCAGCAAACCGCCGGCCGTTCAAACCGGCGCGATCATCGATCGCGAAATGCGCCCGGGACGGGTTCGCGAGGCCCGCCCGTCATGCCCGGCACCGCAGCCGGCCGGTTGACCTGGGTCAATGTCGGCCGCCGGCAAGGTGCTTACGCCATCTACGCTCGGCGCGATCACACCGGCTATCCGGATTGGCGATGGACACCGCGGGAAAACACGGCCCGGCCTCCTCGTGGCCCGCACGCATCGTACGTGGGCGCGGCGCGAGGGCCGGCCTCGTCTTGGCGGGTCTCGCCGCCGCCATCGCGGCGGGAGCATACGTCCAATCGAACCGCCCGATCACCGTGCAGGTCGCCGCGAATCAGGAGAACGTCCCCGTTCGCGTGTTCGGACTGGGCACGGTCGAAGCCCGCATTCTGTCCAAGATCGGCTTCGAGGTCGGGGCCAGGCTCGTCGCGGTCGAAGCCGACCATGGCGACCGCGTCGCGAAGGGCCGGATTCTGGCGCGACTCGATGCGGGCGAGCAGGAGGCCAAGCTCGCCAAGGCACGCGCGGGCCTGCTGATGGCCGAGGTCGGTGTCACGCGGGCCGGCGCCAATCTCGAAAAGGCTGAGGCTGTGCTTGCGCAGAAAACCGAAGTGAACCGGCGTAAGCAGGCGCTCGCCGGCCGCGACGTCGTTTCGCAGCAGGCCGCGGAGGAGGCCGTCCGGGAC
Organism: Candidatus Odyssella sp.; assembly: GCA_016792765.1. Lineage (GTDB taxonomy): Bacteria > Pseudomonadota > Alphaproteobacteria > Bin65 > Bin65 > SBBV01. Next base: position 2,818 of record JAEULD010000296.1, read on the forward strand.
GAGGCCGTGGCGAGGGCGGAGGTCGCCGTGGCCCGCGCCGAGATCGACACTGCGAAGGCGCAGCTCTCCGATGCGCGAGCGCAGTTACAGTACGAAGAAACCATGCTGGGTCATCGAACGCTCGTAGCGCCGTTCGATGCCCTGATCGTCGAGCGCCACAAAGAGGCCGGTACGGTCATCAAGGCGGGCGATCCGATCTTCACGATCATCGCCGTCGAGACCGTCTGGGGTCTTGCCCATGTCGACGAAGCGCGCGCCGGCTTCATCCGCGAGGGCCAGCGCGTCGAGGCCCGGCTTCGCTCGCGCCCGCAGGATGCCTTTACGGGGCGCGTGGTCCGCATCGGCCTCGAGAGCGACCGGGTCACAGAGGAGCGGCGGGTGTACATCAAGGGCGACAATCCGCCGCCGCGCTTGTATCTCGGCGAGCAGGCCGAGTTCTGGATCACGGTGGCCACGCTCGACCGCGCGCTGCTGGTGCCCGAAGCCGCCGTGCAGGGCTTCGACGGCCGAGAGGGCAAGGTGTGGACCGTGGAAGCGGGGCGCCTTCGCCGCCGCGCCGTGCGATTTCGCCACCGGACCGAAGATGCCCGCCTCGAAATCGTCGGCGGCGTGCCGGAAGGCGCGCGCGTCGTAACGCGGCTCGACAGCGGCATGCGCGAGGGGCGGCGCGCAGCCGTCTCGGAAGCCGGGGCGGAATGAACCTCGCCTACCGCGACATTCGTCACAAGCTGGGCAGGTTCCTGCTGACCTGCGTGGGGCTAGGCCTGCTCCTCGGCGTCGTGCTTGCGATGATCGGCATCTATCGCGGCCTCGTGGTGGACGCCCTCACGATCGCGCGCGCGCCGGGAATCGACATCTGGATCGTCGAAGCCAACACGCGCGGTCCGTTCGCCGAGGCATCGCGCGTTCCCGGCGACACGCGCGAAGCGGTCGCCCGGATCGCGGGCGTGGCGGCCGCCGGCAGCATCACGTACCAGACCGTCGAAGCGCCGTATCGCGGGGAAAAGTTGCGGCTTTACGTCATCGGTTACGAGCCGACCCGGCCCGGGGGCCCGCCCGAAATCGCCGCGGGACGGTCCATTGCGCGTAACCACTACGAAATGATCGCGGACCGCAGCGCCGGCGTTTCCCTGGGGGACCGGATACAGCTCGGGCGCAACACGTTCACCGTGGTCGGACTGACGCAACATCAGGTGAATTCGGGCGGCGACCCCGCCGTCTACATCACGTTGCCCGACGCGCAGAAGCTGCAGTTCGACCTCGCGCCGCCGGCGGCGCGCGTTCAGACGGCGAGGGGGGCCGGCGCCGCGGCGCGCGACACGGTCAACGCGGTCGTGGCGCGCTTGCAGCCGAACGCATCCGCCGAGGCCGTGGCCGAAACGGTACGGCGCTGGAAGCACCTCTCCGCCATAACGCAGGGCGAGCAGGAAACGATCCTGTCGCGCTCGCTCGTCGACCGCGCGCGCCGCCAGATCGGTCTCTTCACGTCGCTGCTTCTGATCGTCTCGGCCGTCATCATCGCCCTGATCATCTACACGATGACGATGGACAAGCTGAAGCAGATCGCGACCCTGAAACTGATCGGCGCGCCGGACCGCACCATCGTCGGCATGATCGTTCAGCAGGCGCTGGCGCTGGGCTTCATCGGCTTTGCGCTCGGCGCAACCCTGATCGTGAACATCAAGGACTGGTTCCCGCGCCGCGTGGTGCTGGAGCCCGACAACGTTCTCGTTCTCGGCCTGATCGTGTTCGCGGTCTGCCTCGCGGCGAGCGGGCTCGGGGTTCGCGCCGCGCTCAAGGTCGACCCGGCAACGGCGCTCGGAGGGTAGCTTGGCGGAGCCCGCGAACGCCTCGCCGCTGGTGCGGATCGACCGCGTCTCGAAACACTTCGGCGAGGGCGAGACGCGGGTCGATGCCCTCAGGGAGGTGTCGCTCGACGTCTATCCCCGACAGGTCGTCGCGCTGCTCGGTCCCTCGGGCTCGGGCAAGACGACCCTGCTCAATATCGTCGGTTGCATTCTCGACGCCTCGTCCGGGACGATGGACCTCGACGGCGAAACCGTTTTGCGGGACGGGCGCTGGCAGCGCGGCGACCTGCGGCGGCTCCGCCTCGAAAAGATCGGCTTCATCTTCCAGTTCCACAACCTGCTTCCCTTCCTCGACGCCACCGACAACGTCGCCGTCGTGCTGAAACTGGCAGGCGTCGACATGAGCGCGGCGCGAAAGCGGGCGGCCGAGCTGCTGGATTACCTCGAGGTCGGACACCGGCGCACGGCAATGCCGGCGAAACTCTCCGGCGGCGAGGCGCAACGCGTCGCCATCGCCCGGGCCCTAGCGAACCGGCCGCGGATCATTCTCGCCGACGAGCCGACGGCCGCGCTCGATTCGAAGCGGGCGCGAATCGTGATGGACCTGCTGCGCAAACTCGCGATCGAACAGGAGGCCGCGATCATCGCGGTGACTCACGACGAGAAGATCTTCGATCGGTTCGATCACATTTTTCAGCTGCGCGACGGCCGGCTGGACGAGCCGAGTGCCGCCGCAGACGATCCGGCCGAGGTTCCATCGGGCTGAGCCACGGGCTTGGAGCCCGCCGACGCGAACGCCTCAGGCCGCGATCGTCGCCAGCGCCGCGGCGATTTCGGCGACGCTGCCGGGACGGACGAGGCGGGCGGCCTCCTTGCCGTCCTTGAGGAACACCAATGTCGGCCACAGCTTCACGCCGAACGAGCGCCCGAGGCGCTTGCCGCTGGCGTCGGCGATCTTGACGTGGCGGAGGCCCGGATGCGCGGCGAAGGCTTCGGCGATGAGCGGCTGGGCGCGGCGGCAATGGCCGCACCACGCGTTGCCGAATTCGAGCACGGCGGCGCCCGGCAGCGCGTCCACCTCGGCGCGCGCCGGTTCGGTTTCGGAATAGGCCTGGTCTGGCGGCATGCGGCTACGTGCGATGGACGAAGCCGCGCAGTCTAACCGGTTTCGCCGGCGGCGGGAGGCGGCGATTCTGCGGGCCGCCGCCCCGGCGCGGCCGCGCGGATATTGCGCCCGCGGCGAAGTCGGGGCATGGAGGCGGCCCACGCAATCGTCGAGAGCGCAACGCCATGGCCGTCCGCCGCCTGATCGCCGGGAACTGGAAGATGAACCTGCTGCGCGCCGAGGCGGTGGCGCTGGCCAGGGGAGTGGCCGAGGCGCTGGGCGGGGGGCGGGGACTCGCGGCCGACGTCGCCGTCTGCCCGCCGTTCACGGCGCTGGCCGCAGTCGCCGAGGCGCTGGCCGGCAGCGCGATCGCGCTCGGCGCTCAGGATTGCCACGAGAAGCCGTCGGGCGCCTTCACCGGCTCCGTCGCCGCGCCGATGCTCGAGGATATCGGCTGCCGCTACGTGATCCTCGGCCATTCCGAGCGCCGCCACGGCCTCGGCGAGAGCGACGCGATGGTGCATGCGAAAGTGCTCGCCGCGTGGAGCGCCGGCCTCGTGCCGATCCTGTGCCTCGGCGAAACCGCCGCCGAGCGCGACGCCGGCAGAACGCTCGACATCGTGCGCGGCCAGCTCGCCGGCTCGCTGCCGAAGGGCGGCGGGGCGCTGGTCGTGGCCTACGAGCCGGTCTGGGCGATCGGCACGGGCCGCGTGCCGACCGAGGCCGACATCGCCGCGGTGCACACGGCGCTGCGC
>JAEULD010000264.1 GCA_016792765.1 Candidatus Odyssella sp.
CCATTATGTACACTCGTATTGAGTGAAAAAGCCTGGGCCCTTCGCGCGACCGCCTACTTCGTCTCCTCGAACAGCTCCCGCCCGATCAGCATCCGGCGGATTTCGCTCGTCCCCGCGCCGATCTCGTAGAGCTTGGCGTCGCGCAGCAGGCGCCCGGTCGGGAACTCGTTGATGTAGCCGTTGCCGCCGAGGCACTGGATCGCTTCGAGCGCCATCCACGTCGCCTTCTCGGCCGCGTAGAGGATGGCGCCGGCGGCGTCCTTGCGCGTGGTCTGGCCACGGTCGCAGGCCTTGGCTACCGCGTACACATAGGCGCGGCATGCGTTCATCGTCGTGTACATGTCGGCCAACTTGCCCTGCATGAGCTGGAACGTGCCGATCGGCTGGCCGAACTGCTTGCGTTCGTGGACGTAGGGAATCACGACGTCCATGCAGGCCTGCATCACGCCGATCGGGCCGGCGGCGAGCACCGCGCGCTCGTAGTCGAGGCCGGACATCAGCACGTTGACGCCGCGCCCCACCTGGCCGAGCACGTTCTCCTCCGGCACCTCGCAATCCTGGAACACGAGCTCGCAGGTGTTGGAGCCGCGCATGCCGAGCTTGTCGAGCTTCTGTGCGGTCGAGAAACCCTTCATGCGCTTCTCGATCAGGAACGCCGTCATGCCGCGCGGACCGGCCGAGGGATCGGTCTTGGCATAGACGACGAGGACGTCGGCGTCCGGCCCGTTCGTGATCCACATCTTGTTGCCGTTGATGACGTAGCGGTCGCCCCTCTTGTCGGCGCGCGTCTTCATCGAGACGACGTCGGAGCCGGCGCCGGGCTCGCTCATCGCCAATGCGCCGACGTTCTCGCCCGAGATCAGCTTCGGCAGATAGCGTTTCTTCTGCGCCTCGTTGCCGTTGCGGCGGATCTGGTTCACGCAGAGGTTCGAATGCGCGCCGTAGGAGAGGCCGACCGCGGCCGAGGCGCGGCTCACCTCCTCCATCGCGATCACGTGGTGGAGATAGCCGAGGCCGGCGCCGCCGTACTCCTCCTCGACCGTGACGCCGAGAATTCCGATATCGCCCATCTTTTTCCAGAGATCGTTCGGGAACTCGTTCTCGCGGTCGATGTCGGCCGCGCGCGGCGCGATCTCCTTCGCCGCGAAGGCCGCAACGGTGTCGCGGATCGCCTCCGCGTCCTGCCCGAGATCGAAATCGAGCGACGGCAGGCGGGCGTTGGGGATGCTCATGGCGGCGTTTCCTCCGTTCGAATTGTTCAGAAGCGCATCCTCGCGGTCTCGCGGTCCGGCGCGAGGCCGAGGCGGACGAGGCGCGCTTCGATGCCGCCCGCGGCGCGGCCGAGCTCGGCCGCGAGCGCGCCGACGCCGGCGCCCTCGTTCCAGCGGCGACGCAGGGCGGCGTCCTCTTCGGGCGTCCAGGGCAGCCCGCGCTTGGGCGCGGCCGCTTCGCCCGCCGGCGCTCCGGCGGCGTCGCGATGGCGCTTCACGATGTCGAGCACCGCGGCCCCATGCTTCTCGAGCTTGACGGCGCCGATGCCGTAGCAATGACCGAGCTGATCGAGCGTGGCAGGCTTCAGCGCCGCGATCTCCTCGAGCGTGCGGTCGTGGAAAATCGTGTAGGGCGCGGCGCCGGCGGCGCGGGCCAGCTCCAGGCGGAAGCGCCGCAGCGCGTCGAACAGCGCGCCATGCACGGGCGCGCCGGCGGCCGGAGACGCCGATTTCGCCTCGCCACGGCGCCGCCGCTTCTCGCGCGGCGCCGGCAGCTTCATCATCACGCGCTGCTCGCCGCGCAGCACCGGCCGCGCCGCGCCGGCGAGCGCGAGGCCGCCATAGAGGTCGTCGCGCCGCTCGACCAGCCCCACCGCGGCGGCGTGATCGGCGACCGCGCGCCACTCCGCCTTCGACAGGTCGCGGCCGATGCCGTAGGTGCTGACGGCGACGTGCCCGGCCTGGATGATCTTCTCGGTCGTGTTGCCGAGCAGCACGTCGATGACGTGCGCGGCGCCGAAGCGCTCGCCGGTGCGGAACACGCAGGAGAGGAACTTCCGCATCGGCTCGGTGGCGTCGCGCAGCTCGGCGGTGTCGAGGCAGATGTCGCAGGCGCCGCACGGGCCCGGCTTCGCCTCCCCGAAATAGCCGAGCAGCGCCTCGCGCCGGCAGCGGCTGGAACGCAGAATCTGGACGAGCTGGTTGAGCTTCGCGTGCTCGATGGCCTTGCGCGCGTCGTTGGCGCCCGAGTCCTCGATGAACCGGCGCAGCGTCATCTGGTCGCCTTCGCTGAACAGCAGATAGGC
>JAEULD010000324.1 GCA_016792765.1 Candidatus Odyssella sp.
CGCGGGGCCTCGCCGGGGTTCGGTGGCACACGCCGCCGCGCCCCGGCGACTCTATCGTGTTGCTGGCGCGCGTGCCCGTGGTGAAATCCTCGGCCACGCGCGGCGACCGCGGCTACGTAACGCTCGTCTTCGAGGTGTTCAACCAGAAGCGCGAGCGGGTGATGTCGTATAGCTGCGTCGAGATCCTGAAGCGCCGCGCCCGGTAGAGCTTATCCCGACTCGATGCGGTCATTGCCGCGAAGGGGCGCGCTGCTGCCGCCGAATCCATCCGAACGAAACGTCCGCTAGTTCGCGCGCGGCAGCGGCTTCAGCGAGCGCAGATAGGCGACGATCGCGTCGAGGTCTTCGTCCTTGACCTTGGCGTAGAACGAATAGCCCATCGGCGGGAAGAGCTTCGCGCCGTTCTTGCTGACGCCTTGCGTGATCGCGCGCTTGATCTCGGCGTCGGTCCACTTGCCGAGCCCATCCTCGGGGTGCGGCGTGAGATTGCGCGAAACCGCGATGCCCCACGGACCCTCGAACTTCTCGCCGCCCTGGCCGAGGCGCGACCAGTCGCGCCGGCCGTCGACCATCGGCGTGTGGCATTCCGTGCAATGGCCGACCGGACCGGCGAGATACTCGCCGTATTTCACCTTGTCGGCGCGCGGCACGTCGGGGACCGACGCCACCGGCGGGCCGTAGGCGGGCGGCAGCGGAATGCGATAGACGGATTTCTGGACCTTGTTGCCGACCGGCGCCACGGTGCGGAGATAGGCGACGATCGCCATCAGATCGCTGTCCGAAAGCCGGCGATAGAGCTCGAACGGCATCGGCGGGCCGATCAGGCTGCCGTCGGGCCGGATGCCCTCGCGGATCGCCTTCGCGATCTGCGCGTCGGTCCAGTTGCCGATGCCGGTTTCCTTGTCCGGCGTGATGTTGGAGGCGACGGCGCGAAACGGCTTTTCGTCGAACACGAAGCCGCCGGCGAGATCTTTCCCGGCGGCGAAGGCGCCGCCCGGGCCGCGCGGCGTATGGCAATTGCCGCAGCCGCCGATCGTCTCGACGAGATAGCGCCCGCGTTCCACCGGCGTTTCGGCGGCGGCTGAAGCCGCGCCGAGCGCCAACAGGGCGGCAGCGAGCGCAAGATGCACGTTACGGTAATGCATTCCGGATCCCTCCAAGTTTCCCCGGTGCGCTCTTAGCACGGGGCGGCGGCGCGGCAACAGCGCCGGTTGACCGGCGCCGGGCACGGGGAATAAGTGCACGACCGCGTTGACGGGCAAGGAGTGCCACGCGTGACCGACATCGCCGCCACCGCCGCCGGCAGCGCGCCCGCCTGGCGCTTCGCGCGCGAGGGCCGCATCCGGCCGGGCTCCGAAGACCACAAGCAGCTGTTCTGCCGGCTGCTGCTCGACACGTTCGATCCCTACAAGCCGGCCGTCATCCCGTGGCCGACCCTGGCGCCGGACGCGCTCGCGCGCCTCGCCGCGCTGCCGTTCTGGGACATCGCGGTCGAGACCGAGCTGCACACCTCCAAGAACATGCAGGCGATCGCCGACGGCACGGCCGATCCGCTGATCCGCGAGGCGATCGCGCTCAACGCGTTCGAGGAGCGGCGGCACAAGGTCGTGCTCGAGAACATGATCCGGTTCTACGGCATCGAGATCGCGCCCGACGAGAGCTTCACGCCGCCGCCCGATCCGGAATGGGCCTATCTCTGCACCGGCTACGGCGAGTGCTTCGATTCGTTCTTCGCGTTCGGGCTGTTCAAGCTCGCGAAGGAGAGCGGCTATTTTCCGCCCGAGCTGATCGAGGTGTTCGAGCCGGTGATCCAGGAGGAGGCGCGCCACATCCTGTTCTTCGTGAACTGGGCGGTGTGGGCGCAGCGGCAGCGCGGCGCGCTCCTGCGCCCGGCCTATGCCGGCCGGCGCTTCGCGGCGCTGGCGACGCGGGCGTGGAAGCGCCTGAAGTTCGCCAAGGGCGGCGTCGGCCCCAAGACCGGCGAGGGCTCGAAGGACGGCATGAACAACGCCGCGATGACGATCGAAGGGCGCGCGTTCGTCGCCGGCGGCGAGCCGCTCACGATCAAGAGCTTCATGAAGCTGTGCCTCGCCGAGAACGACCGCCGCATGGCGCGCTACGACGCGCGCCTCGTGCGCCCGCTGGCGATGCCGCGGCTGATCAAGGCCGCGATGCCGTTCCTGCGCTTCGCGGGCTGACGCGCGTCGTCCCGATGCACGGGGGCGGGCGCTTCAGCGCCTCTCGAAACGAATTTCAACGTGCATCGGCGGCGCCCGAGGCCGCTCAATACCGCGGCACGGCGGGATCGATCTCGCGCGACCAGGCGTCGATGCCGCCGGCGACGTTCGAAACTTTGTCGTAGCCGTTGCGGCGCAGCCATTGCGTGGCCTGCATGCTGCGGCCGCCGTGGTGGCAAAGGACAAGGATCGGCGTGTCGCGCGGCAATTCCGCGGCGCGCGCCGCGAATTCGCCGAGCGGAACGAGCCGGGCGCCCTCGATCTTCGCGATCTCGGCTTCCCAGGCCTCGCGCACGTCCACGACCGTGGCGCTGCCCTCGTCGAGGGCGCGCTTCAGGTCGTGGACCGAGACTTCGATCGGGTACGCGCCGCCGCTCACGATTCGACGAGGTCCTCGCGGCGGTCGGCGAGCTGCTCGAGCGCTTCCTTCATCTTCTGGAGCGCGCGCGCCTCGATCTGGCGGATGCGCTCCTTGCTGACGCCGAAGCTGTCGCCGATGTCGGCCAGCGTTTCCTTGCCGTCGTGCAGGAAGCGGCGCTCGACGATCTTGCGCTCGCGCGGCGAGAGGCGGTCGAGGGCCTGCCGGATCCACGCGCTGCGCGCGCGCGTGCCGCTTTCGCGTTCCGCGACCTCGTCGGGCGTGGGCGCCGGATCGGCGAGGAAATCCTGGATCTCGGCCGATTCGTCGTTGCCGATCGCCGTGTTGAGCGACTGGTCGGGGCGGGCGAGGTGGGTTTCCATGCGCTCGACATCGGCCAGCGTCACGTCGAGGCGCTTGGCCAGCGCCAGGCGCTCGTCGGTCGACAGGCCGCCGTCGTAGCCGCCGCCCACCTTGCCGCGCAGGCGGCGCAGGTTGAAGAACAGGCGGCGCTGCTTCGGCGTGGTCGCCGCGCGCACGATCGACGAGTTGCGCAGGATGTAGTTCTGGATCGAGGCGACGATCCACCAGCTGGCGTAGGTGGAGAAACGCACCTCGCGCGTCGGGTCGAAGCGCTCGGCGGCCTCCATCAGTCCGATATTGCCTTCCTGGATGAGATCGGCCAAAGGCAGGCCGCTGGCGCGGAAGCCGGCGGCGATGCGGACGACGAGGCGCGCATGCGCGCCGACGAGTTCGTGGAGCGCCTTCTCGTCGCGCTTGTCGAGCCAGCGCTTGGCGAGATCGACCTCGTGGTCGCGCTCGAGCAGCGGCGCTTCCATCGTGGTGGCGATGTAGCGCCGGTCGCTTCGTTCGGTCTGGGACGCCTTGATGAGAGCCATGGCTCCGTGTTTTTCCTCGTATGCAAGGCGATCCCTCTGTCGCCTTTTGTTACAACGGCCTGGTTGCCTTGTTTCGAGTCGATATTACTTGGTGGTCACGTACCATGACGACGAGAAACTGTCGAGTCGAAACAATATCGAGTCGATAACATCAACGTAACCGTCTCGAGACAGTTCACACGAGGCTTTTCACAATGCGGATAGGCGCCTGATGCCCGACAAGATCGCCAATCTTATCAATAGATTGGGGCGAAGCATTCATTGCCGCCAGTTCGCCCAGGGGCTCAATCCGGCGCAGTGGGAGGCGCTGCGCTATCTCTCCCGCGCCAACCGCTATTCGCGCACCCCCTCTGCGCTCGCCGACTACCTCCACACCACCAAGGGCACCGCCTCGCAGACGCTCAAGTCGCTCGAAGCCAAGGGCTATGTCCGGCGGGTGCCGGTGCCCGAAGACCGCCGCGCCGTGCGGCTGGACGTCACCGACGCCGGCCAAACGGTCCTCCGCCGCGACCCGCTGCAATGCCTCGAGACCTCGGCCGCCGGGCTCGGCGGAGACCTCGAGACCGTCAGCCGCTTCCTCGGCCGCCTCGCCGCGGCGCTCGAACGCTCCAACGGCAAGGTCTTCGGCCTGTGCGCGGAGTGCACCTATTTCTGCAAGAACGATGAGGCCGGCGCGGAGAGCCAGGCGCACAAATGCGGCCTGCACGAAGAGCCGCTGACGGCCATGGACGCCACCAAGATCTGCGTCAGCCACCGCTGCGCGCGGGGCTGAGCGCCGCGGCTATCGCGCCGGCTCGAGCCGCAGAATCTGGCCGTCGCTTTCGTCGGTGAGCAGATAGACGAAGCCGTCCGGCCCCTGGCGCACGTGGCGCAGGCGCTGGCCGACGCCGCGCAGCATGCGCTCCTCGCGCACGACCCTTTCGCCGGACAGCTCGAGCCGCACCAACGCCTGGGTCATCAGCAGCGCCACCAGAAGATTGCCGCGCCACGCCGGGAACTTGTCGCCGGTGTAGAAGGCCATGCCCGAGGGCGCGATCTGCGGGTCCCAGTTGTAGACCGGCTGCTCCATGCCCTCCTTGTGCGTGCCGACGCCGATCGGGCGGCCGTCGTAGTGCTTGCCGATGCCGATCACCGGCCAGCCGTAATTGCGCCCGGCGAGCGGGATGTTGATCTCGTCGCCGCCCGCCGGCCCGTGCTCGACCGTCCACAGCTTGCCGGTCTCGGGGTGGATCGCGGCGCCCTGCGGATTGCGGTGGCCGTACGACCAGATTTCCGGCCGCGCGCCGTGGCGGTTCACGAACGGATTGTCGGCGGGAACGCGCCCGTCGGCCTCGAGGCGGATCACCTGGCCGCGGTTCACCGAGATATCCTGCGCCAGATCCATCTGGCCGCGCTCGCCGATCGTGATGAACACGCGGCCGTCGCGCGCGAACACGAGGCGCGAGCCGAAATGGAGGCCGCCCTCGGTTTTCGGCTCCATGCGGAAGATGACCTTGAGGTTCTCGAGCCGCGCACCGTCGTCGGACAGGCGCGCGAAGGCGGCCGCGGTGCCGCCGCCGCCCGGCCCCGGTTCGGCGTAGGTGAAGTAGACGAGGCGGTTGCGCGCGAAATCCGGATGCAGCGTCACGTCGAGCAGGCCGCCCTGGCCGCGCGCATAGACCTCGGGCACGCCCTCGACCGGCCGCGAGATGCGCCCGTCCGGCGAGACGATGCGCATTCGCCCCGGCCGCTCGGTGACGAGCATGCGGCCGTCGGGCAGGAAGGCCAGGCCCCACGGATGTGCGAGGCCTTTGGCGACCGCGACCGCGCGAACCTCGTGCTTCTCGGTACGGAACGTCTGCGCGCCGGCGTCGGGCATCGGCAGCAGTACGGCCAGCGCCGCAAGTGCATGGCGCAGTCTCATGTGGGTCTCCCGCAGGGATCGGAACCGAACACGTCTCATCTATGGCCGCGCGCGGACGGGAGCGCGATCAATTGCCCGTGACCTCCGGGGCGTGGTAAGCGCGGAGGCGACTCGCGCGGAGGGCGGCATGCACTTCATCCGGCGCATCGCGGCGGCGGCCGCCTTGCTCGGCCCGCCGGCGGCGGCGGGCGCCGCGCTCGCAGCGCCATGTCCGGCCCCGGACAATGCGACGCGCGTCAGCGGCGCCGGCGAATGCCTCGTCATCCGCACGTTCGGGGCGGCGCCGGGCCGCGGCCAGCCGGTGCTCGCGGTCGTGATCCACGGCGACGTGAGCGCGGGCGGTCCCGCCAGCTACCATTTCCGCCTCGCCGAGCAGATCGCGGGCGCGGGCACCGTCGCCGTGGGCCTGGTGCGGCCCGGCTACGAGGACGGGGCCGGCGCGCAATCGAGCGGCTCCAACGACAATCGCAGCGACAGCTATACGCCCGAGAACGTGGACGCGGTGGCGTCGGCCGTGCGCGCGCTGCGCGCCCATCACAAGGCGCGGCGGGTGGTACTGATCGGCCATTCGGGCGGGGCGGCGATCGCCGGCGTCATACTCGGCAAGCATCCGGGCCTGGCCGATGCCGCGGTCCTCGTCGCGTGTCCGTGCCACCTGCCGAACTGGCGCAGCGGCCGGCGCGCCTGGACGCGGAGCGAGTCGCCTCACGCCTATGCGGGAGCGGTGCCCGCGTCGGCGCTCGTGATCGCGCTGACCGGCTCGCTCGACGACAATACGTTTCCCGCGCTCGGCGCGAGCTATGCCCGGAGCCTCGCGGCGCGCGGCGTTCGCGCGCGCTTCGTCGAAGTGCCGGGCGCCAACCACAGCGCCGTCTTCCGGGCCCCGGAGACGCTGCAGGCGATCCGCGACGCGGCCGCGGGCCGGTAGGAATGCGGCGCGGCCCGGCTTAACGGCCGTTGCGCTTCAGGCTCTGGCGCGCGAGCACCGTGCGCTCGAGGACGCCGAAGCGCGGTTCGGACGACCACTGGATCAGCACTTTCTGCGACTCGGGGAAATACTCGATGCGGTCGGCGGCGCCGCCCGTCTCGCAGCTCTGCAGCAGGTTGATTTCGTTGACGACGCGGCGCGGCCGCGGCCGCACCTCGTCGATCGTCACGATCGCCGAGAACACCGCTCCGCACGGGCCCTGCATCTTCGCATCCACCGGCGCGCCCTGGACCGAGGCCGCGACGGTGCGGCCCTCGCCGAGATCGCAGCGCACGACCTTGGCCGCGCCGGGGCCCTTGCGGTCCTTGCCGCCCGCGCGCACGTGACGCGCCACGTCGACGAGCCAGTCGGCGTCCTTGACCGCGCGCAGCCGGTCGCACTCCTCGTTTTCGGCGCGGAACGGCACCACGCGCACGAGATTCGCCGCGCGGTCGCACTGCACCTCGACGAAATTGCACGCATAGTCCGCGGCGGCCGCGGCCTGCGGCAGAGCCGCGGCCAGCGCGGCGGCGAGCGCCATCGGCGCGCATCTCGCGATCGATCGAAACATCAATCCTCCGGTCCGCGGAGGCGGAGCCAAATCCTGCCCGCCAAACGCTACGATGCCGTAAACGCGCGCCGCCGTCGGCGCGCGCACGAATTTCCTCCAACCAGCGTGTGCTTGCCGGTTTCTTATCGCCGCAGCAGCAGATCGGCAACGATCGGATAGTGATCCGAGCCCACGTCCTCGCCGGCGCGCGCGCCGGCCACGGCGAAGTGACGGCTGGTCAGCACGTGATCGATCGGGAAACCGCGCAGATGGCGGGTGAGCGGGCCGAAATGCGGCGAGGGCCACGAGCGCGGCCATGCCCAGCCGAGATGCACGTAGCGGAGCCCGCCCTCGCGCAGCAGCGTCCGGAAGCGCGGCGAGTAGGGGGTGATGTTGAAGTCGCCGGCGATCAGCAGCGGCAGGTCCGAGCCGGCGGCGACGCGCGCGTAGTAGTCGAGATGCGCCTGGCGGATGTCGGTGAGCAGCGGCCCCTTGGGCAGCGGCGGGTGGACGGCGAGGACCCGGATCGGCCGGCCGCCGATGTCGATCGTCGCCTCGACATGGGCGAACCAGCGCGCGGGGCCGGGGGGAACCGCCGTGCGGCTCGCCCGGATCGGGTATCGGCTCAGCAGGATGTTGTCGGAAGGCTGCGTGCGCCAGTCGGCCGGCGCCACGTGCGGCAGCGTCTTGGCGAGCCGCTCGACGACCGGATGCCACGCCCGCGAGACCTCCTGCAGCGCGACGAGGTCGGGCGCGGCCCGCTCGACGGCGGCCGCGACGTCGGCCCGGCGCGGATTGACGACCAGGACGTTGACCGACATCACGCGCACCGGCGTGCCGGATTCGGCGCGCTCGGCCGCCGGCGTGCGCGGCGGCGCCGCGACGGCCCAGATCTGCGCGCCGACCAGGCACGCCGCCGCGAGACCCGCGACGCGGCGCCCGAGCGCCAGCGCCGCGCCCGCGAGCAGCAGAGCCCCGAGCGCGTAGTGATAGCGGAAATGCGCGAACAGATCGGCGATCCACCAGCGCTCGCCGAACTCCGCGAGCAGCGTGCTCAGCGCGAGGGCGCCGACCGACGCATAGAGGACGAACAGGCCGAGCAG
>JAEULD010000020.1 GCA_016792765.1 Candidatus Odyssella sp.
CTGCTCCTTGGGCGAGGGCGGCGCCGTGCCGAGCAGCGCGGAGATGTTGGCGATGGCCGGCCTAGCGATGCGCGGGCCGTTCCCTTTCCCGCCGAGCAGGCCGACGAGGCCGCGCGGCAGGAACAGGGTCACCGCCACGAACAGGCCGCCCAGGATGAACAGCCAGTATTCGGGCGCTGTCGAGGTGAGCCAGCTCTTGGCGCCGTTGACGACGAAGGCGCCGAGCACGGCGCCGATCAGCGAGCCGCGGCCGCCCACGGCCACCCAGATCACGGCCTCGATCGAGGCGCCCGGCGAGAATTCTGAGGGATTGATGATGCCCACCTGCGGCACGTAGAGCGCGCCGGCGACGCCGGCGATCATCGCCGAAAGCACGAACGCGAACAGCTTGTAGTTCGTGACCGAGTAGCCGAGGAAGCGCACGCGCGATTCGGCGTCGCGCACGGCGGTCAGCACGCGGCCGAGCTTGCTCTGCACGACCATGCGGCAGAGCAGGAACGCCAGGATCAGCGCGATCAGCGAGGCCCAGTAGAGGCCGGCGCGCGTCGCGTCGGTGTTGAGCGGAAAGCCGAGGATGTCCTTGAAGTCGGTAAGGCCGTTGTTGCCGCCGAAGCCCATGTTGTTGCGGAAGAAGGCGAGCATAAGCGCGAAGGTCATCGCCTGCGTGATGATCGAGAGATAGACGCCGGTGATGCGCGAGCGGAAGGCGAGCCAGCCGAACACGAAGCCGAGCAGGCCGGGCACCGCGAGAATCATCAGCAGCGTCCACGCGAAGCTGTCGAAGCCCCACCAGTACCAGGGCAGCTCCTTCCAGTTCAGGAACACCATGAAGTCGGGCAGCAGCGGGTTCTTGTAGACGCCGCGGTCGCCGATCGCGCGCATCAGATACATGCCCATCGCATAGCCGCCGAGCGCGAAGAACGCGCCGTGGCCGAGCGAGAGGATGCCGACATAGCCCCAAACGAGGTCGAGTGCGAGCGCCAGGATCGCGAAGCACAGCCACTTGCCGATCAGCTTGACGGCGAAATCGGGCAGATAGAGCGGCGAGCCCGGCGGCACGAACAGATTGAGCAGCGGCAGCGCCGCGAGCGCGGCGATCGCCAGCAGGATGTAGGGCCGCGCGCCCGAGACGAGCGCCTTGGCGAGCGAGCGGTTGAGCGGAGCCGACATCGCTCAGGCCTCCGCCGCCCGGCCCTTGAGCGCGAACAGCCCGCGCGGCCGGAACTGGATGAACACGATGATCGCGACCAGGACGAAGATCTTGCCGAGCACGGCGCCGGCGAAGGGCTCGAGGAACTTGTTGACGACGCCCAGGATCGACGAGCCGAGCAGCAGGCCGAGCAGATTGCCGACGCCGCCGAACACCACGACCATGAAGCTGTCCACGATGTAGCCCTGGCCGAGATTGGGGCTGACGTTGTCGATCTGGGCCAGCGCCACGCCGGCCATGCCGGCGATGCCGGAGCCGAGGCCGAACGTCATCGCATCGACGCGCCCGGTGCGGATGCCCATCGAGGCCGCCATCGCGCGGTTCTGCGTGACGGCGCGCATCTGCAGGCCGAACCACGTCTTCTTCGTGACCAGCACGACGAGGCCGAACACGATCAGGCCGAACAGGATGATGACGACGCGGTTCTGCGTGAGCGCGATGCCGGAGGCGATCTCCATCGTGCCCGACATCCAGGAAGGGCTCGTCACCTCGCGGTTGGTCGATCCGAAGGCGACGCGCACGGCCTGCTGCAGGATCATGCTGACGCCCCAGGTCATCAGCAGCGTTTCGATCGGCCGGCCGTAGAGGTGGCGGATCGCGCCGCGCTCGAGGCCGATGCCGACCGCGCCCGAGACGAGAAACGCCACCGGCACGGCGATGAGGACCGACACCTCCATCAGCTCCGGGACCCACGCGCGGACCGCCTGCTGCACGACGAAGGTCGTGTAGGCGCCGAGCATCACCATCTCGCCATGCGCCATGTTGATCACGCCCATCACGCCGAAGGTGATCGCGAGGCCGATCGCGGCCAGCAGCAGCACCGAGCCGAGCGAAAGCCCCTGGAAGAAGATCTCGGCGTTGCGCGCGAGGCGGATCTGGGAATCCATCGAGGCGATCGCGTCGGTCGCCGCCGCGTGCAGCGCGCTGCCCTTCTCGGCCTCGCCGGCCACGCGGAGCAGCAGGTTGCGGGCCTCGGGCGTCGCGGCGGTCTTGAGGCGGGCCACGCCTTCGAGCCGCACCTGCGCCTTGTCGCTCAACACGCGCGAGGCCGCGAGCGCCAGCTCCTTTTCCGCGCGGACGGCCGCATCGGCTTCCGCTTCGAGCGACTTCTCGAGCAGCGGGATGTTCTTGGCGTCCGGGCTCCGGAACAGCGCGCGCGCCGCGGCGATGCGCGTCCTGGCGTCGGGATGGACGAGATCGAACGTGCCGAGCGCGGCCTGCACGGCGGCGCGCACGCGGTTGTTCACCCGCACCTTGTCGAATTCGTCGGCCTTGAACGCCCCGACCGGCCTGCCGGTGGCGGCCTCGGCGGCTTCCGTCTTGCCGCCGTCCTCTCGCGCGACGACGACGGCCTGGTCGGATTTGCGGACGTAGAGATTTCCCTCGGCGAGCGCGCGCAGCACCGGAGCGGCGCGCGGATCGCCCAGCGCCGAGAGCTTCTCCACTGCCGCGATCGTATCGGCGTAGCTGTCCCTGGCGAAGCCGGCGAGTGCGTCGCCGAAGGCGTCGGCCCGCGCGTCGCGCCCGAGTGCCGCCGTCACGAGGATCAACAGAAGCGCGCAGGCACGCAGGCAAGCGACACGCATCGAGTTTTCCCGCCCCGGCTTGTGTTTCTTCTTGGGAAGCGGCCGGCCCGCGCGGTCTTCCCGGCGGGCCGGCGTCGTCCGTCCGAGCGTCGGCCTAGAACTTCGGCTTCGTGCAGTTGCCGCAGACCCACGGATAGCTCCAGTCGGCGACCTTGCCCTTGTTCTCCGCGATGTGCGGGCTCCAGGCCTCGGCCACGATCGGGCCCTTGGTCTGCCACACGATCTCGAACTGGCCGTCGGCCTTGATCTCGCCGATCATCACCGGCTTCGCGAGGTGATGGTTCGTGTGCATCGTGATGTCGTAGCCGGAGGGCGACTTCACCTTCTGGCCGTACATCGCCTGGCGCACCGCGTCGACGTTCGTCGAGCCGGCCTGCCGCACCGCCTGCGCCCACATCTTGAAGCCGATGTAGTGCGCTTCCATCGGGTCGTTGGTGACCCGCTTCGGGTTCTTGATGAACGCCTTCCACTGCGCCACGAACTCCGTGTTGGTGCCGTTCTTCACCGACTGGAAGTAGTTCCATGCCGCGAGGTGGCCGAGGAGCGGCTTCGTGTCGATGCCGGCGAGCTCTTCCTCGCCCACCGAGAACGCGACGACGGGGATGTCGGTCGCCTTGATCCCCTGGTTGCCCAACTCCTTGTAGAACGGCACGTTGGCGTCGCCGTTGATCGTCGAGACCACGGCGGTCTTCTTGCCCTGCGACGCGAACTGCTTCACGCGGCGCACGATCGTTTGCCAGTCCGAATGGCCGAACGGCGTGTACTCTTCCATGATGTCGGCTTCGGCCACGCCCTTCGACTTCAGGAACGCGCGCAGGATCTTGTTGGTCGTGCGCGGATAGACGTAGTCGGTGCCGAGCAGCACCCAGCGCTTGGCCTCGCCGCCGTCCTTGCTCATCAGGTATTCGACGGCCGGGATCGCCTGCTGGTTCGGCGCGGCGCCGGTGTAGAACACGTTGCGCGACGATTCCTCGCCCTCGTACTGCACCGGGTAGAAGAGCAGGCCGTTCAGCTCCTCGAATACCGGCAGCACGGATTTGCGCGACACCGAGGTCCAGCAGCCGAACACTACCGCCACCTTCTGCACCTGGATCAGCTCGCGCGCCTTCTCGGCGAACAGCGGCCAGTTCGAAGCCGGATCGACGACCACCGCCTCGAGCTTCTTGCCGAGCAAGCCGCCCTTCTTGTTCTGGTCGTCGATCATCATGAGGATCGTGTCTTTCAGCGTCGTCTCGCTGATCGCCATCGTCCCCGAGAGCGAGTGCAGGACGCCGACCTTGATCGTGTCCTGGGCGAAGGCAGGCGCTCCGGCGAGGACCGTTCCCGCCAGAAGCCCCGCCAGCGCCGCCCTGCGCGTCAGTTGAAGCATGTTCCTTGACCCCTTGTTCGACCTGTGATGCGGCACGCAAGAGCGCGTGTCGGGGTGGGTAGACTCAAGGATCGTGCCAAGCGCCGAAGTCCTCGCCGTCGCGGGAGCTAACGGCCTGCCGCAATGGCGAAATTCCCGGACGTGGCGGATTGCCGCGGGCGCGCGCGACGCGCTGCGCGGCGCCCAGCCCAGGCGGCGGCGCCGAGCGCGCGAAATCGCGGCAGCGTCCTGCCGAAATATTGGGCTGGGCAATTCGCGTGCAGTCTGCCTCGCAAGCGGCAGCGTCGCGCCCACCGCGGCCTGCGGCTTCGGCGGGCTTGCTCCGCGAGAGCCGATGACGTGATGTGCCGGCGACACATGCGAAGCCGCGCGCCGATGCCGCTCGAGCCAGGTCTGGAGATTGTGCCGCGCCTCGAGCGATCGAACGGCGCGCTCGCGCTCGCGCTTGCGCGCGACGATACGGGCCGGACCGGAATTGCCGATCTCTATCAGCGCGATCCCTGCCGCGCGCTGTTTCCGACGCCGGAGCCGGGCGACGTGTTTCAGGCCGTGATGCTGACGACCTCGGGCGGATTGGCCGGCGGCGACCGCATCGCGGCGACCATCGCGGCCGGCGCCGGGACGCGCGTGAAGGTGACGACGCAGGCGGCCGAGAAAGTGTATCGGTCGCGCGCCGAAAACACCGTTTTCGGCGTCGATATTGCGGTCGGCGCGGGCGCCTGGCTCGAATGGCTGCCGCAGGAAACCATCCTGTTCGACGGCGCGCGCTTCCGCCGCGAGACGCGCATTTCGCTGGCGGGCGATGCGCGGCTGCTCGCCGCCGAGATCGTCGTGTTCGGCCGCGCGGCGCGCGGCGAACGCCTCGCGGCCGGCCATTATCTCGACCGCTGGCGCGTCGTCCGCGACGGGCGCCTCGCATGGCACGACGCGGTCGGCTGGGGCGGCGAACCGGCCGCGACGCTCGCCCATCCCGCCGGCTTCGGCGGCGCCGGTGCGATGGCGACCATGCTCTATGCCGGCCCGGACGCGGCCGGCCGGCTGGCCGCGGCGCGCGCCGCGCTCGAGCCGGCGGGCGGACGCGCCGCGGCCACGCTGGTCAACGGCCTGCTGGTTGCCCGTTTCCTGGCCGACGGCGCCCAAGGATTGCGCAGCGATCTTGCCCGCCTTTGGTGCAGGCTTCGCGAAAGCGCGGGAAACCTGCCGTCGGTCCTGCCCAGGACTTGGTACACTTGATGCATTCATGACCGGCGGGAAGGGATGGGCGCATGCACCTGACACCTCGCGAGAAAGACAAGCTCCTGGTCGCGATAGCGGCCGAAGTGGCGCGCAAGCGCCTGCAGCGCGGCGTGAAGCTCAACCATCCGGAGGCGATCGCGCTGATCACCGATTTCGTCGTCGAGGGCGCGCGCGACGGCCGCTCGGTCGCCGACCTCATGCGCGACGGCGCCAGGGTGATCCGGAAGAGCCAGGTGATGGAGGGCGTCGCCGAGATGATCCACGAGGTCCAGGTCGAGGCCACGTTCCCCGACGGCACGAAGCTCGTCACCGTCCACGCGCCGATCCGCTGAGGCAGCCATGGCCGCAAGAAAGACCGCGCCACCGACCAAGAGCGTGCCCGCGGCGCGGGCGCCGCGCGCCAAGCCGTTCGTCCCCGGCGAAATCATTCCCGCCGCGGGGGAGATCGAGCTGAACGCGGGCCGCAAGACCGTGTCCGTCGAGGTCGCGAACACCGGCGACCGGCCGATCCAGGTCGGCAGCCACTATCATTTCTACGAGACCAACGCGGCGCTCCGCTTCGACCGCGAGAAAGCGCGCGGCTTCCGGCTCGACATTCCCGCCGGCACCGCCGTCCGGTTCGAGCCGGGGCAGACGCGGACCGTCGCGCTCGTGCGCTACGAGGGCCGGCGCGTCGTGCACGGGTTCCAGGGCAAGATCGAGGGAGCGCTCTGATGCCGAAACTCTCGCGCTCGGCCTATGCCGCCATGTACGGCCCGACGACGGGCGACCGCGTGCGCCTCGCCGACACCGAGCTGTTCATCGAGGTGGAAGAGGACCGCACGATCTACGGCGAAGAGGTGAAGTTCGGCGGCGGCAAGGTGATCCGCGACGGCATGGGCCAGTCGCAGGCCACGCGCGCCGCGGGCGCGGTCGATACCGTCATCACCAACGCGCTGATTCTCGATCACTGGGGCATCGTCAAGGCCGATATCGGCCTGCGCGACGGGCGCATCGCGGCGATCGGCAAGGCCGGCAATCCCGACGTGCAGCCCGGAGTCGACATCGTGATCGGACCCGGCACCGAGGCCATCGCCGGCGAGGGCAAGATCGTCACCGCCGGCGGCATCGACGCGCACATCCATTTCATCTGCCCGCAGCAGGTGGAGGACGCGCTGATGTCGGGCGTCACGACCCTGATGGGCGGCGGCACCGGCCCCGCGCACGGCACGCTCGCCACCACCTGCACCGGCACCTGGCACATCGGCCGCATGCTGCAGGCGGCCGAAGGCTTCCCGATCAACATCGGCATCTTCGGCAAGGGCAACGCCGCGCTGCCGGCGCCGCTCGAGGAGATGATCGAGGCCGGCGCCTGCGCGCTGAAGCTGCACGAAGACTGGGGCACGACGCCCAAGGCGATCGACAATTGCCTCGACGTTGCCGAGCGCATGGACGTGCAGGTGGCGATCCACACCGACACGCTCAACGAGTCGGGCTTCGTCGAGAACACGGTCGCGGCGTTCAAGCGGCGCACGATCCATGCGTTCCACACCGAGGGCGCCGGCGGCGGGCACGCGCCCGACATCATCAAGGTGTGCGGCGAGCCCAACGTGCTGCCGTCCTCGACCAATCCCACGCGGCCCTACACCGTGAACACGGTGGACGAGCATCTCGACATGCTCATGGTCTGCCACCATCTCGATCCGCGCATTCCCGAAGACGTCGCCTTCGCCGAATCGCGCATCCGCCGCGAGACGATCGCGGCCGAAGACATCCTGCACGATCTCGGCGCGTTCTCGATGATGTCGTCCGATAGCCAGGCCATGGGCCGCATCGGCGAGGTCATCATCCGCACCTGGCAATCCGCG
>JAEULD010000021.1 GCA_016792765.1 Candidatus Odyssella sp.
GAAGAAGCGCTGGTCCTCGGCGGCGATGAAGGCCTGCCAGACGCGCTTCGGGATCGATTCGAACGGAACGTAGATGCGCTTCTCGGACGCGAATTCGCCGATCAGCCGCCCGTCGGCGGCGTAGACGCGGCTGACGATCGGCGGCTCGTAATTGGCCAGCTTCTGGTAGTCGGGCAGGTCGCGGCCGTAGAACCACAGGCCGAAGAAAACCACGATCAGCCCGACGAGGCCGACCAGAAAGCCGGCGCTGAGCAGGTTGAGGGCGCTGCGGTAGAAGAAGCCCAGGACCGATTTATCGCGATTTCTCAAGATCTTCCCTCATGCCCGCCGCGGCGGGGCGGATGCCGCCTGCGCGCTGGCCCGATGGGGCGCGGACTATATACGCGGCCACCCGACGCGCAAGCGCCCGCCCCGGTTCACATTCGCACGGTTTTGTTGCCGAAGTCTTTGGCCGCAATGTGGCCGTCCCTCCCCGGCGCCGGGGCGGCGGGATGCCCTCGGAGACGGCGCCAATGTTCGGGCCATGCGCCGTCCGAAGGCGCGTCTCGTCGCCGGAACGGCGTGGCGCTTCCCCTCGCCCCCGGCCCGCCCGCCCGGGCATACTTCGCCCCGATCGGCGGTTGTGCTAGACGAGAGCGCTGCGCATTCGCTGCGACGCCCATCGGGGAGAGTGCCCATGACGCGCATCGCCTCGCTTTGCCTCATCGCATCGCTGCTGCTGCTGGCCTCGGCGGACCGGGCCAATGCCCAACGCGGATGCGTCGAAGCCGCCATCGAGCCCGGCCGCGGCGAGACGTTCATCTTCGGCATCGCGCCGCCCGAGGACATCGTCTGCTACCGGCTCGCCACGACGCCGGGCCAGACGGTATCGCTCAAGGTCGTCAACGGCAGGAACATCGTCTTCAACGTCGTCGGGATTCGCGACGGCGTGAACCAGCTCACCTTCACGGCACGGGGACGGGCCCACGAGGTGAGGGTCTCGCAGCTCATGCGTTCGGTCACGCGCGAGGCCTTCCGCATTCACGTGACGCTCGGCGCTTCCGCCGTGCGCGCCGATCCGGCGCCGAATGCCGGCCCCGATGCGGGCCGCGATCCTCCGCCGGGCGGCGAGCGGCCGAAGCGGACCGGCGAAATCGCGGCCTCCGTGCCGGCCGCCGAGCGCGCGGCGGCCGAGCGCGCGCTCGAAACGCTCCGTCGCGCGGATTTCGGTTCCATGCTCGCGGAATGCGCGAAAGAATTCCGGTGGATGTTGGGCCCCGGCGGCGGCCTCAACCTCAGCCTCAATCCGAACACGTTCGGCTACGTGGACAAGGACAGGCTGCACGTCAACGTCCAAGGAGTCCCCGCGGAGGGGCCGTCCTTCACCCTCTACACGCTCGTGCGCGCAAGGGGCGCGGGCGGCGCGTATACGACCATCTGCATGCCCTGCGCCGGCAACCTGCAGCAGGGGCGGCCTCAATATGGCAGGCCCAATACCGAAGAGATGAAGCCGCCGGGCCGGCCGTGCCCGGGTTGACCCGCGGCGCTGGAGCGCGCTGCGGGCACCGCGACGCCCGAACGCCTCGGACCGCCGCGACCCCGGCTACAATCTCCGAAGCGCCCGGCCGCCCGCCGGAACCGGCCGCCGGTCAGCGCGGCATGTGGAGGATCATCTCGTCGATCCAGGCGGCGTCGTCGCAGATGAGCTTCAATTCGCGGCGCATGGCGGGCTCGTCCATCGCGCAGCTCCGGAGAACCTGGAGATCGTCCTCGTCGCCGTCGAGATCGGAAACGACCTCGAGCCGCGTGCCGTTGGGATCGAAGAAGTAGAACGAGTGGATGGCCGGCGGAATCGTGATCAGCGGGCCGGCGGTGATCTCCGCGCCGTTCGCCTTCAGGCGCTCGAGAATCTCGCGATACCGCTTCGGGCCGCAGCCGAACTGCCTCGACGGCGACATCAAGGTGCAGCCGCTCGACGCCGATTGAGACAGGGCCTGCGAGCGGCGCGAGATCGGGGCCGCGCCTTGTCCGAAGGGGGTAACCGGGGCGAGGCCGCCGGTGGCAATCGCGGCGGTGGCCAGGGGGCGGCGGCGGCGCCTCGTCGCTGGCGGTGCCGCGCGGGCCGAACCGCGCGACAATAGGTCGACGCCGGCCGCGAGCCCAGACCGCGGCCCCGCCGCCTTCGCGCGCGCCGCATCAGACGGTGGTCGGCTCCTCCGCGACGTCCCGGCGCTCGCGATCGAGATCGAAGCGATCGTGATAGATCGGCCGCCCGCCGGTCGTCGGCCCGGGATACTGGCAGAAGAAGATCGTCACCCCGTTCTCGGTTCGCATCTCGCGTTCCACGTGGGGATCCGGGTGAAACACGATGGTTCCGGGCCCCAGCCTCTGGCCGTCGACGATGCAATCGCCTTCGAGGATGTACCAGACCTGCGCGAAATCGTGCGCGTGGTCGGGAAAACCGCCGCCGGGCTCGAACCTGGTAACGCCGACGATGGGTTCGGTCGGATTGTCCGGGCGCGGATGAAACGCGACCTTCCCCCACTCGCCCGGCCACCGGATCTTCTTCCATTCCAGCTGATCCACGTGCACGGCGCGATGCGGCGCGCGCTCCTCGATCAGGTCTTTCGCGGTCTTCCGAGCTTGCATGGTCTGGGCTCCCATTCTCGCGGGCGCCTTGTCCGGCGCCCCCGTCCCGGCGACGACGATCGCCGCCGGTCTCGATCATCCCCTTTCGGCTCCGCCGCATCAATCGGCATCGGCCGGCGCTTCGGCGCGCGGGATTTTCGCTGGCCGCCCGCCCGGCATCGTGCCGGCGTCTCTGCGGCCGGTTCGTTCCGTCGCGGGATCGCGGCGGAACAGGCATGGGCGGCATGGCCACTGGCAAGCTCGCGGAGGTCGGGCTAACGATGGGCGCCAAATCCACTGCAAACGTCGGGGGCCAACGTGAATCTGGGATTGTCGGGCAAGCGAGCGCTGGTTACCGGCGCGTCTCGGGGAATCGGCGCCGCGGTGGCGCGCCAGCTGGCGGCGGAGGGATGCAGCCTCTACCTGGCGGCCCGGTCGGAAGCGGCGCTGCAAGCGCTTTCGCGGGAGCTGCGGGAACGGTTCGGTTGCGACGCCGCTCCGATAACCGCGGATTTGGCCACCGCGACACAAGCGGAGGCGCTGGCAACCCGTTGCGCGGATGCCGAAATCGTCATCAACAACGCCGGCGCCATTCCGGGCGGACGGCTCGACGACATCGACGACGCAACCTGGCGCGAAACCTGGAACGTGAAGGTGTATGCCTACATCAACCTGTGCCGGGCGTTCTTCGCCCGCATGCGGACGAGGCGCCACGGCGTCATCGTGAACGTCATCGGAGCGAGCGGGCAGCGGCCCAAGGCGAATTACATATGCGGCGCGACGGCGAACGCGGCACTCATGGCATTCACGCAGGCCTTGGGCGGCGACAGCCTGGAACACGGCATCCGCGTCGTGGGCGTGAATCCCGGGCCGGTGGCGACGGAACGGCTGGTCGATCTGATGAAGACATCCGCCAAGGATCGCTTCGGCGATAGCGGGCGGTGGAAGGAGCTGCTGGCGCCGCTGCCGCAGGGCCGTGCGGCGACGGTCGAGGAAATCGCCGCGACCATTGCCTTCGTCGCTTCGGATATTTCCTCCTATACGTCGGGAACCGTCGTCACCGTCGACGGCGGATACTGCAATCGCGGCTCGCTCATGTAGCCGCGCGCCACGGCGGGCGGCGGCGCCGGTCAGCGCGGCATGTGGAGGATCATCTCGTCGATCCAGGCGGCGTCGTCGCAGATGAGCTTCAATTCGCGGCGCATGGCGGGCTCGTCCATCGCGCAGCTCCGGAGCACCTGGAGATCGTCCTCGTCGCCGTCGAGATCGGAAACGACCTCGAGCCGCGTGCCGTTGGGATCGAAGAAATAGAACGAGTGGATGGCCGGCGGAATCGTGATCAGCGGGCCGGCGGTGATCTCCACGCCGTTCGCCTTCAGGCGCTCGAGGATCTCGCGATACCGTTTCGGGCCGCAGACGAACGAGACGTGCTGCATCGCGCCGATCGTGTCGCGATCGCAGGGGCCCACCTGCCCTTTCGGGTATTCGAAGAAGGCGAGCAGGCTGTCGCCGCCCATGTCGACGAAGAAATGCGGAATCGCCGCGAACGGCGGAACGCCGCGCCCGTGGCTGCCGGCGCCTGCGGTCGGCGTGCGCTCGCCGCGCTTGCCGGGCGTGAAGAGGCCGTGGACGAGCGGCATGCCGAGCACGCGGACGTAGAAGTCGAGCGTCTTGCGCATGTCGTCGGTGACGAGCGCCAGGTGGTGAATGCCGCGCAATTGCGGCTTGCCCATCGGCGCCGCGCGCACGTCGGTTTTCACATGCGTGTCCATCGGTTCCTCCGCCCCTCGCAAGTACGCGATGATACCGGAATTTTCGCGCGCGTGTCAGGTTTTCCGGAGCATACGGGCCGCGCGGCGGCGACGGATCGCGGCGGAGCGTTCGCGAGGGCGCGCCGCCGGCGCCCGGCGCCGGCCGGCAAGGGCGATCACCGCTCCGCGTCGGCGGCGGCGCCCTGGCGCGCGGGCGTGCCTTTGCCCTTCGCCGCGAAATAGCGGTCGATGCCCTTCATCAGCCCATCGGCCAGCTTCGCGCGGTAGCCGGGGTCGCGGAGCTGGTGCTCTTCCTTGGGGTTGCTCAGATGCCCCATCTCGATCAGCACCGAGGCGACGTCGGGCGCCTTCAGCACCGCGAAGCCGGCCGAACGCAGCGGCTTCGGTACCAGCTCGACGCGGCCTTCCAGCGCGGCGACGATGGCGCCCGCCAGCCGGTGCGCGTTGTGCAGCGACTGGCGCTGCGCGAGGTCGATGAGGATGCCGGCCACGCGCGTGTCGTTGCGCGAGATGTCGACGCCGGCCACCAGGTCGGCGCGGTTCTCGCGCCTTGCCAGCGCCGCCGCCTCCTCGTCCGACGCCTGGGCCGAGAGCGTGTAGACCGAAAGGCCGCGGCTGGCGCGGAACGGGCTCGAATCGGCGTGCAGCGAGATGAAGATGTCGGCCCCGGCGCTGCGCGCGATCTCGAAGCGCTGACGAAGTGCTATGTAGTAGTCGGCGCCGCGCGTCATCAGCACGCGGTACTTGCCGCTGTTCCAGATACGGTCGCGCAGCTCCTTGGCCACCAGCAGCACGATGTCCTTCTCGCTGGTGCCGTTCTTGCCGGTGGCGCCAGGGTCGATGCCGCCATGGCCGGGGTCGATCACCACCAGCGGCGAGTCGCGCCGGGCGCGCTGGCCGGCGCGGGCCTCGTCGCCGGGCGCGGTGTAGTCGGGCAGCGTGCCGCGCTGCTCGCGCAGGATGCGGTCGAACTCGTCCTTGCTGATGCGCTCGAGGTCGATGACCAGGCGCCATTCCTGCGCCTTGTCCTTGGGCGGCAGCGCGAAGGTCTTCTGGATGCGGACCGGGCGGTCGACGTCGAACACGATGCGGCGCACGTCCTTGCCGAAGCTGCCGTAGCGCCAGGCGGTGACCGGCGGGCCGTCGAGCCGCGCCTCGGTGCCGAGCCGCCAATCGACCGGCGGCAGGTCCACGATCACGCGGTAGGGGGCGCCGAGCACATGGGCGCGGAACTGGACCGCCTCGGACAGGCCGATCGAGATGCGCGTCAGCCCCTCGTGCCGGCTGATGCGGACCTCGCTGACGCTGGGCTCCGCCGCGGCCTGGCCGGCGCCGGCGAGCAGCGCGGCGAGGCCGAGCCCCGCCGCGATGTGCCGGAACCGTCGCCGATGGCGGTTGCGCCCCTCTTCAATCATCGTGGGAATTACCGGGCCCCAGCCGTTGATTCTTTTGCAGTTTATCCCAAATCTCGTTTACGGTCCAACGCTTCCGCGCGGGCTTGGGCGCGGACGGCCCCTGGGACGGAGGGCGGGGCCGCGGCCGGGGCGCGAGGAATAGATTTACGAACGCCCGGCGAACAGCTATCTTGCCTACCAGCCGCGGACTGCCTTGGCCCGGTCGACGGGCAAGGCGGCGAGCGAGGCCTCGGCCGGGCTTGCCGGACCCGCCCTCGGGAGTTTCCCGACCGGGACCCTGGCGCCAGCCGGAGCGGAGCGCGCTGCGCCGCGGCTGCCCATCACAACTTGCGAAGTCGTCGCCACGGGATTCACTAGATACCGGCGCAACGCGCTAGTTTCGGGGACCTCGATTCCCTTTGTCGAACGCCCCGGCGCTGCCTGCGCGCAACGCCATCGGCCCGCCCCTTGGGCCCGCGCGATGCCTATGCGCCGCCGCTTGCGGCGCCGGGCCGCCGATCCTTGCTCCCGAGCCGCCGGCTTCGCTCCAACAACGGCCGCACCGCGCGCCCAGCGCCCGGTCCGCCGAAAAAGAGAGAGCGAATGGCAAAGCGTATGTTGATCGATTCGACCCACCCGGAAGAAACCCGGGTGGCCGTGATCAGCGGTAACCGTCTCGAAGAATTCGATTTCGAAAGCGCGCGCAAGAAGCAGATCAAAGGCAACGTCTATCTCGCCAAGGTCACGCGCGTCGAACCCTCCCTGCAGGCCTGTTTCGTCGAATACGGCGGAAACCGCCACGGGTTTCTCGCCTTCAACGAGATCCACCCCGACTACTACCGCATCCCCGTCGCCGACCGCGAAGCGCTCAACCGCATGGTTGCCGAGGCGATGGCGGCGCAGGAAGACGAAGACGAGGAGCAGCCGCAGGAGCGCCGCCCGCGCTGGCGCCGGCGCGGCCGCCGCCGCGGCGGACGCGGCGGCGAGGCGGACGAGCAGCAGGCCTCGAACAACGGCGAGCCGGCGGGCGATCAGCCCTCGGGCGAGCCGCCGCTCGAGGGCGATTCGGGCGAACCCGATCTCCCGCCCGCGTTCGACGACGGCCGGCGCGAGGACGCGGTCGCGCTCGACATGGAGCGCCCGGAGCGCGTCGCCGGCGAGCCGTCCGACCTGCCCGGGCGCGACGACCTCACCGGCGAGCCCGGCACCCCGCCGCCGGCCGAGTTCGGCGACGACGTCACCGAAGTCACCGCCGGCCCCGACGTGCCGCCCGCCGAGTCCGAGGAGCGCCCGTTCCCCGAGGCGATCGGCACGGCCGACACGCGCGCCGACGAATCGCCGGCCGCGGCCGAGGCCGCGCCGTTCGGCGAGAGCGAGCCGAGCGACGCCGAGGGCCCCCTGCCCGCCGGCGACGCGCGCGAAAGCCTGGGCGAAGCCGCGGCCGAGCCGCGCGTGACCGAGGAATCGGTCGAGACCGTCGGCGGCGACGAGGTCGACGACATCCGCCGCCGCCACCGCATCTGGCAGCGCCGCTACAAGATCCAGGAAGTCATCCGCAAGCGGCAGATCCTGCTCGTGCAGGTCGCCAAGGAGGAGCGCGGCAACAAGGGCGCCGCGCTCACCACCTACATCTCGCTCGCCGGCCGCTATTGCGTGCTGATGCCGAACACGCCGCGCGGCGGCGGCATCTCGCGCAAGATCACGAGCCAGCAGGACCGCCGGCGCCTGAAGGAGATCGTCGGCGAGCTCGAAGTGCCCGACGGCATGGCGGTGATCGTGCGCACCGCGGGCATGGAGCGCAGCAAGCCCGAGCTGCGCCGCGATCTCGATTTCCTGCTCAAGACATGGGACGGCATCCGCGAGAAGGCGCTCGATTCGACCGCGCCGGCGCTGATCTACGAAGAGGCCAACCTCATCAAGCGCGCGGTGCGCGACCTCTACACGAAGGAGGTCGAGGAGATCATCGTCGACGGCGCCGAAGGCCACGAGGCGGCGCGGAGCTTCATGAAGCTCCTGATGCCGAACCACGTGAGCAAGGTCATCGAGTATTCCGACAAGCAGATCCCGCTGTTCCACCGCTACCAGGTGGAGAGCCAGATCGACAGCATGCACAGCGCCTCGGTGCAATTGCGCTCGGGCGGCTACATCGTGCTGAACCCGACCGAGGCCCTCGTCGCCATCGACGTGAACTCCGGGCGCTCGACGCGCGAGCGCAACATCGAGGAGACCGCGACGCGGACCAACCTCGAGGCGGCCGACGAAGTGGCCCGCCAGCTCCGCCTGCGCGATCTCGCCGGCCTCATCGTCATCGACTTCATCGACATGGAGGAAGGCCGCAACCGCCACGCGGTCGAGCGGCGCCTGAAGGAGGCGCTGCGCCACGACCGCGCGCGCATCCAGGTGGGCCGCATCTCGCCGTTCGGCCTGCTCGAGATGTCGCGCCAGCGCCTGCGCCCGAGCCTCGTCGAGGCGAGCATGATGCAGTGCCCGCACTGCATGGGCGCCGGCTACGTGCGCTCGACCGAATCGATGGCGCTGAGCGTGCTGCGCGCGGTCGAGGAGGAAGGGCTGCGCCAGCGCTGCGCCGAGGTGACGGTGGGGGTGCCGAAGGAAGTGGCGCTCTACATCTTCAACAACAAGCGCGCGGCGCTGGGCGAGATCGAGGCGCGGCACGATTTCCGCGTCGTGTTCCAGCCCGACGAGACGATGGGCCTGTCCACCTATCGCATCCTGCGCAGCGTGCCGAAGTCGGCCGAAAGCCGCCCGGAGCGCGCGCCGACGCCGTCCGAGTCCGGCGAGGGCCGCAGCGAAGGCCGCGGCGAGGGCCGCGGCGAAAGCCCGCCCGCCGATCACCGCGTCGAGCGGCTGAGCGAGGAGCCGGACGCGGGCGAGGCGCTCGACGTCTCGTCCCGGGGCTCGGCGCTGGCCGCCGGCGAAGCGGAGGCGGCGCCGGCCGAGGATGCCGAGGCCGAGGCCGGCCCGGCCGAG
Organism: Candidatus Odyssella sp.; assembly: GCA_016792765.1. Taxonomy (GTDB): domain Bacteria; phylum Pseudomonadota; class Alphaproteobacteria; order Bin65; family Bin65; genus SBBV01. The sequence continues at coordinate 8,762 of JAEULD010000021.1, forward strand.
GGCGAGCGCGCCGAAGGCGCCCGCACCGAAAGCGAAGGCGGCCCCCGCGACGCGGGCGGCGAGCGCCGCGGACGGCGCCGCGGGCGCCGCGGCGGACGCCGCCGGCGCGGACGCCAGCGCGACGGCGAAGCGGCGCCCGGCGAGGACCAGCCGCCGCCGCGCGAATCGACCTTGGGACCGTTCGGCGAAGAACAGGGTGCGGCGACCGAAGCCGCCCCCGCCGGACAGGCCGACGAAGAGCCCCCGCGCGGTTCCGATCGCGACGGCGACGGCGAATCTGCCGGCCGCCGCCACGCGCCCGAGCCCGAGCGCGCGCCCGAACCGCCGGCCGCGCCCGAGCGCGAGCCGGCTCCCGAGCCGCGCGCCGCCGAGGAACGCGCCGCCGCGCCGCCGCCCGCCCCGGAGCGGGTCGCGGCCGAGCCCCCGCCGCCTGCGCCGGAGCCTCCGCCTGCCGCACCGGCGGCGCCGGCGGCGCCGGCGCGCCGCGGGTGGTGGAATCTCCGCCGCGGCTGACGCAACGCAATGGCGGCGAAGCGACCCGCGACCATCCGGGCCGGCCTTGCCGCCGCCACGGAGCGGCCGCTGGCGCAGCTCGCCGCCTCGCTGCCCAAGACCGCGGGCCCGGCGCCGTTCGAGCCGATCCACGACGCGCGCGTGGCGCTGCGCCGCCTCGCCGCGCTGCTGCGCGCCGCGGCGCCCTATCTGCCGGCGGCCCGCGCCGCGGCGCTGAAGCGCGAGATCCGCTGGCTGCGGCGGGCACTCGGGCCGGCGCGCGATCTCGACGTGTTCATCCACGAGACGATGCCGGCGCTGCACGCGCTGTTCCGCCACGAGGCCGGGCTCGCCGCGCTGCTCGAAACGGCGCGGCAGCGGCGGCGCCGGGTCGCGGCGCAGCTCGCGAAGGTGGCGCCGAGCCCGCGCGCGCGGCGGCTTGTCGCGCTGCTGCGCGCGGCGGTCCCGGCGAAAGGCGCGCGGCCGCGCCGCGCGGCGCAGGCGGCGGGCCTGCCGCCGTCGCCCGACGCGCCGTTCGGGGCGTTCGTCGCGGCGGTGCTGCGGCGGCGCTGGAAGAAGATCGCGCGGGTCCGGCGGCTGACGAAGCTGCCGATGCCGCAGCTGCACGCGCTGCGCATCCGCCTGCGCAATTTCCGCTACCTCTGCGACGGCTTCGCGACCGCGCTGCCCGAGCGGCGCTACGCGGCGTTCCGGCGCGCGATGACGGCGCTCCAGGACCATCTCGGCGCGCTCAACGACGCCTCGGTGGCGCCGCCGCTCGCCGCCGCGCTCGCGCGCGAGGCCGCGCTCGGCCACGACCGCGCCGCGGTCGCGCGCGCCGCCGGCCTGTTCGCCGGCTGGGGCGCCGCCCGCCGCGAGGTGTTCCACGACGCGCTCGACGAGCCGTGGCAGCGCATGGTCAAGCGCGGCGAACGGATGTTCGCGGCGCTGAAGGACTAGCGCCGCGCGGCCGCGGCCCGGCTTTGCGCTAGATCATGGTGGGCCCTGCCGGGCCGTGGCGTGGATGGCTCCGTTCTCTGCATCGTGAAGGAGCTGAAGCGTGGGACACTATCATGCCGTCGTCTGGCTGGATCATCGCGAAGCGCGCGTCATGCACATCGCGCGCGACAAGGCGGCGGAGGCGCTGCACGTGCATGCCACGGGTTCGGGCCACCTGCTCGAGCATGCCAAGCACATCCATCATCGCGCCGGCGCGCGCGGCGGCGGCCACGCGCCCGAAAATCCGATCTATTTCGACGACGTGATCGCCGCGCTCGGAGACGCGCACGACTGGCTCGTCATCGGCCCGGGCATGGCCAAGCAGGAATTCATGCGCCACCTGAAGACGCGCCATCCCAAGCTGCTCGAGCGCGTCGTCGGCGTGGAAAGCGCGGATCACCCCACCGACAAGCAGATCGCGGCCCACGCGCGCGCCTACTTCCTGCGCTCCGACCGCATGCGCCCGCAACTCGAGACCTGACGCGCTCGCGGCGTCCGGCGCGCCGCGCGTCGGGTCACGCGCGCGGCGGCCGCCCTTATCGCCGCCACGCCTCCAGCCGCCGCGTCGCCTCTTCCATGTCGGCTTCCGAGCCGGCGAACGAGATGCGCAAGGTCGTGCTGCCGCGGCCGGTGTCGAAATCGACGCCCGGCGTCGTCGCGATGCCGGTTTCGTCGAGCATGCGGCGGCAGAACTCCTCGCTGTCGTTGGTGAGGTGGCCGATCTCGGCGTAGATGTAGAACGCGCCGTCGGACGGCGCGAGGCGGTCGAAGCCGGCCTTGGGCAGATGCGCGAGCAGGTGCGCGCGGTTGCGGGCATAGCGCGCGACGTTGCCTTCCAATTCGTCGCGGCAGTCGAACGCCGCGAGCGCCGCATGCTGCGAGATCGCCGGCGCCGAGATGAAGAAGTTCTGCGCCAGGCATTCCACCGGCCGCAGCAGGTCGTCGGGCACCACCATCCAGCCGAGCCGCCAGCCGGTCATCGAGAAGTATTTCGAGAAGCTGTTGATGACGATGGCGCCCGCGTCGAGCGCCGCCGCCGTCGCCTGCGCGACGCCGCCATAGGCGATGCCGTGATAGATCTCGTCGGAGACGAGCCGGATGCCGCGCGCGCGGCAATAGCGCGCGAGCGCCGCCAGCTCCGCCGGCGCGAGCATCGTGCCGGTGGGATTGGACGGGCTCGCGACGATGAGGCCGTCGAGCCTGCCGCCGTGCTTCTCGAGCAGATCGATCGTCGGCTGATAGCGCGTGGCGGCGCTGCCGGGCAGCGGCACGCATTCGATGTCGAGCGCGCGCAGGATGTTCTTGTAGCAGGGATAGCCGGGCTCGACGATCGCCACCCGGTCGCCGGCGTCGAACGCGGCGGTGAACGCGAGCAGGAACGCGCCCGAGGAGCCGGTCGTGACCACGACGCGCTCGGGCGCGACCTCGACGCCGTACCACGCGCGGTAATGCGCCGCGATCGCGCGGCGCAGCGGCGGAATGCCGAACGCGTCGGTGTAGCCGAGCTTGTCGGAGCGCAGCGCGCGCTCGGCCGCGGCCAGCACGCCCTGCGGCGCCGGCGTGGAAGGCTGCCCCACTTCGAGATGGATCACGTCGCCGCGCGCGATCTCGCGCGCGTTGGCAGCCCGCATCACATCCATTACGATGAACGGAGGAATGCTGCCGCGCCTCGATTGCTTCAACGCCACGCCGCACCTTTCCGCGGCATTGCCTCGCGGGACGGCGCCCCGGAAATGCCGCATTTCGAACGCGATAACTTCCGAGGAACGAGGCCGGCCCGCCGGGCCGATCGGGAGCGAGCCATCGCACTATGAAACGTCGATTCGCCTACTTTCTCGCGCCGGCCCTGGCCGCCGCGGCGGCGTCGCCGGCCGCCGCCCAGAGCCGCGGCGCCGGGCTCTCGCTGATCCGCGACGCCGAGATCGAACATACCATCCGCGCCTACTCGGCGCCAATCTTCCAGGCCGCGGGCCTCTCGGCGGCGAAGATCCAGGTGCATCTCGTCAACGACAGCCGCATCAACGCCTTCGTCGCCGGCGGCCGGCACATGTTCATCAACACCGGCCTCCTGATGCGTGCCGAGCACGGCGGCCAGGTGATCGGCGTGATCGCGCACGAGACCGGCCACATCGTCGGCGGGCATCTCGTGCGGCTGCAGCGCGAGCTCGCCGACGCGCAGATCAAGCAGATCATCTCGATGATCCTCTCGATGGGCGCCGCGGTGGCCGCGCGCGACGGGCGCGTGGCGGTGGCCGGCCAGGCGCTCGGCCAGCGCCTCACCGAGGGCGCGTTCTACCAGTTCACGCGCACGCAGGAGAGCGCGGCCGACGCCTTCGCGCTGACCGCGCTCGACCGCGCCGGCATCTCGTCGCGCGGCCTGTTCGAGTTCCTCCAGATCCTCGGCGAGCAGGAGATGCTCTACGCGGCGCGGCAGGACCCCTATCTCCGCACCCACCCGATCACGCGCGCGCGCGCCGACGACGTGCGCCAGCATCTCGCGCGCTCGCCCCACGCCGACCGGCCGCTGCCGAAGAATTTCGAGGCGATGCACGTCCGCATGCGCGCGAAGCTGATCGGCTTCCTGCGCCCGCCCGACCAGGTGATCCAGCGCTACCGGGGCAAGGAGAACACGCTCGAGGCCCGCTACGCGCTCGCCGTCGCCTATCACCAGGACGCGCGGCTCGAGCGCGCGCTGCAGTTCATCGACGCGCTGATCCGCGAGAGCCCGAACGACGCGTACTTCCACGAGCTGCGCGGCCAGATCCTGTTCGAGAGCGGCCGCGACCACGTCCGCGACGCCGTTCTCGCCTACGACCGCGCGGTGAAGCTCGCGCCCGGCGAGGCGCTGATCCGCGTCGGCCTCGCCCAGGCCCAGCTCGAAACCGGCGATCCGCGCCTCCAGCGCGCGGCGCTCGACAACCTGCGCGCCGCGATCCGCGACGACGACACCTACCCGCTGGCCTGGCGCCTGCTCTCGGTCGCCTACGGCAAGGCCGGCGACGAGGGCAACGCCGCGCTGGCCAATGCCGAGTATGCCTATCTCAACCGCGACCTGCCCACGCTGCGCGCCGCCATCGTGCACGCCGAGCGGGGCCTGAAGCCCGGCACCCCCTCCTGGCTCCGTCTCCAAGATTTGAAGACGCAGGTGAAGCAAGTCCTCGACGATCGCCGCCGCTGATTCCTATATTGGCGAAACAACCCCACCGGACACCCCCATGCGCCTGTTCGCCCTCGCCGCCACGCTCGCGTTCGCCGTATCCTTTCCCGCCTTCGCGCAGGGCGACAAGCCGCCGCTTTCGCCCGAGCAGGAGAAGCGGGTGAAGGAGCTGGTGAAGGACTACATCCTCGCCAATCCCGAGGTGATCCTCGAAGCGGTGCAGTCGCTGCGCCGCAAGCAGGAAGAGGCGCAGAAGAAGGCCGCCGAAGACGCGCTGAAGACGCGCCGGGCCGAGCTGCAGGGCGCCACCGACCTGCCCGTCGCCGGCAACGCCAAGGGCGACGTCACCATCGTCGAGTTCATGGATTACCGCTGCGGCTACTGCAAATCCGTGAAGCCGGCGATCGACGAGGTGCTGCGCGCCGACGGCAGGGTGCGGCTCGTGCTCAAGGAATTCCCGATCCTGGGGCCGGCCTCGCGCACCGCGTCGATGGCGGCGATCGCCGCCAACAAGCAGGGCAAGTATCTCGCCCTCCACAACGCGCTGATGGCCTATCCCAACAACCTCACCGACGAGGTGATCTTCGCGCTCGCGCGCCAGGTCGGCCTCGACGTCGCCAAGCTCAAGGCCGACATGGCCTCGCCCGAGGTGCAGGCGCTGATCGAGAAGACGCACAAGCTCGCGCAGGATCTCGGCATCAACGGCACGCCGGGCTTCATCATCGGCGACCAGATCATTCCCGGCGCCGTCAGCGCCGACGAGCTCAAGAAGCGGATCGCCGAGGCGCGCCAGGCCTGCGCCCAGCGCAAAGAGGCGATGTGCTGAGCCGCGGCCGGCGGTCCTAGGCTAGAGGCCGAAATTTCGCTTCGAAATCGTAGGGGCGGGTCCCCGACCCGCCCATGCCTCAGCGGTCCCGATGATGGCCGGTTAGATAATGGTTGGGCGCGGGGCAACGCCGACAGCGATCGTCGCGTGCGGGCACGGGCGGGTCGGGGACCCGCCCCTACGTCCCGCGATGCGTGCTAAACACGTCGCATGAACGATCTCAAACCCGCTTCGAAAACCGCGCCCTCCGGCGGCTCGATCCAGCTCTTCTACGCGTCGTCGGTCGCGCGCAACCGGCCGACGGTGGAGCGCGCCGAGGGCATCTACATGTGGGACACGGAGGGGCGGCGCTACATCGACGCCTGTTCGGGGCCGGTGGTCAGC
>JAEULD010000036.1 GCA_016792765.1 Candidatus Odyssella sp.
CGCCAATCTCGGCAGCCGCCCGACCGTGGGCGGCACGCGCGCCCAGCTCGAAGCGCACCTGTTCGATTTTTCGGGCGATCTTTACGGCGCCCGCCTCGCGGTCGAGCTGCTCGCCTTCATCCGCCCCGAGCGGAAGTTCGACGGCCTCGACGCGCTCAAGGCGCAGATCGCCGAGGACAGCGCGCGGGCGCGCGGCATTCTCGCCGCGCGGCCGGCCGGATAGGGTCCCGGTTCAGCGCATCATGCACCGCCGCCGCGGTTCGCCGCAGTGAAAGGGCTTGCGGAACGGCCCGGCGGCCGCGCGCCGCACTTGAGCTTTTTGCGCTGCACCCATATTCTCCCGCGCATGGCCCAGCGGCGCCTCAGCGTGGCGCGGATTGCGCGAATTACGGGCCCGGTCTTCGTCGAAGACCGGGACGTCCGTCCGTTCGCGCCGTTCGCATCCACCGGGTTCCCTGGCCATGCCCAATCCTGACGCCGTTTCCCCACCCTATTCCTGCTACCGGCTGCTGGCGCTGAAGGGCGCCGGCGTCGCTCCGCGCGTGATGGAATATTTCGCCAAGCGCGACCTCGTGCCCGAGCGCTTCGTGATGCGCGCCGGCGCCGAAAGCCTCGCGATCGAGGTCGACGTCGCCGGGCTCGACGAGGCGGCCGCGGGCCACATCGCGCGCTGCCTCGCCAACATCGCCGAAGTCGAGCGCGTGGCGCTCACGCGGGAACCCGAAAGCCTGAGAGCCAGCGCATGACCCCCGACCCCAAGACCGGCGACGCCAAGACCGCCGACTACAAGACCACCGTCTTCCTGCCCAAGACCGACTTCCCGATGAAGGCCGGCCTGCCGCAGCGCGAGCCGCTGCTGATGGCGCGCTGGGAGAAGCTCGGCATCTTCGCGCGCCTGCGCGAGCAGAGCAGAGGCCGCGAGAAGTTCGTCCTCCACGACGGCCCGCCCTATGCGAACGGGCACATCCACATGGGCACCGCGCTCAACAAGGTGCTGAAGGACCTCGTCAACCGCTCGCAGCAGATGCTCGGCAAGGACGCCAACTACGTCCCCGGCTGGGACTGCCACGGCCTGCCGATCGAGTGGGAAGTCGAGAAGAAGTATCGCGCGGCGAAGAAGAACAAGGACGAAGTGCCGATCGTGGAATTCCGCAAGGAATGCCGCGAATTCGCGCAGCACTGGATCGGCGTGCACACGAGCGAGTTCAAGCGGCTCGGCGTGTGCGGCGACTGGGAGCGCCACTACACGACGATGGCCTTCGCCTCCGAGGCCGCGATCGCGCGCGAGATCGGCAAGTTCCTCTTGGATGGCAGCCTCTATCGCGGATCGCGGCCGGTGATGTGGTCGGTGGTCGAGAAGACGTCGCTGGCCGAGGCCGAGATCGAGTATCACGACCACACCTCGAAGACGATCTGGGTGCGCTTCCCGATCGCGACGGCGGCGCGGCCCGATCTGGCCGGCGCTTCGGTCGTGATCTGGACGACGACGCCATGGACGATCCCCGGCAACCGCGCGGTCGCCTATGGCGCCGAGGTCGACTATGCGCTCGTCGAAGTGATCGACGCGGGCGAGGCGAAATGGGCCAAGGCCGGCGAGAAATTCGTCGTCGCCGCGAAGCTCGTCGAGGCGGTGACGAAGGCGGCGCGCATCGCCGCGGTGAAGACGCTCGCCACGTTCAAGGGCGAGGCGCTGGCCGGCACCGTCACGCATCATCCCCTGCGCGGGCAAGGCTACGACTTCGCCGTGCCGCTGCTCGCCGGCGAGTTCGTGACCGCCGACGACGGCACCGGCTTCGTGCACATCGCGCCGGGGCACGGCGAGGACGACTTCAACCTCGGCCAGAAGCACGGCATCGCGGTGCCGCAGACCGTGGGCGAAGACGGCCTGTTCTATTCGCACGTGCCGCTGTTCGCGGGCCTGTCGGTCTACACCGCCGACGGCAAGGAAGGCACCGCCAACGAGGGCGTGATCGCGAAATTGCTCGAGGCCGGCGCACTGCTGGCGCGCGGCAAGCTCGTGCACGCCTATCCGTGCTCGTGGCGCTCCAAGGCGCCCCTCATCTTCCGCAACGCGCCGCAATGGTTCATCTCGATGGAGAGCCACGGCCTGCGCGCGACCGCGCTGAAGGCCATCGACGAGACCCGCTTCGTTCCGGCCAAGGGCAAGAACCGCCTGCGCGGCATGATCGAGCAGCGTCCGGACTGGAACATCTCGCGCCAGCGCGCCTGGGGCGTGCCGCTGCCGATCTTCGTGAGCAAGAAGACCGGCGAGCCGCTGCGCGACAAGGCCGTGCTCGACCGCATCGTCGCCGCCTACGAGAAGGAAGGCGGCGACGCCTGGCACACGAGCGATCCGCAGCGCTTC
>JAEULD010000069.1 GCA_016792765.1 Candidatus Odyssella sp.
CGCGAACAGCTCGGTGCTCTTGCGCACGAGGTGGTCGGGCAGGGTGCCGAACTGGATCATCGTCACCAGCACCTTGAACCCGCTCTTGGCGTGCGCCTCCTCGATCTTGCGGCGCACGGTCTCGGGGCTGCCGACGGCGAAAGTGCCCTTGGCGAGGATGTCCTGCATCGTCTGCTTGGCCGTGGTCATGCCCTTCTTCGTCGCGAGGATCGCCTTCAGCGACGCGACCGAGGTGTAGCCGGGCGGCAGGATCATCTCGAGCGGCATGTGGAGGAAGTTGTTGAACAGCGCCTCGATGTGCTGCGCCGATTCGCGGATCGCGATCTCGTCGGTCTCGGCGACGTAGACCGGCACCGCCCAGCCGAGCTGCGATCCGTCCGCCTCGTAGCCGTAGCTCCGCGCCTGCTGCTTGTAGAGCTCGTGGAAGCGCAGTACCGATTCCACCGGGCTGAACGTGATGATGAACGGGTATTTGCGCTGCGGATGCGCGGCCCATTCGATCGTCTCGGCCGAGCCCTGCGAGGGGATCCACACCGGCGGGTGCGGGCGCTGCACGCATCGCGGCCAGGTGTTCACGTATTTGAAATTGTACTGCTCGCCCTCGAACTCGAACGGGCCGGGCTCGGTCCAGGCGCGGATGATGAGATCGTGCGCCTCGTGGAAGCGCTCGTGCGAGTAGATCGGGTTGGCGCCCGAGGCGTGGTATTCGCAGCCGATGCCGCGCACGAAGCCGGCGACGATGCGGCCGTGCGAGAGCGCGTCGAGCATCGCGTATTCTTCGGCGACCGTCAGCGGGTTGTTGAGCAGCGGCAGCGCGCGGCCGATGATCGGGATGCGCGTGTTCATGCCGCGCGTGCGGTCGATGAGGATGCTGGCGACGAGGTTCGGCGCCGGCATCAGGCCGTAGGCCGTCTGATGGTGCTCGTTCACGCAGACGCCGTCGAAGCCGAGCCGCGCGGCCAGCTCGAGCTGGCCGATATACTCCTGATAAAGATCGGCGCCCGCGGCCGGGTCGTAGAGCCGGTTCGGCAGCACCGCCCAGTAGGAGCGGTACTTGCCGGCCTCCGCCATGTCGAGATGGCGGTAGGGCATCAGGTGGAACGCGTGGAACTTCATGGCGCATTCTCGCGGATGAACGAGCGGACGGCGCTCACGACCTCGTCGGGGCGTTCGACCTGCGGAAGATGCCCGCAATTCGGGATCGGCAGCAGCCGCGCCTTCGGCAGCTTCCCGAGCCAGGCCTGCGCGTAGGCGGCGGGCAGGAGCCTGTCCTCGTTGCCCCAGACGAGCTGCACCGGCGTCTTGATGCGATGGAGCCAGCGCTCGAGATCGGGGTTGTAGAGCCGCGGCTGCCAGGCCAGGCGCGCGAACGCGAAGCGGTTCTTGATCTGCAGGTCGGCGAGCTCCGGGGTTACCGGCGCGGCGAGCGCGCGCTCGGCGAAGCTCTGGTCGTGATAGAGATTGCGCGCGTGCTCTTCGGGCGACCAGATGAACGGGTCGCCGGCCGGCACGCCGGCGACGCGCAGGCCCGCCGGCGCGATCAGCGTCATCGTCGCGAACGGCGCGCAATTGCGCACCGCGGCCTCGGCCGCGATCCAGCCGCCGAGCGACGTGCCGACGACGTGCAGCCTGCCGAGCTTCAGCGCTTCGATCAGGTCGAGATAGCAGAACGCGGCGTCGCCGATGTTCTTGAGCCAGGCGGGCGTATCCGAGGCGCCGAAGCCGGGGTGGTCCGGCACCAGCAGCTCGAAATGCTCGGACAGCGCGTCGTGGAACGGCAGCCATGCCGGCACGCCGCCGGCGCCGTGCAGGAACAGGAGCGGTGCGCCCTTGCCCGCGCGGCGCAGATGCATTTTCGCGCCGAGGAGCTCGATCGTCTCGGATTTCGGCTGGGCCACGTCTGCCTCTCGGTTCAGGTCGTCGTCGTCCCCGCATCCGCGGGAAAGACATGAGATCGTAGTGCTGCGGCTAGATTCGCCTCTCCGCCGGGCACTTCTCGACATAGGCGTCGGGCGCCTCGACGATCTTCTCGATGCCCTTGAAGAACGGCTTGCCGTCGGCGCCCTTGATCACCTCGAGCTTCCAGATCGGCTGGACCGGGAAGCCGTTGCCGTTGAACTTGAGGTCGCCGCGCACCGATTCGAGCGGCCCCTTGCGGATCGCGCGCGCGAGCGCCGCGGTGTCGTCCACCTTGCCGTTCACCGCCTTGATGCCGCGCGCGAGCGGCGCCACCACGTCGTAGGCCGTGACCGTGAAGTGCGAGGGGTGCTCGTTCCACTTCGCCGTGTAGTCCTTGATGAACCGCTTGTTGCGCGGATTGTCGAGCTCCGAGTTCCAGTGGTCGGCCATGATCGCGCCCAGCGCCGCGTCGCCGATCGCCGGCAGGGTGAGGTGGCTGATCGTCCACATCGCGTAGAGCTTGACCTCCTTGTTGAGGCCCGCCGCCACCCACTGCTTCATGAACGCGATGCCCATCGCCCCGGGCGCGAACAGGAAGACCGCGTCGGGCTTCACGGCGCGGATCTTCGAGAGGTCGGCCTGGAAGTCGCTCTCGTTCAACTTGTAGAGCGAGCGGTCGACGACCTTGCCGAACCTGTAGGTCCGCTCGAAGCCGGAGACGACGTCCTTGCCCGCCTGATAGTTCGGCGCCATCGCGAAGATGGTCTTGAGCTTGTCGCGATTGGCGAGGATGCCCATCGCCTCGGCCACCTGGTCGTTGACGAACGAGGCGGCGACGAAGCGCGGATTGCAGAGCTCGCCGGCCATCGGCGTAGCGCCGGCGTTGCCGCTGAACAGCATTACGTTGGCGTCGAGGATCGGCTTCTGCACGGCGATCAGCACGTGCGACCAGATGATGCCGGAGACGACCTGTACCTTGTCCTGCTTGATGAACTTCTCGACCTCCTTCACCGCCACGTCGGGCTTGGTCTGGTCGTCGGCGTAGAAGATGCGCGTCGGCACGCCGCCGAGCCTGTCGCCGTCCTTCGTCCAGCCTTCGTGCGCGAGGCCGAGCTGCCAGCCGCGCTCGAGATGGCGGCCGACGATGGCGCCGGGGCCGGAGGTGGTGTTGAGAAAGCCGATACGCAATTCCTGCGCCGAGGCGGGCAGGGCGGCGAGCGCCAGAGCGGCGGCGAGAACGGCGGTCCGTGTCATGGTTTCCTCCCCGGCCTTGTCGCGCGGCGGCGATGAGCGGGCGCGCCGCTGGCCGATGCGGCGGCGCCTCGCGAAAAATAGACAGTATGCTGTCTATTTTGTCAAACGCGTTTCCGGTGTGCTAGGGATGGCGCCGCGGCGGAAACGGGAACGGCAGCGATGCGGGCACGGCACGACGCGAAGACGGAAGGCGCCCACGGCGCCGCGCGCGGCAACGCGGCCGCGGCTGGGGCCGGCGCCGCGCCGTTCGATCTCTACGAGACGCCCGGCTTTCTCGTCCGGCGATTGCACCAGATCGTCGTCTCGGCCTGCTACGAGGGCTGGGGCGGCCTCGACATCTCGCCGGTGCAGTACGGCGCGCTGATGGCCGTGCGCGCGTTCCCCGGCATCGACCAGCGCGGACTCGCGCGCGCGATCGCGATCGACCGCTCGAGCATCGGCGCGGTGAGCGGCCAGCTCGAGCGGCGCGGCCTCATCGCGCGGCGGACCGGCCGGCGCGACAAGCGCAACAAGGAGCTGTTCCTCACCGCCCGGGGTGCCGCCGTCCTGCGCCGCGCCCAGCCGCTCGCCTGGGAGATCCAGGATCGCATCCTCGCGCCGCTGCCGGCCAGGGAGCGCGCGGAATTCGTCCGCCTTCTGGCGAAGCTCGTCGAGCGCAACAACGCGCTCTCGCGCGCGCCGCTGCTGCCGACCGGCTTCGAGGCGGATTAGGGCTTGCGGTCGAGCTTCTCGCGCCGCCGCGCGTCGATGGCCGTGGACGAGTATTTGAACGGCAGTTGGTGCACCGGATAGGGCGCGTCGGGCAGGATGCGCACCATCGCCCCCTCCGGCGTCTCGGCCCGGGCCGGCTGGATCGTGGGATGCGGCCCGCGCCGCCCGGCCTCCAGCGCCTCGGCCACGGTCGCGTATTGCGCGAGCCGCATCAGGTTCATGCGCGTGACGAACACGAGATAGATTTCCTCGCGGTCGGCCTGGGCGAGCAGGTCGAGCGGCCGCGCCCACACGTATTCCTCCGCCTCGCTGCCGCCGACGGCCTGCTGACCCGGGGGCGCCGCGGCGGCGAACAGCGTCGAATCGAAGCGCCGCGGCGCGAACACCGGCGTCACCCAGCGCGCCCACGGCACGAGCAGGTCGGCGGCGAGACGCAGCCCGTGCTCGGCGAGCAGCGCGGGCCAGAGATCGGGCGCCTTGTCGAGCCGATCGCGGTGCGGCAGCAGCCGCAGATGCGCGTCGGCGGCGCCGCGCGCCAGCAAAATCGCACTTTCCTCGAACAGTTCGCGCAGCGCCGCGAGCTGGCGGGCCGGCTCGAACGGCTCCGGCGGGCCGAGATCGGCGGCGGCGTGCAGATCGGGATGCGCGTCGATCGCCGCCACCTTGCCGCCCGGGAACACCACGACGCCGGCGAAGGCCGAAGCCTGGTCGCGCCGCCGCTGCATCAGCACTTCGATGCCGCCGCCGCTGTCGCGCAGCAGCATGACGGCGGCGGAGGGAATGGCCGGAGACGGCGAGGCGGGGGCGCTCATGCGGATGCTTGTTGCAGGCGCCGCGCCGCGCGGTCAAGGTGCGCGGTAGGCAGGAATCCATGCGCATCGGCATCGTCGGCTTCGGCTTCATCGGCAGGCACCTCTATCAGCGGCTCATGCAGGGCGGCGAGCCGGGCCTGTCCGTGGCCTTCGTCTGGAACCGCTCGCCGGGCAAGATCGCCGGCGTGCCGTTGGGCCTCATCCTGCGCGATCTCGCCGAAGCCACGGCGAAGCGCGCCGATCTCATCGTCGAAGTGGCGCATCCCGAAGTCACGCGCATGCACGGCGCGGAATTCGTCGCGGCGGCGGATTATCTCGTCACCTCGGTCACCGCGCTGGCCGACGACGCGCTGCGCGGCCGGCTGGTCGAGACCGCGCTGGCGCGAAAGCGCCGCCTGTTCGTCCCGCATGGCGCGCTGGTCGGGCTCGACACGCTCGTCGAGCAGCGCCACCGGCTCGCCGAGGTGACGATCACGTTCAAGAAGCACCCGAAGAACCTCGATTTCGCCGAAAGCGGCATCGATCCCGCGATCGTCAAAGGGCCGACCGTGCTCTACGACGGGCCGGCGCGCGGCATTGCGCCGCTGTTCCCGCGCAACATCAACACGATGATCACCTGCGCCTTGGCCACGGTCGGCCTCGACAAGTGCCGCGCGGTGCTCGTCGCCGATCCCTCGCTGGACAAGGCCTATGCCGAGATCGAGGCCAGGGGCCACGACGGCTCGCGCATCGCGACCTGGAACGAGCAGCCGGCCACCGGCGTCTCGGGCAACGACATGCTGGCCTCGATCATCGGCTCCGTGCGCGCCGCGGTGGGGCGGCCGCCGGGCCTCGCTTTCGTCTAGGCGGATCCCGGCGTAGAGCGAGGCGGCGCGCGCGGCGGCGCGCGTCCCATTCCGGATTCCGCTTGCCGCGCCAGGGCCCTTGCTTTGGTCCCATCTTCGCGATCATGCTGCGCGCCCGGCGACTGCGAAGGAGCCCACCATGCCGATCGGCGTCAAGCAACTTCTCGAAGCGGCCAACGCCGTCGTACCGCGCGTTTCCCCGGACCAGGCGAAGGCGATGATCGCCAAGGGCAACGCGGTGGTCGTCGACGTGCGCGATGCGCCCGAGGTCGAGCTGAGCGGGAAGGTGGCGGGCGCGATCCACGTTTCGCGCGGCATGCTCGAATTCCGCGCCGACCCCGAATCGCCCTATCACGACAAGAATTTCGCCAAGGACAAGACGCTCGTCCTGTATTGCGCGTCCGGCGGCCGGTCGGCGCTGGCGGGCAAGCTGCTGAAGGACATGGGCTACGGCCAGGTTTTCAATCTCGGCGCCTTCAAGGACTGGGCCGCAAGCGGCGGCGCGGTCGAAAGGCCGATCGAGCCCGGCATGAAGCCGTAGCCGAAGCGGCGCGCGCCGGCCTCTACGTCTGCGCGAGTCGTGTCGCAGCGCATCCGCAAGGAGTGGGTCGTGCTCGCGAGCCTCGAGAACGAAACGCACGACCGCTGCGTCGATCTCTTCCGCCGTCCCGACGGCAGCTTCGGCTTCGAAGAATTCCGCCGCGACCCCGAAGACGCCGGCGCGTGGACGCCGGTGCAGCACTACGCGGGGACGCGATTCGCGACACGCGATGAAGCGATGGCAGCGGCGCGGCGGGCGGTGCGGTGGCTCACCTAGCCGAGCGATAGCGCGCGCTCAATCGAACGCCTCGAACCTGATCGTCGGATCGCGCTTGATCTGCTCGACGAGCGCCACTTCCCAGTCGAGGTAGCTCTGCATGTGCTGCTTCAGCGCGTCGGCGGGATGGTCGTAGGGCTTGTACCAGACGTCGTCGTTGGTCGTGGTGGCGCGGTCGAGGCCCTTTTCGATCGGCAATTCGGCGGCGAACCACGCGGCATTGCCGCCGGCGAGCACGGCGATCTCGGCGTTCGGCCACAGCGCCGCCGCCTCCGGCGCCGCGAGCCGCGCCAGCACGCCGTCTTCCGAGGTCAGCAGCAGCGCGCGCGGATTGAAGACGAATGTCTTCGCCTCGGCGAGCCGCGCCCGCACCGCCCACCACGCATAGGGCACGTGCCGCTCGCGATAATGCAGGCTGGTCGCGAAGTCGATCGCGGCGAAATCCGATTGCCCGCGCATGCGCCGATACCAGTCCTCGGGCGCGATCGTGCGCCAGGCCGGCAGGCCGCCGGCGATGGCGCCGTAGGCCGCCGCTCCCTGCGGCTTGCCGCGCGCGACCGGCCAGCCCGAGAAGCCGTCGCGCCCCTCGGGCGTCAGCACGAACACGTCGCGCCAGCCGAGCTGGACGAGCCACGAGGCGGTCATCACCGCGCGCACGCGCTCGGGATCGGCGAGCACGATGCGCGCATTCTTCACCGCGCAATATTCGTCGGTCGATTGCACGAGCTGGCCGCCCGGCGCATGGCGCGTTCCGGCGATGTGGCCGGCCGCATATTCCTCGGGCGAACGGACGTCGAAGAAATAGGTCGTGCGCGCGGGGTCGCGCAGCCACGCCTGCGCCTGCGCGCGCGTCGCGAATTTCACGCGGAAGCGCTTGGCGACGCGGGCCGCCGCGGCCCGAGCGGCCGCGGCGCCTTCGGGCGAGGGCGGCGGCGCGCGGTGCCGGGCGCCGTGGTCGCACTGGAAGCCGGCCAGCTCCCAGCCCATCGTGCCGTCCTTGAGCGCCACCACCTTGTTCGGGATGCCGGCGTTGATCAGCGATTGCGCGCCGATGATGCTGCGCGTGCGGCCGGCGCAGTTGACGACGACGAGCGTGTCCGGGTCCGGCGCCTGGTCGTGCACGCGGAACGCCAGCTCGGCGCCGGGCGCGTCGATGCCGCCCGGGATGCTCATGCGCCGGTATTCCTCGAACGGCCGCGAATCGAGGATCACCATCTTCGTGCCGGAATCCCTGAGCGCCTTCAGCTCGGCGGCCGGGATGCGCGGCGTCCGGTAGTGGTGCTCGACGAATTCGCCGAACGCCTTGGACGGCACGTTGATGCCGCTGAACGCCTCGAAGCCGGCGGCGCGCCAGGCGGCGAGGCCGCCCGCGAGGATCGCGACGTCGGAATAGCCCCAGGCAGCGAGCCGCGCGGCGGCGGTTTCGGCCAGTGCGTGAGCGCCGCCGTCGTCGAACAGCACGATCGGCGTCGCGCGGCGCGGCACGAGCGCGGGAATCATCGCCTCGAGCCGCGAGAGCGGCGCCGACGAGGCGAAGAACGGATGGCCCTGCAAATGCACGCCCTGCTCGCGCACGTCGAGCAGCGCGATCTCGTCCGTGCCGCCGAGGCGCCGGTGCAGCGCCTCTGCCGCGACCGTCTTCATCGCACGCGCGCCTCGCGGATGTCGCTGTGCGCCGGGAACACTTTCCACACCTTCGCATCCTCCTTGTAGTATTCGCGCCGGTGCAGCTGCTCGAGGCCGAGGCCGTACATGTGCAGGTTCAGCGTCGGCCGGTCGATCTGGATCGAATGCAGGTCGTCGGGCATCAGCGCCACGCCGGTGCCCTGCTTCACGAGGGTGCTGCCGGTCTCGCGGACGCCGTCGGGCGCGCGGTCGTAGAACCGGTTCAGCTCCTCGCCGGCGATGCCGACGATGACCGCCCAGACCGTGTGGTTGTGCGCCGGCGAGCGCACGCCGCCGCGCGCGACGTTGGCATAGAGCGCGAAGCGGTGATCGTCGTCTTCCGAGATCCGGTAGAGAGTCGCGGTGCGCTCGTCGCCGGGGGGCGGCGGCGGGTAGTCCTCGAGCGTGAAGAGATCGGTGCGCGCGGCGAGCCGGCCGAGGCGCGCCTTCATGCGCTCCAGCGCGGCGCGCGTGACGCCGTCTTTCGCCTCGATGGCGCGAATATCGGCCACCGCCTCCCCGATCGCGCTCGCGCGCTCGATACCGCGGTCCATGGCGCATCTCCCGTCGTGACGGCACAAATCTAGGCGCGTCCGGAAAGTAAGGAAACAGGGAGCCGCGGAGCCGGGGGAGAAACTGAAACGCGCCAGGACGCGCAAGATTGCTTCTCCCCGGCTCCCCGGCTCCGTGCTCGCCTAAAATTTGACGACGCCGGCGACGCCGTCGAACAGCAGCTTGCAGCCGGTGAGGAACGTGAACAGGTAGCAGACCTGGTAGAACAGCCGGTCGTTGACGCGCTTGTGCAGCCACACGCCGGCGAAGGTGCCGAGGATCGCGGCCGGCATCAGCACGGCCGACGTGGCGAGATTGGTCGCCGGGAACATGTCGAGCAGCGCGTAGGGCACGAGCTTCACGTAGTTCACGACCGCGAAGAAGACGACCGTCGTCGCCTGGAACACGGTCTTGTCGAGCCGCTGCGGCAGCAGATAGACCGAGAGCGGCGGGCCGCCGGCATGGGCGATGAAGCTCGTGTAGCCCGAGAGCGTGCCCCAGAACAGCCCGCGCGGCGCATTGCGCGGCGCCGCCGCGATCGCGCCGCCGCTGCGCCGCGCCCAGTAGCTCTGCCAGAACCAGCGCAGCGTGAAGCCGATGGCGGTGACGCCGAGGATGATGCGCAGCGCGTCGGCGGTGAGGTAGCGGAACGTGAGCGCGCCGATCGCGATGCCGATCACCGCGGCGACGAGCAGGAGCTGGAGGTTCCGCCTGTCGCCCTGGCCGCGATAGGCCCAGAGCCCCACGATGTCGATCGCGCAGAGGATCGGCAGCATGATCGCCGCCGCCTGCGGCGGCGAGAGCACCAGCGCCATCATCGGCACGGTCATGATGCCGAGCCCGCCGCCGAACCCGCCCTTGGAGACGCCGGCGACGACGACCGCCGGTATGGCGGCGGCATAGAACAGCGGGTCGGTGAGGATCATGGGCGGCGATACAAAAGGCCGAGTTGCGTAACGCGCGCGGCCTTGTCACACAAGGGCATGAGCATCCTGCCCGCCGCCGCCGCGCGCTATGCCGCCGAAACCCAGGTCGCCGTCGTCGGCGCCGGGGCGTGCGGCCTGGTGGCGGCGCTGATGGCCCGGGAGGCGGGTGCCGAGGTGCTGGTGCTGGAGCGCGATGCCGCGCCGCAAGGCTCCACGGCCCTGTCGTCCGGCATGGTCATGGCCTGCGAGACGCGCTTCCAGCGCGCCAAGGGCGTCGCCGATTCGGCGGCGCTGATGGCCGGCGACATCCTGCGCAAGAACAAGGGCGAGGCCGATCCCCGGCAGGTGGAGGCGATCTGCCGCGAATCGGGGCCGGCCGTGGAATGGCTCGCGGACCGCCACGGCGTGCCGCTCGATCTCGTCGAGGGCTTCCTCTATCCGGGCCACAGCGTGCTGCGCATGCACGCGCCGCCCTCGCGCTCGGGCGGGGAGCTGATCGGCGCGCTCGCCCGCGCGGCCGAGGCGGCCGGTGTCGACATGGTCACGCGCGCGCAGGCGACGGCGCTCTACGCCGACGCCGACGGGCGCGTGGCCGGCCTGCGCTACCGCCGGCCCGGCGGCGCCGAAGAGGCGCTCGGCTGCCGCGCGCTGGTGCTCGCCTGCTCCGGCTTCGGCGGCAACAAGGCGATGGTCGCGCGCCATATTCCCGAGATGGCCGAGGCGCTCTATTTCGGCCATGCGGGCAACCAGGGCGATGCGATTCTCTGGGGCGAGGCGCTCGGCGCGGGCCTGGCCGACATGGGCGCGTATCAGGGCCACGGCTCAGTCGCGCATCCGCACGGCGCACTGGTCACCTGGGCGCTGATGATGGAAGGCGGCTTTCAGGTGAACGCAAACGGCGAGCGCTTCTCGAACGAACATCGCGGCTATTCGGAGCAGGCCGTCGACGTGATCGCGCAGCCCGGCGGCATCGCGTGGGACATCTACGACGCGCGCCTGCACGCGCTCGGCCGCGAATTCGAGGATTACCGCCAGGCCGAGGCCGCGGGCGCCGTGCTGTCGGCGCCCGACGCGGCGGCGCTGGCCGGGAAAGCGGGGCTGCCGCCGGCCGCGCTCCGGCGCACGGTCGACGCCGTGGCGGCGATGGCGCGCGGCCAAACGCGCGATCCGTTCGGGCGCGATTTCTCGGCGAAGCCGGCGCTGGCGCCGCCCTATTACGCGATTCGCGTCACCGGCGCGCTGTTCCACACGCAGGGCGGGCTTGCGGTCGATACGAGGGCGCGCGTGCTGCGGAAGGACGGATCGCCGCTGCCGAACCTGTTCGCCGGCGGTGGCGCCGCGCGCGGCATCTCGGGCGCGCATGTCTGGGGGTATCTCTCCGGCAACGGCCTGCTGCCCGCGGTGACGCTCGGCCGCATCGCCGGGCGCGAGGCGGCGGCGCTGGCACGGGGGCGCGCATGACGGCGGCGCCGGCCACGGCGAAGCTGCCCGGGCGTTGGATGGTGCTGTGGATGCTCGTCGTCGTGCGCGTGGCGATGGGCTACCAGTTCCAGGCCGCCGCCAGCGCCGCGCCGTGGCTGATCTCCGAGTTCGACATCGACTACGCCACGGTCGGCAGCCTGGTCGGCTTCTACACC
>JAEULD010000077.1 GCA_016792765.1 Candidatus Odyssella sp.
TACGACCCGGTGTGGTTCGGCGCGATCATGCTGCTGAACATGGAGATGGCGACGATCTCGCCGCCGTTCGGGCTCAACCTGTTCGTCATGCGCGGCGTGGCGCCGCGCGGCGTCACGATGGGCGACGTCTACGCCGCGAGCATCCCGTTCCTGCTGCTCGACCTGCTGGTGATGGGGCTTCTGCTCGCATTCCCGTCGCTCGTCCTGTGGCTGCCGAGCCTGATCTCGAAATAGCGCCTCACGCCGCCGGCGGCGTGCGCCGGAGCCAGTCGGTTGCGCGCTGATAGGCCTCGCCGGCCGCGAGCAGCAGCGCCTCCGCGCCCGGGCGCGCCACGAGCTGCAGGCCGGCCGGCATGCCGTCGGGCTGGAATCCGCAGGGCAGCGCCAGCGCCGGAAAGCCGAGATAGCTGAACGGCCGCGTGCAGCGGCCGAAGCGCGCGAGCGACTCGCGCATCGCGCCGGGCCGCGCGGGATCGCAGTCGGCGAGAAGCGGCGTCGCGTGCTCGAACACCGGCGTGAGCAGCAGGTCGCAGCGCGCGAAAACGCCCTCGATCCAGGCGCGCCGCGCCGGCTCGCGCGCGGCGAGGCTCTCCGCATAGTCGTGCGCGGCGACGGCGAGGCCCGGCTCGATGCCCTCGACGGTGCCGTGGTCGTAGTCGGCGCGGCGCAGGGCGATCCACCGGCGATGGATCGCCGCCGCTTCGGCTTGGGCCAGCACCAGCGCATGGCCGAACAGCGGCGTGGGATCGGGTGCGTCGACCGCCACGCTGTCGGCGCCGATGCGGGCGAAATCCGTTCGCGCGGCTTCCAGGAGATCGCCGATGCCGGGCTCGACGCGCTCGAAGAAGAAGCGGGCGGGAATGCCGATGCGCGGCCGCGCGGACGGCGCCTCCGCCGCCGGCGCGCCGGCGATCGCCGCGAAGAGCAGCGCAAGATCGGCGGCGGTGCGGGCCATCGGCCCCACCGCGTCCATCGTCCAGGCACGGGGGAAGACGCCCTCGGCGCCGACTCGTCCGAGCGTCGGGCGCAGGGCCGCGACGCCGCAGAAATGCGCCGGGAGCCGCAGCGAGCCGCCGGTGTCGGTGCCGAGCGATCCGTAGACCAGGCGCGCCGCCACCGCCGCGGCCGATCCGCTCGACGAGCCGCCGGGAATCCTCTCGCGGTCCCACGGATTGCGGCAGGCGCCGTAGTGGCGGTTGTGGCCCGTGGCGCCGGCCGCGAACTCGGCGAGGTGCAGCGGGCCGACGTCGATCGCGCCGGCCGCGTCGAGCCTGGCCAGCACCGGCGCGGTGCGCGCCGGAACGCCGCCGAGAATGACGGAGCCGCAGGTGAGCGGGCGGCCGGCGCGCGCGAAGATGTCCTTGTGTGCGAGCGGAATGCCGTCGAGCGGGCCGAGCGCGCCGCCGCGGGCGCGGCGCTCGTCCGAAGCGCGCGCGGCCGCCAGCGCGCCGTCGGCATCGACGGCGAGAAAGGCGTTGACGGCGCGGCCCTCGCCCGCGATGCGCGCGAGGCAGGCTTCGACGAGCTCGCGCGCGGACGCGCGGCGCGCGCCGAGCAGCGCCGAAGCCTCGGCCAACGACAGTGCCGCGAGCGCCGACATGCCGTCTGCATAGACACGATTTCGGCGCGCGGCTAGGGTCGGCGCATTCGACGAGGGGCATGGGCGCGCGCATGGCGGGCACGGTGCAGGTGAGCGTGGACGGTCCGGTGGCGACCGTGACGCTCGACAACGAGGCGAAACGCAACAGCATCGACCTGCCGATGTGCGCGGCGCTGACCGGCGCCGCGCGCGCGATCGCCGGCGACGGCACGCTCGGCGCCGTGATCCTGCGCGGCGCGGGCGAGCGGGCGTTCTGCGCCGGCGGCGATTTCGACGCGATGACCGCCGGCGACATCGCGGCGGCGATGCGGGCGATGGACGCGGCGCTCGACGAGGCGATGGCGGCGCTGGCGCGGATCGAGATCCCCATCGTCGCCGCCGTGCACGGCGCCTGCTTCGGGGCCGGCGTGCAGGCGATGCTGGCCGCCGACATCCGCCTCGCCGCCGCCGACGCGCGGTTCGGCATTCCGGCCGCCGCGCTCGGCATCGTCTACCCGCTGCCCGCGATCGCCGAGATGCTGCGCACCGCCGGCCCCGGCCTCACCGCGCATTTCCTCCTGGGCGGCGCGCCGATCGACGCCGCGACGGCGCTGGCGCGCGGCTGGGTCTCGCAGGTGGTGCCGAAGCCGGACCTCGACGGCGAGGCCGCGGCGCTCGCGCGGCGCATCGCCGACGGGCCGCGCGCCGCGGCGCGCGCCTACAAGACGATCATCCGCGGCCTCGCCGAAGGCCGCGCGCCGAGCGATCTCCGCGCGATCCAGCAGCGCGCGCACGAAAGCCCGGAGATGGCCGAGCGCCTCGCCGCAGTGGCGGCGAAGCGCGCGAAGCGCTGAGGCCTCGGCGCGGCCGCCCGCAGCTACGCGACGATCCCCGCGGCAAAGAGCCGGTCGATCTCGCCCGGCGCGATGCGCGCCTCGGCGAGGATCGCGCGCGTGTGCTCGGCGTAGCGCGGCGGCGGGGCGAACGCGCGCGGCGTCGACGGCAGGTCGATGCCGCTCGGCGGAAGGCGCACGGCGCGCCCGCCGGGCAGCACGGTCTTGTTCAGCCGGCGCGCCACGGCTTCGAGCGCCGCCGCATCGGCGAGCGCGTTGATGCGCGTGTGCGGAACCTTGGCGGCGGCGAAGTCGGCCGCGACCTCGGCCATCGTCCCGGCGGCCGTGGCGGCGCCGAGCGCGCGATAGATCTCCTGGCGCCCGGCATAGCGCCCCTCGGCCGTCGCCCATGCCGGCCGCGCCAGCGCCGCGAAGCGCGGCAGCGCCACGAGGCGCTGCCATTGCGCGTTGCTGCCGAGCGCGATGTAGATGAAGCCGTCGCGCGTGGGATAGACGTTCGTCGGCACGAAACGGCGATGCGCGTTGCCGTTGCGCGCGAGCTCGCCGGGCTCCGCGTCCATGTCGAGCAGCGGCAGCACCGCGACGAGCCACGAGGCGGCCGCCTGCAGCATCGAAACGTCGACGCGCCTGCCGCGCCCGGTCTCGCCGCGCTCCAGCAGCGCGAGCAAGACGCCGGAGTATAGCTCGTCGCCGGCCTTCAAGTCGGTGATCGGCACGCCCATCAGCGTCGGCGGGCCGTCCGCGTATCCGTTCAGGTCCATCAGGCCCGACATGGCCTGGACGACGGGATCGTAGCCGGCGACGTCGGGGTAGTCGGGCCCCATCGCGGAGATCGCCGCCCAGACCAGGCCGGGCCGCGCGGCCGAGAGCGTTTCGTAGTCGATGCCGAGCGGCGCGTAGCGCTGCGGCAGCGTGTTGCAGCAGAAGATGTCGGCGCCGAGCGCGTCGAGCAGGCGCGGCAGCAGCGCGCGGCCCTCGGCGGTCTTGAGGTTCAGCGCGATCGCCTCTTTCTCCACGTTCGGCGCCACGAACAGCGCGTGGCGCGACTCGTCGATCGCGCGCTTGCCGACGTAGCGGTTGGGATCGCCCGGCTGCTTCTCGCCGGGCGCGGGCGTGGCCTCGATGCGGACCACGCGCCAGCCGAGCTGCACGAAGCGCTGCGTGGCATAGGGCAGCGCGGTCGCCTGCTCGAGCGAAAGTACGACGCGGCGGGGCAAATCCGGTCCTCCGGCGAGATGGCGGGGAGACTACCGGGCGCCCGCCGCCGATGCGAGCCGGGCGGCGAGCATGGCGTTCATGCGGCGAGTTGCGGCGCCGCCCAGCGCGCCAGCGCGATCAGCTCGGCATCGCGCCATCGCGCGGCGACGAGCTGGACGCCGACCGGAAGCCCGTTCGGCCCGGCACCCGCCGGCAACGTGGCGCACGGAAGATGCGCGGCCGTCCAGGCGCGGTTGAAGACGGCGTCGCCGGTCGCCTCGAGGCCGCGCGGCGCCTCGCCGGGCGTGGCGGCGGTGAGCACCGCGTCGTAGCCGGCAACCGCCGCATCGAGCGCGGCCCGCGCCTCGCTCATCCGGGCAAGCGCTGCGCGATACTCGTCGACGGTCATGGCCGCCGCCTGCGCGAAAAGCCCGTGCATCGGGGGTGAAATGCGATCGGCGTGCGCGATCCGCTCGTGGGTGAGGTTTTGACAGGTCTCGTAGCAGAGAATCGTCCACGCGACCTCGCGCAGCGCCTCGAGCGCGGGCGGCGGCGGAACCTCGGCGACGCGGGCGCCCGCGCGCGCGAACCGTTCGGCGGCGCGATCGACCGCGGCGACGGTTTCCGGCTGCGCCATGGCCCAGGCCGGGCCGCGCATGACGGCGATCCGCGGCGCCGCGGGAAGCGGGGCCTGCCAGTCGCGGCGGGGCGTGAGCGCGCCGAGCAGCAGCGCCGCGTCGCCGATGTCGCTCAGCAGGAACCCGACCGTGTCGAGCGAATGCGCGGCGGGCTTGAGGCCGTCGGCCGGAACCAGGCCGTAGGTGGGCTTGAATCCGGGAATGCCGCAGAACGTGGCGGGCCGGATGACCGAGCCGAGCGTCTGCGTGCCGAGCCCGGCCGGCACCATGCCGTCGGCGACCGCCGCCGCCGAGCCGCTCGACGAGCCGCCCGGCGTGTGCGCGATGTTGCGCGGGTTCGCGGTCGGGCCGGGAAACGCGGCGGCGAATTCGGTCGTCACGGTCTTGCCGAGGATCACGGCGCCGGCCTCGCGCAGCAGTGCGACCGCCGCGGCGTCGCGCACGGGCCGGTGGCCGGCGTAGATCGGCGAGCCGTAGGCGGTGGGCATGTCGACCGTGTCGAAGATGTCCTTCACCGCGATCGGCACGCCGTGCAGCGGCGAGCGCGGCCGCTCCGCGTCGCGCCGCCGCGCCTGCGCCAGCGCCGCCGCCGGATCGAGATGGACCCAGGCGCGGATCGTGCGCTCGCGCGCCTCGATGCGCGCGAGGCAATCGCCGACGATGTCTTCCGAGCGCCGGCGGCCCGACGCGATCGCCGCGCCCAGCGCCGCGAGCGAAGCGGGCGCCGGGCCGCTCATGCCGCGGTCGAGAGCCGCGGCGCGATGCCGCCGTCGGCGCGATCGATGTTCGCGAACAGCAGGCGGTTCACGGCGGTGGCCGGTTGCGGCCAGTCCGGGCACATCAGCCAGAGGCGGAACATCACGCGCTGGCGCTCCGGCTCCGGCCATTCCCGATAGTCGGTGCGGCCGTGCACGGTGGTGCGGTTGTTGAGGAACTGGATGTCGCCGGGCTCGATCGCCATGTCGAGGAACACGCCCTCGCGGTTCGCGACGTCGTGGACGAAGGCGAGCGCTTCGGGGCCGCGCGCCGGCCACGCTTCGCCTGCCTTTTCCACCGCCCACTGCGCCAGCTCGGCGATCAGCGTGCAATGCAGCGGCCCGTCGGGATCGAGCGCGAACACCGGAATCTTCACCGGCGTGAGCGGCGGGGTCGCGCTGCGGTCGTCGCGCGTCGCGTAGAGCCGGAATCCTTCGAGCAGCACCGGCGCGAGATCGGGGCGTTCGGCGAGCACGGTATTCCACACGGTGGCCGCACTGGCGAGGCGGCTCAACCCGCCCTCCCTGGCCTTGCGGTAGCAGAGCAGGCCCACGATGTCGCACGGGTCGCGGTGCATCTCGATGGCGCCGCCGCGCCGGTAGGGCCGCTCGTTGCCCGGCTCGCGATAGTCCTTCACCTCGCCGAGATAGTCGCCGCGATAGCTCTGCGAAACCGGAATGCCGAGATGCGTTCCCATGCCGACGTAGATCGTGTGCAGCAGCGCCGGCTCGAAGCGACCGACCGGGATTCCCTTGACGAGCACGAAGCCGCAGCCGGTCCGCAGTTCGGGCCGCAGGCCCGCGAGCAGCGGCCCGAGCCGCGGCAGCGGAAACGCCGCCGGCGCGAGATCGCGGAACGCCAGGCCGCGCGCTGCGGCGGCGCGCGCGGCCGCCTCGAGCTCCGCGAGGTGGCCGTCGTCGAGCCGCAGGATCCAGTCGGTGCGTCCGGCGAGATCGCGGCCGTACCAGGCGGTCGGCCCGGCGATCGGCATGCGCGCCGCCAGCGGATTCGGCGTGATCATCCGTCTCCCCCATGCTTGCGGCCCCGGAGATAGCACGGATCGCGGCGGCGGCGCTGCCCGCCCGCCGCAACGCCCTCATGCTCGGCCGCCCGCGGTCAGCTCTCGATCGCCGGATCCAGCCGCGACAGCGCGCTCGACGCCGTGTGCGGGTCCCAGACGTGATTGACGTCGTCGGGCGGAACGGCCGCGAGCAGCGCCTTCGTGTACCAGTGCCTGGGCGAGCGGAACACCGCCTCGGTCTCGCCCTCCTCCACCGCCTCGCCGCGATACATCACGATCACGCGGTCGCAGAGGTAGCGCACGACCGAGAGGTCGTGGCTGATCAGCACCAGCGCGATCTCGTGATGGTCGCGGAGATCGGCGAGCAGGTTCAGGATCTGCGCCTGAACCGAGACGTCGAGGCCCGAGACGATCTCGTCGGCCACGAGCACGCGCGGCGTGTTGCAGAGCGAGCGCGCGATGTTGACCCGCTGGCGCTGGCCGCCCGAGAGCTGCGCCGGGAACCGCTCGGCCATTTCCGGCGCGAGGCCGGTTTCGGCGAGCAGCTTCTTCGCGCGCGCCAGCCGCTCGGGCCAGGCCGACCGTCCGACGACCTCCATCGGCTGCGTGACGATCGAGGCCACGCGCCGGCGCGGATTGAGCGCGGATTGCGGATCCTGGAAGATCATCTGGATGCGCTTCGTGCGCTCGGCGGCGTGCGCCGAGAAGCGGCCGGTGACGTCGGCGCCGTCGAGCGCGATGCGGCCCGCGCTCGGCACTTCGAGCCCGAGCAGCATGCGCGCCACGGTGGACTTGCCGCTGCCGCTCTGGCCGACGATGCCGAGGAACTCGCCGGCGCGCAGCCGGAACGACACGTTTTTCACCGCATCGACGCGGCGCTTCTTCCAGAACAGCAGCGGATGGCGGGAGACGAACGTCTTGTGCAGGCCCTCGGCGGCCAGCGCGAGGCGGCCGCCGCCCTCGGCATCGCCCTTGCCGTGCGGGACGTCGCCGCGCGCCGGCAGGGCGGCGGACAGGCACTGCCCCGCGGCGCGTACCCAGCGCCCCGGCGCGTTCTCGGCGAGCGGCGGCGCGTGTCCGGCGCAGCGATGGTCGGCGATCGGGCAGCGCGGCGCGAACCGGCAGCCCGCCATGCCCGCGAGGGCGCCGAGCCCCGGCATGTGCTCCGGCAGCGAGACGAGGCGCGCGAGCGGGCCGTCGAGGCTCGGGCTGCAGCTCCGCAAAGCCTGGGAATAGGGGTGGCGCGGAGTCGAGAGAAGGTCGCGCGCCGGCGCGCGCTCCACGACCTCGCCGGCGTACATGACCGCGATCTCGTCGCAGATCTGCGCCGCGAGCCGGAGATCGTGCGTGACGAACAGCACGGCCGTGCCGTATTGCCGGCAGAGATCGCCGAGCAGCGCCACGATGCGCGCCTGCGTGATGACGTCGAGCGCCGTCGTCGGCTCGTCGGCGACCAGCAGCTTGGGCCGGCTCGCGAAGGCCATCGCGATCAGCACGCGCTGGCACATGCCGCCCGAAAGCTCGTGCGCGTAGCGGCCGAGCAGCGACGCGGGCTCGGGGAGATGCACCGCCTCGAGCGCCGCCACGGCCTGCGCGCGCCGCTCGGCGCGGCCCGCGACCCCGAGCTTGGCCAGGTGCTCGTCGAACAGCGAGCCGACATTGCGCACCGGATTGAGCGACGTCATCGGCTGCTGCGGGATGAACCCGATCTCGCGGCCGAGCAGGCCGCGCCGCTCCGCGGCCGGCATCCCGATCAGGTCGCGCTCGGCGAAGATCATGGCGCCGCGGTCGACGCGGAACGCCGGGGGCAGGACGCCGCCGACGAGGCGCCCGATCATCGACTTGCCGGCGCCCGATTCGCCGACGAGGCCGAGCACGCCGCCCGGCTTCACCGAGAGATCGATGTCGCGCAGCACGGCGACGCGGCCGCCGCCCACGGGCGCCGTGACGACGACGCCCTGGATTTCCAGCAAGGCCTTCATTGGATGACGCGCTGGCGCAGCTTCGGATCGAGCGCGCGGCGCAGCCCGTCGCCGAGCAGGTTGAAGCCGAGCACGGTGACGATGATCGCGAGAATCGGCAGCACGAGGCCCCAGACCGCCTGATACATGTCCTTGCGCGCGTCGGCGATCATCACGCCCCAGGCCGGGATCGTGGATTCCACGCTCATGCCGACGAAGGACAGGATCGCCTCGACGATCACGGCGATGCCCATCTCGAGGCTCAGGATCGTGAGGATCAGCGGCGCCACGGCCGGCAGCACCTCGCGCCGGATCGTGCGCCAATGCGAGAAACCGGCGAGGCGCGCGGCGTCGATGTAGTCGTTGCGGCGGACGACGAGGACCTCGGCGCGCACCACGCGGCAGAAGCGCGTCCAATCCACGAGGATGATCGCGAGGATGACGTTGCGCAGGCCGACCCCGAAGCCCACGATGAGGATCAGCGACAGCACCACCGGCGGGAAGCACAGCCACAGCTCGACGAGGCGCGAGACGATCCAGTCGACGATGCCGCCGAAATAGCCGGCCACGATCGCCAGCGCGGTGCCGAGCACGAGCGCGCCCGACGCCGCCGCCACCGCCACGATCATCGCGACGCGGCTGCCGTAGATGAGGCGCGAGAGCGTGTCGCGCCCGAGATTGTCGGTGCCGAGCGGATGATCCCAGTTGCCGCCGGCCCACACCGGCGGCAGGAGCTGGTTGAGCAAGTCCTGCTCGTTGGGATCGTAGGGCGCCAGCAGCGGCGCGAAGATCGCCACCAGCATGATCGTCGCGACGATGGCGCCGCCGACGATCGCGCGCCGCCAGGGCCGGAGGCTCGCGCGCCGCCGCGGCGCCGGCACGGCGCCCGCCTGCCCCGCCGCCGGTTGGCTGCGGCTCATTTCGCGATCCGGAGCTTGGGGTTGAGCATCAGGGCGGCGAGATCGACGCCGAGATTGATGAGCAGAACGGCGACCGCGTAGACGAGGGCCACGCCCTGGATCACCGGCAGATCGGTGTTGGCGACCGCCTGCACCATCAGGCTGCCGAGGCCCGGATAGGAGTAGATCACCTCGACCAGC
Source organism: Candidatus Odyssella sp. (assembly GCA_016792765.1). GTDB lineage: Bacteria > Pseudomonadota > Alphaproteobacteria > Bin65 > Bin65 > SBBV01. Next base: position 9,107 of record JAEULD010000077.1, read on the forward strand.
AGCGTTCCGCCGAACAGGAACGAGAACTGCACGCCCATGAGATTGAGCGTCGGCAGGAACGCGTTCTTGAACGCATGGTGGACGAGGACCCGGCGCTCGGAGAAGCCGCGCAGCCGCGCCATCATCATGTAGTCTTCGTTCCCCACCTCCATCAGGCTCGACCGCAGCACGCGCATCAGCAGCGGCGCGGTGCCGAGCGCCAGCGACATCGACGGCAGCAACAGGTGCGAGAGCGCGTTGAGAAACGCGCCGAAGCGGCCCTGGATCAGCGTATCGACGAGGAGGAACCCGGTGATGCGGCCGACCGTGATGCCGGCATCGAGCCGCCCGGTGAAGGGCAGGATGTTCAGCGCCACGCCGAACAGCAGGATGAAGAAGATCGCCCAGAGGAATTCCGGGATCGACATGATGAGCGTGCTGGCGAGATCGGACGCGGCCTCGCCGCGCCCGCCGGCCACGCGATACATCAGCAGGCCGCCGGCGAGGCCGATGATCGTGGCGAACACCGCGGCCACGACCACGAGCTCGATCGTCGCCGGCAGCGCCTGGCCGATCAGGCGCGACACCGGCTGGGCGAACGCGATGGACTTGCCGAAATCGGCCCCCGCCGCCTTCGCGAACCAGATCCAGAACTGCTCGTGGATCGGCAGCGTCAGGCCCATCTCCGCGCGCAGCGCCTCGATCTCGGCGCGCGTGGCGTTGGGCGGCACCGACATCGCCACCGGGTCCGCGGGGATCAGCCGCAGCACCACGAACACCAGGACCGAGACCAGGAAGACCAGCGGCAGCGAAACGCCGATGCGCCGCAGCGCGACGCCGAGAACGCCTCCGCTCATGATGCCCGATCGATCCCGGCCGAAGGTGGACGGGAGGGCGGCATGGGCCGCCCTCCCCCTGGCGTCAGCTCCACGACCAGTATTGCGGCAGGTTCCAGCCGTTGGCGTAGTTCACGGTCTTGAGGCCCTTCTTGTAGACGAACGTCATCACCGACTGGAGGAGCGGCATCACCGCGCCCTCGCTCGCGGCCTTCACGTTCACCTCCTTGTAGCCCTTGATCCGCTCGTCGTAGTTCACGACGGCGAACAGCTTCATGATCTCGCCGCCGATCTTCTCGTCCTTCCAGGCCGAGAACGGCAGCTTGGGATGCAGCAGGTAGCCCGCGAACATCTCGGGGTCGCCGGTGGCGTTGTCCCACGAGTAGAGCGTCGCCTCCGGCAGCTGGTTGCCGCGGTTGAGCTCGAAATATTTCGGCTGCTCGATGACGTCGATCTTCGCCTCGATGCCGATCCGCTTCCACATCTGCGCGATCGCGCGCGCGATGTCGTAGTCGCCGGGGAAGACGCCGTTGAACGAGGCCATGCCGATCTGAAGCGGCTTCGACGGCGAGAAGCCCGCCTTGGCCAGCAGCTCCTGCGCCTTCTTGGGATCGTAGGGGAAGTTGAAGCCTTCGACGAAGCCCGGCGTGCCCGGCGTGGCCACCACCGAGAGCGGCACCGCCTTGCCGCCATAGAGCGCGCGCGAGAGCGCGGCCTTGTCGATCGCGTGGTGCGCGGCGAGGCGCACGTTCTGGTCGGCGAAGGCGCGGTCGCTGCGGATCTGCAGCATGATCACGCGCGTGATCGGCAGGATCTCGGCGGTGAGGCCCGCCACCTTGCCGAGGCGCTCCACTTCGCGGATCGGCACCTCGGGCACCCAGTCGGCCTGGCCGGACTGGATCGCCGCCACGCGCGCCGAGGGATCCTTCATGATCAGGATCGTGATCTTCTTGATCGTGGGCTTCGGGCCCCAATACTTGTCGAACGCCTCGAGCACGATGCGCGAATTGCGCTCGTAGGACACGAGCTTGTAGGGGCCGCTGCCGATCGGCTTCTCGGCGAACTTCTCGGGGCCCACCTCTTCCACATAGTGCTTCGGCACGATGTAGTTCGCGAGGAACGTCATCCACTGGATCACCGTCGGCATCGGCTGCGACAGGATCATCTGGCACTTGGTCGGCGATTCCACCTTGACGTCGGTGAGGTTGCGGAACACCGAGGCGAGGTCGGATTTGTGCCCCTTCTCCTTCCGCTCGACGTAGGTATAGCGGAAATCGGCGGTGGTGAGCTTCTTGCCGTCGTGCCACAGCACGTCGTCGCGGAACTCGAGATCGATCGTCTTGCCGTCCTCGGACACCTTCCAGGCCTTGACCACGGCCGGGATCACCTTGAGGTCCGGCTGCTGGGTGACGGGCTGGTCGAAGATCATCTTGTAGATCGACTGGATGCCCGGATTGGTCCGGATGATCGGGTCGAAGGTGGGCGGATCGATCGGCCACGCCATGACCAGGCTGTCCTTGGCCTGCGCCAGCACGTTCCCGGGCAAAGCCAGGGCCGTGGCACCCGCAGCCGTCGTCGCGACGAAGCTGCGCCGTGTAATTCCGTTGTTCCGTTTCGACATGGTTGCTTCTCCCTCGTATGGCAGGTGGGTGCCAGCGCGCGCCGGGGCGCTTGCCTCGCCGCCGCCGCGCCGCACTGGCAGATCAAAATCCGCGCCAATCGCCCGACCGCTCGAACGCATCGGCCGCCCGGTAAATCGTGCTTTCGTCCCAGTGCTTGGCGATCAGCATCATGCCGACGGGCAACCCGTCCCGCAAGGCGCAGGGAACGCTCATGGCCGGGTGCCCGGTGCAATCGAACGGCGCCGTGTTCACGATCGGCATGAAGCCCGGCGACATCTGCTCGGCGCGCGTGCCGTTGGCGGGCGGCAGCTTGACGCCGGCCACCGGCGCGGTCGGCATCAGCAGCAGATCGTAGCGCGCGAGGGCCCGATCGTAGGCATCGCGCAGCTGCGTGCTCAGGTTTTGCGCTTTGGCGTAGTAGCGGCCGCGATAGGCCGACTGGATGTGTTCGCCGGCCAACACGCCGAGCTTCAGGATCTCGGAGAACATGTTCGCGCGCTGGCGCCAGGCCGAATGCGCCTCGAGCATGCCGGTCGCATAGAGGCCCTTCCAGCCCTTGCCGAGCCCGTTCTCGTGGAACACGTGCGCGTAGACGCCTTCGATCGCGATGGCGGCCCAGATCGAGATGCCGGCGCGGTGCATCGGAACCGAAACGTCCTCGACCGCGGCGCCGAGCGACGCGAGGCGTTTGGCCGCCTCGCGCACCGCGGCATCGACGCGCGGCTCGCTGACGTCGAAGCCGAAGCCCTCCGTGACCACGCCGACGCGCAGGCCCTTGACGCCCTGCCCGAGCGCCTTGGTGTATTCCGCCGGGCGCGGCGCGTATTGGCGCGGATCGAGCCCGTCGGCGCCGGCGAGCACTTCGAGATAGAGCGCGTTGTCGGCCGTGCCGTTGGTCATCGGGCCGAGGTGATCGAGCGTGGGCTCCACCGCGAACGCGCCGGTGTAGGGCACGAGGCCCCAGGTGGGCTTCATGCCGTAGATTCCGCAGAATGCGGCGGGCAGGCGGATCGAGCCGCCCTGGTCGCCGCCGATGGCGAGATCGACCTGGCGCGCGGCCACGAGCGCCGCGCTGCCGGAGGAGGATCCGCCGGTCGTGTAGTCGGGATTGTGCGGGTTGCGCGTCGTCGCGATCGCGTTGGTGTGGCTGCTGCCCGAATAGCAGAAATACTCGCAATGCGACTTGCCGAGGATCGTGGCGCCCGCCTCGAGCGTGCGCGTGACGACCGTGGCGTCGATGTCGGGCACGTAGCCCTGCAGCGTCGAGGCGCCGTTCATCAGCGGCACGCCGGCGACGCAGACATTGTCCTTGATCGCGACCGTCTTGCCCTTGAGCTTGCCGCTCGCGGCGCCCTCGATGCGGCACAGCACGTACCACGCGCTGTGGCGGTCTTCCTCGGGCGTGGCCGGCCGCCAGCCGCCGCGCGGGAATTTCACCGGCGGCATCCTTTCCGGCATGCGGTCGAGCACCCGATAATGCTGCTCGATCGTATCGCCGATCGCCGCCGCGAACTCGGCCACGTCGGCGGGATCGAGCGCGAGACCGACGCGCTCCGCCGCCGCCGCGACTTCCTTCTGTGTGGGACGCTTCGCGCTCATCGTGCCGCTCCCTCGATCTGGGCCACCGCGCCGACGCTAGGCTTCGGGACGGCGCTGCTGCAATTGCCAACTTGCGATGGTCTCGCGCCCGCCGCGCATGGGATTTCGCGCCTCATGCGGACGCCCCGCCTCAGCTCGCGGCCAGGCCGTCGTGAAACGCGGCCAGCACGTGATCGAACGCGCCGCGATCCTCGCGGAACGGGAAATTCCCGGTGCGGTTCAGCACGTGCAGCTGCGTCGCGCGCTGGCGCGCGGCGATGATCGCGTACAGCACGCGCGCGTGCTCGACGCTCGTCAACGGATCGTTCGCACCCCATACGAGCTGCGCCGGCACCGGGAACTCGCCGTCGCGGCAGACGGTGTAGAAGCGGCCCTTCGCCCGCGCGACGCTCAGCGCGAGATCGAGCGCGATTTCGCCGGGCGCGCGCGCCGCCGCCGCACGATGCGCCGGCAGGCCCGCGCATTCGGCGCAGCGGTCGAGCAGCGCCGCATCGACGTGGTGCGGATCGTGCGACATGCGCGCCAGCGCCCATTCCTGCGCGGCGCGGCTCCAGCGCGGACCGGGCGGATGTGCGAGCGCGAGGTTCTCGACGCCGTCGCCCGACGGCGCCGCGGCGGGGCTGGCCACGATCGTGATCGAGCGGACCGCCGCGGGCGCCGCGAGCGCCATCGCGATCGCGATGGCCCCGCCCTCGTCGTGGCCGACGAGGTGGCACGGCCCGAGCTTCAGCGAATCGGCGAGGCCGAGCGCCGTACGCGCCATCGCCTCGATGCCGTAGGTCTCCGCGGCGGGCGCGCTGTCGCCGAAGCCGGGCAGATCGGGGGCCACGACGCGGCGCCGGCGCGCGGCGAGCGGAAGGCAATCGGCCCAGACATGCGCGCCGCCGCAATAGAGCGAAAGCCCGGGCACGCCGCCGTGCAGGAACAGCACGGTCTCGGCGCCCGCGCCGCCCTCGAGCAGCGACAGGCGCCGCCCGCCGGCCTCCGCCTGCGCTCGCGCGATCGCGCTCATGCCGCCGCTCCCTCGCCGAAGCGCGCGGCGAAGCCCGCGAGCAGGGCGTTGAAGCGCGCCGGATGCTCGCGGAACGGAAAATGCCCCGATGCATTGATCGCGTGAATCCGTGCGCGGCGCTCGTGCGCGGCGATCATCGCGAAGAGATCGAAGCCGCCGTCGAGCGTGGCCGTGCGGTCGTCGGAGCCCCAGACGATCTGCACCGGGCGCTGCAGGCGGCCCTCGCGCAGCCAGCCGAGCGTCTCGCGCTTGTCGCGCGCGAGGCTCGGCACGAACTTCGTGAAGTTCATGCGCTCGTCGACCATCTTGCGCACGCTCTCGCGGTATTTCGGGAGATTCAGCGTCTCCATCACCGCGTCGATCCACGCCTCGGTGACGATCGCGCGGTCGAAGCTGTAGTTCTCGTAGACCCAGCGCGCGCATTCGCGCGTGTAGGACGGAAACGGCGGCCTGCCGAGCACGACCTCGTTGGTGCCGACGCGCGGCATGAGCGTGCCGCTGTTGACGATGGTGAGCGTGCGGACGAGGTGCTGTTTCTGGAGTGCCAAGCGCATCGCCGCGAAACCGCCGCGCGAATGGCCGACGAGGTGCACCGGCGGCAGCTTCATCGCCTCGATGAACGCGGCGGCATGATCGACCACCGCCTGCATCGTGTAGTCGTCGTTCCCGGGGTTGTCGGTGTGGCCCTGCCCCAGCTTGTCGAACGCGATCGCGCGGAAGCGCGCGGCGAGCGGCGCGAGATTGAGGTTCCAGGTGTAGGCGCTCGAGGCCGAATCCGGCGTGCCGAAATTTCCGCCGTAGACGAAGACGATCGGCTCGCCCGCCCCGGCCTCGTGATAGCGCGTGCGGATGCCGCCCACGTCGATCCACCGGCCCTCCGGCAACGGAACGTCGGCCGTTGCGGGGCGAGGCGCCGCCATCGTCGATTCGGCCATGATCTCGATCCCTCCCGCGGCCGGGCGATCAGAACGCGACCTTGTCGCCGCCCTTCAAGCCCAGCATCTCGCGCGCCTCGTCGGGCGTCGCGATCGCGAGGCCGAGGCCCTCGACGATCTGGCGCGCGGCGCGCACCTGCTGCGCGTTGCTTTCGGCGAGTCGGCCGGGGCCGAGCCAGAGCGAATCCTCCATGCCGACGCGGACGTTGCCGCCCATCGACGCGGCCATCGCCGCGATCGGCAGCTGGTTGCGCCCGGCGCCGAGCACCGACCATTGGTAGGAATCGCCGAACAGCCGGTCGGCCGTGCGCTTCATGTGCGCGACGTCTTCGGGATGCGGGCCGATGCCGCCCAGGATGCCGAACACGCTCTGCACGAACAGCGGCGGCTCGACGACCCGCCGGTCGACGAAATGCGCGAGCGTGTAGAGATGGCCGATGTCGTAGCACTCGATTTCGAAGCGCGTGCCGTTTCCGGCGCAGGTCTTGAGGATGTATTCGATGTCGGCGAAGGTGTTCTTGAAGATGCGCTCGCGCGATCCTTCGAGATAGGGCCGCTCCCAGTCGAACCGGAACTCCTTCTGGCGCGCCAGCATCGGGAACAGGCCGAAATTCATCGAGCCCATGTTGAGCGAGGCCACTTCGGGCTTGAACGTGGCGGCGGGCTTCACGCGCTCTTCCACCGTCATCGTCGGCGCGCCGCCGGTCGTGATGTTCACGACGCAGCCCGAGCGCTGCTTGATGACCTTGAGGAACGGCGCGAAGGCTTCGGGCCGCTGGTCGGGCCGGCCGTCCTTGGGATCGCGCGCGTGCAGATGCACGATGGCGGCGCCGGCTTCGGCCGCGCCGATCGCGGCGTCGGCGATCTCCTGCGGCGTGATCGGCAGGTGCGGCGACATCGACGGCGTGTGGATCGAGCCGGTGATGGCGCAGGTGATGACGACCTTGCGATTGGCCTTGGCCATGCCTCCCTCTCTCCCGCGCGCCATTGCGCGTCCGGCGCGCGCGCCGCGCGGTCCTACTTAGCCGCCGCGCATGCCCTCAGCAATCGGCAAAAGCGATCGCCGGCCGCTTCGAGCGGCCCGGAATTGTCGATCGTCACCAATGCCGCGTGTGCCGGCGCGAAACTGCGCGCGCGTCGCAGCCGGCGTTCGATGGCCGCCCGGCCCTCGCGCCCGCGCCGGATCAACCGGCGGCGCAACTCGGCCTCGTCTACCGTGACCAGAACCGGCAGCACGCCGCGCAGCCGCGCGGCATGGCGCGCGAAATGCGCCCGCGAACCGTCGACGACGACGATCAGCCCGGCGGCGCGCCAGGCGCGAATCTCGACGCCGATGCCGTAGCGGAAGCCGTAGGCGCTCCAGTCGAAGGCGAAGAGTCCGCGCCGCTGGCGTAGCGCGAATTCGCTCGGCGAGAGCGCGATGTAGTCTTCGATGTCGGTGCCCCGCGGCCGCGTGATGTAGCGATGCGCGAAGGCGACCGGGTATCGCCCGCCGAGCCGCTCGCGCGCATAGCGCAGCACGCTGTCTTTTCCCGCCCCGGCGGGGCCCATGACGTAGACGAGCGTGGGTCGTGACGCTGGCATACTTCCTCTCAATGCCCGGCTTGGCGGCGATCCGCTTCCGCCGCGAGGCGGACGAGCGCGTCGGCCACGATGACGGAACAGGTCGCACCGGGACTCAGCGCGCGCAGCGACGGCGGCAGCCGCCGGAGTTCGCGCGCGGCATGGGCGCGGCACTCGTCGAGGCCGGGCCGGGGCGGCACGCGGCGGCCAGCGCGCATGACCGGGCGGAGCAGCGGCTCGCCCGGATGCGATTCGGACTCGAGCGAGAGCGTGTCGCCTTCGATCCGCCCGTCGGCATCGTAGCGGCGCCAGACCTGCTTGCGGCCGGGCCACGTGGCCTTGCCGGCAGAACGCTTGCGCCGCGCAATGCCGGCATATTCCTGGAGCTTGTACGCGCAGTCGAGCGCCGGCACGTCGGACGACGTCGCGAGGCTCGTGCCGATGCCGTAGCCGTCGATCGGCGCCCCGGCCGCCGCCATTGCCATCAGCGAATCCTCATCGAGGCCGCCGCTCGCGAAGACGGTCGTCTCGCGGAGCCCGCCCTCGTCGAGGATGCGGCGCACGCTCTTCGACAATGCGACGAGATCGCCGCTGTCGAGCCGCACGCCGCGAATAGCGATGCCCTCGCGCGCGAGCCGCGGCGCCAGCGCCACGACCTTCCGCGCCGCCGCTTCGGTGTCGTAGGTGTCGATCAGCAGCACGAGGTTCTCGGGCCGCGACCGCGCGAAGCGCGCGAAGGCCTCGGCCTCGTCGTCGTGCGCCTGGATGAACGAATGCGCCATCGTGCCGTAGACCGGGATGCCGAATTTCTGCTGCGCCAGCATCGTCGCCGTGCCGGCGAAGCCGGCGATGTAGCTCGCGCGCGCGGCCATGAGGCCGGCCTCCGCGCCGTGGGCGCGGCGCAGGCCGAAATCGACGAGCAGCTTGCCGGGCGCGGCCAGCACCATGCGCGCGGCCTTGGCCGCGATCAGCGACTGGAAGTGCAGGATGTTGATGAGCCGGGTTTCCACGAGCTGCGCCTGCGGCAACGGCGCGGTGACGCGCAGGATCGGCTCGTGCGCGAAGAACGCGGTGCCCTCGGCCATCGCATGCACGTCGCCGGTGAAACGGAAGCCGGCGAGGTAGTCGAGCAGGGGCCGCCCGAAGCGCCCGCTCCGCTCGAGCCACGCGATCTCCGCCGCGGAGAAGCGCAACTGCTCGAGAAAGTCCAGCGCGGTCTCGAGCCCGGCGGCGACGAGAAAGCCGCGCCGCGCGGGCAGCGCGCGGAAGAAGAATTCGAACACGGCCGTGTCCGTCTTGCCGCCCTCGAGATAGGCCTGCATCATGTTGAGCTGATACAGATCCGTCAGAAGCGGGCTCGTTGCGGGATCCATACCGGCCCCCCGATCGCGAAGGCGCGCGCCCCGTCGGATGGCGCGCGGCATCTTCGCCGCCGCGCGCGCGGCGGCATTGAGGCAAATCAAGGCCCGGCCAGCCGCATCCTCCGATAGCTCGCGGCTGGACGCCATGGGGAGATCCGCCACGTGCTCAAGCTGAAAAGCATCGGCATCAACACCTATCAGGAAAACCTGGTGCTGATCGCGCGCTCCTGCCAGAACTTCCGGCCGGAGGAATACCAGGCCTACAAGAAGGTCGAGGTCGAGGGGCCCGGCGGGCGGAGACTGCTCGCCACGCTCGCCGTCGTCGACGACGAGAGCATCGTCGCGCGCGACGAGATCGGCCTCACGAAAGCGGCCTTCCGCCGGCTCGGCCTCGCCGAGGGCACGCCGGTCGGGATCGCGCCGGCGATTCCGCCGCGCAGCCTCGAGGCCGTGCGCGCGAAGATCAGCGGGCACGCCTACGACGAGGCCGCCGTGCGCGCGATCGTGCGCGACATCGCCGCGCATCGCTACGCCGAGATGGAGATCGCCGAGTTCCTGATCTCGGCGGCGCGCTATTTCAGCCCCGAGGAGGTGCTGGCGCTGACCCGGGCGATGGCCGACGCCGGCAACAAGCTGCACTGGCCGGCGCGCATCGTCGTCGACAAGCACTGCATCGGCGGGATTCCCGGCAACCGCACCTCGATGATCGTCGTCCCGATCGTGGCCGCGCACGGCCTGCCGATCCCGAAGACCTCGTCGCGCGCGATCACCTCGGCCGCCGGCACCGCCGACACGATGGAGATGCTGGCGCGCGTCGATCTCGATTCCGAGGAGATGAAGCGCGTCGTCCGGGACTGCGGCGGCTGCCTCGTCTGGGGCGGCCACGTGAACCTCTCGCCGGCCGACGACGTGCTGATCTCCGTCGAGCGGCGGCTCGGCATCAACATCGCCGAGCAGATGGTGGCCTCGATCCTGTCGAAGAACTTCGCCGCCGGCTCGACGCACATGGTGCTCGACATTCCGGTGGGGCCGACCGCGAAGGTGCGCTCGCAGGAGGAGGCGCTGCGGATGCGCAAGCTGTTCGAGTTCGTCGGCGACAAGATCGGCCTCGCGCTCGACGTGGTGATCAGCAAGACGATCGAGCCGGTCGGGCGCGGCATCGGCCCGGCGCTGGAGGCGCGCGACGTGATGGCGGTGCTGGCGCGCGAGGCGGCGGCGCCGCGCGACCTGCGCGAGCGCGGCTTGCTGCTCGCGGGGCGCGTGTTGGAGTTCGATTCCACCCTGCGCGGAGGGTCGGGCTACGCGCGCGCGCGCGAACTGCTCGATTCGGGCGCCGCGCTGGCGGCGATGCGGCGCATCATGGCCGCGCAGGGCCCGCCGCCGCAGGCGCCGCGCCCGGCGCTTCTGCAGAAGGACGTCGTCGCGCCGGCCGACGGCACCGTGGAGGCGATCGATTGCTACCGCACCGGGCGCATCGCGCGCCTCGCGGGCGCGCCGATGGACAAGCAGGCGGGCGTCGACCTTTTCAAGAAGGCGGGCGATCGCGTCGAGAAGGGCGAGCCGCTCTACCGCGTCTATTCCTGCATCGCCTCGGATTTCGGTTTCGCGACGGACATGGCGCTGGAAGACAGCGGCTACCGGCTGAGCCCGGCCTGACGGCGCCGGCTCAGTCGCGAAGCCCGAGATGGCGCGCGAGATGGGCGCCGATCGCGGCGATCGCCGCCCGCGCCTCGGCCAGCTCGGGATAGAGCTGGAACGCGTGGAACATGCCCGGCCAGATCTCGAGCGCCGCATCCGCGCCGGCCGCCCGGGCGCGTTCGGCCAGAATCCGCGCGTCGTCGAGCACCGTTTCGCGCTCGCCGACCTGGATCAGCAGCGGCGGCAGGCCGGACAGGTCGCCGCGAATCGGCGACGCGAGCGGATCGCGCGGATCGCCGCCGCGGCCGAGATAGGTGCGCGCGAGCGCCTGGATCGTCGCGCGCTGATGGAACGGATCGGCCGCGGCGCGCGACGAGAAGCTTTCGCCGCTCGCCTCCATGTCGGTCCAGGGCGACATCAGCGCCGCCGCCGCCGGCAGCGCGCGGCCGCGCGCCTTCAGCGCCAGCATCAGCGCGACGGCGAGGCCGCCGCCCGCGGAATCCCCGGCCAGCGCGACGTGCCGCGCCGCAAGGCCCTGGGCCAGGAGCCACTCGAACGCCGCGAGCGCGTCTTCGACCGGTGCCGGGAAGCGGTGTTCGGGCGCGCGCCGGTAGCCGACGGACAGCGCGCGGCAGCCGGCGCGCTCCGCGATCGCGGCGGCCAGGCCGCGATGGGTCTCGATCGAGCCCATCTGGAAGCCGCCGCCGTGAAAGAACAGCACGGCGCGGTCGCGGCGCAGGCCGCCGCGGCCGATCCAGGCCGCCGCCACGCCGTTGGCCATGACCGGCTCCGCCGGCGGCGCCGATTCATCGGGCGCATGCAGCGTTTCCCAGTCGCCGCGCATCTCGTCGATGCCCGTCGCGCGCCCCCAGCGCGCATAAACGGCGCGTATGCGCGCGATGACCGCGTCCGCCGCGCTCTCGCTCACGCGCCGAGGCCCATGCCGCCCGAGACGCCGAGCGTTTCGCCGGTGATGTAGCCGGCTTCGTCGGAGGCCAGGAACGCCACCGCGGCGGCGACCTCGTCGGGCGTGCCGAGCCGCTTCATCAAGGTCGCGGCGACGACGGCGTCCTTGAGCTTAGCGCCGACCGCGGCCATGCCGGCCTGCAGCATCGGCGTATCGATCGGGCCCGGTGCGATACAGTTCGCCGTGATCCCATAGCGCGCATTCTCGCGCGCGATGGACTTCGTGAACGCGACGACGCCGCCCTTGGCCGCGGCATAGACCGAGCCGCCCTTGGAGCCGAGCCGCGCCGCCTCGGACGCGATGTTGACGATGCGCCCGAAGCGCGCCGCCTGCATCGCCGGCAGGGCCGCATGCACCACCGCGAGGACGGCGATCAGGTTCACCTCGATCAGGCGGCGCCACTCCGCTTCCGCCATGTCGGTGAAGAACGCGTGCTGATCGACGCCGGCGTTGTTGACCACGATCGCGAACGGCCCCGCCTCCGCCACCACGGCGCGCACGCGCGCGAAATCCGTCACGTCGAGCGGCACCGCGCGCCCGCCGATCGCCCGCGCGACGCCGTCCGCGCCGGCGGCGTCGCGATCGGCGACGACGACGGCCCGCCCCTGCGCCGCGAGCCGGCGCGCGATGGCGGCGCCGATGCCGTTGGCGGCCCCGGTGACGAGCGCGCGGCGCGGCCCCGCGGTTTCGGCCATCGCCGCCGCCTCAGGAGCCGGTGAAGTTGGGACGCCGCCGCTCGATGACGGCGGCGAGGCCCTCGCGCGCATCGGCGGTGCCCGACAGTTCGGACACGGTGCGCGCCTCTTCCGAGAGGCACGCCTCCATGCCGAGCGCCATGCCGGCGCGCAGCAGCCGCTTCGTCGCCGCCAGCGCCAGCGGCGCGCCCTGCGCCAGCTCGGCCGCCAGCGCGCCCGCCGCGCCCGGGAGCTCGGCGTCGGGCACGACCTTCGTCACGAGGCCGAGCCGCAGCGCTTCCGCCGCGCCGATGACCGGATTGGTGAGCAGGATTTCCGTGGCCTTGCGCAGGCCGACGAGCCGCGGCAGCGTGACCGACACGCCGGCGTCGGGCGCCATGGCGACGCGGGTGGCACCGGCGAGGAACTTGGCGCTCTCGGCCGCGATCACGAGGTCGGCCGCGCAGACGAGGCCGAAGCCGCCGCCGCCCGCCGCGAAGCCCTGCACCGCGACGATCACCGGCGCCTGCAGCCGCGCGAGCGAGAGCACCGAATCCTGCAGATACGCCGTGGCCGGGCGGATGTAGTCCGGCAGCGCCGTGCCGCGCGCGGCGAAGGCCTGCACGTCGCCGCCGGCGCAGAAATTCTTGCCTTCCCCGGTGACCAGCACGGCGCGGACGCCCGGCGTTCCGTGGCACAGCATCACCGCGTCGTAGAGCGCCTTGAGCAGCTCGACGCTCATGCCGTTCGCCGATTGCGGCCGGTTGAGGCGGATATGGGCGACGCCGCCCGCGAGGCTCAGCAGCACCGGCCCATCCGCGATGAGCGCCTTCGTTTCGACTGTCGTGGTCACGCGCCGATCCCCCCGCGCTGCTCAGATCAGGAACGACAGCGTATAGAGCGGCTTGTCGTTGTTGACGAGCTTCACCGTCTTGCGCGCCATGCGCAGGCCGTCGCCGGTGGCGCGCAGCAGATACTCGGTGCGCGCGCCCCACAGCGTCTCGCCGCGCAGGTTCGATTCGAAGACGAGGACGTTGCAGCCGACGGCGGTCTCGGGACCGTCGCGGCGCACGATCTCGATGTTGGTCACGAGGTGGCGCAGGCGCGAGCGCGGCTCCTGGCTGTAATGCCGGCCGGAGAGGAGCTGGCGCACGCGCAGCGCGATGCGCGAGCGGTTGTCGTAGAGGATCGACATCTGCTGCTCGGGGTCGATGTCGTCGCCGTTCGCCGGCACCCAATAGACGCCGTCGTCGGTCCAGAGGGCTTCCCATTCGGCGTAGCGATGCTCGTCTTGCAGCCGCGCCTCGCGATAGACGAACCGCTCGACCTGCCGCAGCACCTGCTCCTGATCCGCGTCCATCAGCACGGCGCGGCCTCCATCAGGCGGCGATAGTGGCGCCAGATGCCGCGCTGCGGCACCTCGTCGGTGACGTGGCCGACCGGCAGGCCGTTGTCGTCTTTGCGCTCGCGGTGCGCGCCGCGCCCGATGAACAGCCATTCGGGCTGGCGCTGCGCGACGCCGCGCTGCGAGCGCTCGTACATTTCCGAATCGTCGGCGAGCAGGAAGCCGGCCGGCCCGACCGAGCCCATCGTCTGCTGGCGCAGCCGGCGGTTCATGTCGGGCGCGCCCTTGAGCTGCAGCGCCGTCACGTGCTGGACCGTGTCGTCGGCCGCGAGCGCCTGCAGCACGAAGATCTGGATCTCGGCGATGAACAGGTTGGGAAAGATCATGACGTGCGGCGTGCCGTCGATCATGATGCGCCGCGCCTTTTCTTCGCCATAAGCCCGGTTCATGCGCGCGACGTAATCCGGCAGCCGCTCCGGCGACGTGCCGAACCAGCCGAGCGGCTTGCCGATGCGGCGGAACTCGGGACGCAGGTCGATTTCGGTGTGGCCGTTGCCGAGATCGCGGCAGAGCGCGGTGGACTTGGCGCCGTAGAGCGCGCCGATGCCGCTGTCGGCGACGCCGAAGATCGAGGAATGCACGAAGGCCGGGTGATAGCCGTCGACCTCGTTTTCGGTCAGGAACTTCCAGTTCGACTTCACGCGGTGCTGGAGGAAACCGGCCGTGATCTCGACCTCGCCTTCGGGCGAGGCGTCGCACAGCCGGTCGATGGTCTCGGCGGCGGGGCCGAGATGCTCGGCGAGCGACGGCCCATGGGCGGCGAACGAGCCGAACACGAAGCCGCGATGGCTGGCGACGCGCGGCACCGGCGCGAGGCGGAGCTTCGACATGTCGCGCCCCTCGTAGCCGTCGGCGAACGCGAACGCCGTGAGGCGGCCGTCGAGCGCGAAGGTCCAGTTGTGGAACGGGCACGAGAACGCGCGGGTATTGCCGCGCTGCTCGGTGCACACCTGGTTGCCGCGGTGCGGGCAGCGGTTCTGCAGCAGATGCACCGTGCCGGCCGCGTCGCGGGTCATGATCACCGGCTGCGGGCCGATCGATTTCATCACGAAATCGCCGGCCTTCGGCACCTCGCTTTCGTGCCCGACATAGATCCAGATGCGATACCAGATCTTCTCGAGCTCTTCGGCGAACACGGCCGGATCGCGATAGAGCGAGCCGTGAACCTCGTCGCCGCGGATCAGGCGGCCGAGTCCGTTCGTGCGCGGGGCTTGCTGCATGCCGAGACCGATGGCGAGAGAGGCGACGGGCGTTGCGGGCGGTCGATTAATTGACTGATCGTCCGGCTTATAATAGTGTCCGCCCGCGAAATCAAGACGGGGCCGAGGCAACCGGCCCGAAGCAGGGAGATCCGCGATGACGCCGCCCGACCAATCCATGCTCCACCCCGAGATCGAGCGCCTCGACCGCGGCGAGATCCAGGCGATCCAACGCCGGAAGCTGGCGGCGCTCGGCGCGCGCCTCGCGCGATCGCCGGAATGGGTGGCGCATTTCCGCAAGGGCGGCGTGCATCCGCGCGACCTCGCCGACCCGCAGGCGCTGGCGCGGGTGCCGTTTCTCGAGAAATCGCAGCTGCGCGACCAGTATCCGTTCCCGCTGCTGACCGAGCCGGTGGAGGCGGTCGAGCGCTTTTGCGCCACGTCGGGGACGACGGGCCTGCCCGTGCTGTTCGGCTTCACGCGGGCCGACCTCGCCATGCTCGCGAAGCAGGTCGCGCGCCAGCTCCATTGCCACGGGCTGCGCGCCGGCGACCGCGCCTACAACGGCTTCGGCTTCGGCCTGTGGGTGGGCGGCCTCGCCTTCGACCTCGGCCTGGCCGAGCTCGGCGCGGTGAACTTTCCGGTGGGCCCCGGCCGCAGCGACCTCGTCGTCGAGTGGCTGCGCGACATGAAGCTGAAGTTCGCGTCGGTCTCCCCGGTGTTCCTCGCCACGCTGATCCGCACCGCGCGCGAGAAGGGCATCGACCCCAAGTCCGACTGGGCGCTGCGCTACGCCGTGATCGGCGGGCAATCCGTCTCGCGCGCGTTCCGCGACGAACTCGAGGCCGAGATGCCGGCCGGGTTCAAGACCTACAACACCTACGGCACCACCGAGGCCGGCGGACCGACCGTCTCGAGCACCTGCGACCACAGCCACGCGCGCGACGAGATGCACCTGATCAACGAGGACACGATCCTGACCGAGATCCTCGATCCGGACACGCTCGAGCCGGTCGGCCCCGGCGAGATCGGCGAAATCGTCGTGACGACGCTCGACAAGCAGGCCTCGCCCGTCGTGCGCTGGCGCACGCGCGACCTCGTGCGCGTCTCCGACCTGCCCTACGACTGCGAATGCGGCCGCAAGGGCATGCCGCGGATCGGCCGCATCATCGGCCGCTCCGACGACATGCTGAAGGTGCGCGGCGTGATCGTCTATCCCTCGCAGATCGAAGACGTGGTGGCCGCGACGCGCGGCACGGTGAAGGAGGCCTGGCAGATCTACGTCGACGCGCCCGGCCCGGCGCCGAAGCACATCGTCGTCGCGGTCGAATGCGAGCGCGCCTACAACGCGCCGCGCGAGGAACTGGCCGCCATCATCGAACGCGCGCTTTCGGGGCGGCTCGGCCTCAAGGTTCCGGTCGAGTGCCATCCCGAAGGCACCCTGCCCCGCTACGAGGCGAAGGCGCAGCGCGTTCAGGTCCGCAAATAGGCGGCATCCGCATGGCGCGCACGCAATCGGAGAACTATGCCGACATTCGCCGCGAGATCCTGCGGCGCTCGGCGGCTCTGTTCGCGCGCGTCGGCTATTCCAATGCGAGCATCGCCGATCTCGCCAAGGCGAACCGCGTCTCGCGCGGGCTGCTCTATCACTATTTCGACTCGAAGGAGAAAATCCTGGCCGAGATGCTCAGCGAGCATCTCGACTATCTGCGCGACGAGGTGCGGAAGGCCGCGGCGCGCGGCGCCGACGCGGAGGCGCGCTTCCGCGCCACCGTGCGCGCGATGGTATTGATCAACGCCGGTTCGAAGGACCTTCAGATCGTGCTGCTGCACGACCTGCAAAACCTCGAGCCCGCCGATCGCGGCGCCATCGTCAGGAAGCAGCGCGACATCGTCGCGATCCTCTCCGGGCTGGTCCGCGCCTGCGACGCGCGCGGCAAGATCGACGGCCGCACGCTGAAGGCCCAGACGATGATGCTGATCGGAATGATCAATTACACTTACATCTGGTACGACCCGGCCGGCCCGGTGACGCCGGAGGAATACGCCGCGCTCGTTTCCGGCACCTATCTCGGCGGCCTCGTGGCGTGACCGCCCGGCATCACCCCGCCGCTTTGACGAGATGCGGCTCGAGCCGCGCGCGCAGGCCGTCGGGCACGCGCATCGCTTGGCGCGCCACGGGGACGACGCAGATCGTCGTCATGCGCGCGGTGAAGCACGGCTTGCCGTCCTGCGTGCCGACGAATTCGCACTCGAACGTCGTGTTGCGGATGCCGGCCACGCGCACCTCGACGTCGAACCGGTCGTCCGGGCGCAGCGACGATTCGAACACGAACGAAATCGCCTTGGCCGGGAAATCCACGCCGAAGCGCGCGACATAGGCCTCGATGTTGCCGTCGAGAATCTGCGCGAGGAAAGCCCGGAACGCCGTGGTCACGTATTCGACGAAACGGCCGGTGTAGACCACGCCCGCCGGGTCGCAATCGCTCCATTTCACGGTCTGGCGCAGCACGAACGGGCGATACGAGCGCACGTATTGCATCGGCTCTTCGGCGGCGCCGAAGCGGTTCGCCTCCACGACGCCGGCGCTCACGGCTTGCCGATCACGAGGCGCTCGGCGCTGAATTCGACGACCCGGCCTTCGTAGCCGCCGGTGAGCGCGCCGAACCAGATCGCGTCCGTGAGGCCGCTTTTCGCGCGTTCGACGACGATCCGGTCGGGCGCTTCGATCATCGCGTAGCCGGCGCGCCGGCGCACGGCGTGGCTGGCGCCGGCCCCCGCGATCAGCGGCGCGAATTCGGGCACGTCGAGGACGAACAGGCTCGGCATCATCGCGCCTCCTCCATGATCGCGCGCACCATGGCGCCCTTGCGCCGCCACATGTCTTCGATCGTGGCCTTGCGCTCATTGTCGCCGAAGGTCTCGCACATCGCGTCGATCGTCAGCTCGGCGTCGCGGACGTCGGCCGCCGCCAGCGGCCGCGCCTGCAGCGTGATTTCGAGCGCATAGCCGTTGGGGTCGCGGAAATAGATCGAGCGGATCGTCTCGTGCTCGATCTCCTCGCTCACCTGCACGCCGTGCTTCCGGAGACGATCGCGCCAGGCGGTGAGCTCCGCCGGCGTCGCGGCCGCCCAGGCCGTGTGGCGTGCGTTTCCGAGATAGCCGCGCGGGCCGGTGAGGTCGGGGCGCGGATCGGTGCCGATGTAATAGAAGAACGCGATCGTGCTGCCGTTTCCCGCATCGAAGAAGAAATGGAGGAAATCGGGATGGTTCTCCGGCCCCCACCCCTTCGCGGTGATCGCG
>JAEULD010000156.1 GCA_016792765.1 Candidatus Odyssella sp.
ACGGCCGAGGACCTGTTGCTCGATGAGTCCGGCCGCGCCGCAGGGGTCGTCACGACGTCCGGCGAGGAACTCCGCGCCGGCGCCGTCGTCATCACCACGGGCACGTTCCTGCGCGGCCTCATCCATATCGGCGAAGAGAAAATCCCGGCCGGGCGAGTCGGCGAAGCGCCATCCGTCGGCCTGTCGCGGACGCTGGCGCGTTTCGGGTTTCCGCTCGGCCGCCTCAAGACCGGAACGCCGCCGCGGCTGGATGGGAAGACGATCGCTTGGGCCGGGCTTGAAGTTCAACCCGGCGACGACCCGCCCTCGCCCTTTTCCTATCTCACCGACCGCATCCGCGTCCCGCAGATTGCCTGCCACATCACCGGAACGACCGCAGCCAGCCACGCGATCATTCGCGCGAACATCCACCGCGCGCCGATGTACTCCGGGCAGATCGAGAGCACCGGGCCGCGCTACTGCCCCTCGATCGAGGACAAGGTGGTCCGGTTTGGCGATCGCGATCGGCATCAGATTTTCCTCGAACCGGAAGGTCTCGACGACGATACGGTGTATCCGAACGGGATCTCGACCTCGCTCCCGCGCGAGGTCCAGGCCGACCTGCTGAAGACGATCCCCGGTCTGGAGGGCGCGCGGATGATCCGGCCGGGCTATGCGATCGAGTACGATTTCGTGGACCCGCGGGAGCTGGCGGCGACCCTGGAGACCAAGCGGATTCCGCGCCTTTTTCTCGCCGGTCAGATCAACGGTACGACCGGCTACGAGGAAGCGGCCGCGCAAGGCATCGTCGCCGGTATCAACGCCGCGCGCGCCGTTTCGGCGGCCGCGCCGTTCATTCTCGACCGGGCCGACGGCTATATCGGCGTCTTGATCGACGACCTGGTGACGCTCGGGACGCGGGAACCCTACCGCATGTTCACCTCGCGGGCCGAATACCGGCTGACCTTGCGCGCCGACAACGCCGACCAAAGGCTGACGCCGACGGGCATCGAGATCGGCTGCGTCGGCGCGGCCCGGGCCAAGTCCTTTCGAGCCAAGCATGAGCGGCTGGACGCGGCCCGCCGAACGATCCGCGGCCTCACGTTGACGCCACCGGAACTCGCCAAGCGTGGTGTGACCGTGAACCACGACGGCGTAGCCCGGAGCGCGTTCGAGCTGTTGGGCCGGCCGGACATGTCCGTGCAGCGGTTGGCCGGGGTGTGGCCGGAGCTCAACGGCATCGAACCGGGTATCGCCGAGCAGCTCGAAATCGAAGCGCGATATCGCGGCTACCTCGAACGGCAGGAGGCCGATATCCGCGCCTTCCGCCGCGACGAGTCGCTCGCTCTGCCCGCCAGCCTGGACTACGATTCGGTCGGAAGTCTTTCGGCGGAGGTTCGTCAGAAATTGAAGACGGCACGCCCGGCAACGCTGGGCGCGGCCGGTCGAATTTCCGGTGTGACGCCGGCGGCGCTCGTGGCTCTCCTTCGCCACGTCCGAAAGGCGCCGGGCGCGCGCAGCGCCGCTTAGGCTTGGCACGCTTGGCCACTTACGGGCCCGCCGAGTTTCAACGCGATACCGGTGTTTCACGTGAAACACTGGCGCGGCTGGAAGCCTTTGCCGCGCTTCTGCTCAAGTGGAACAGGCAGATCAACCTCATCGGCCGAAGCTCCGAGGCCGACATTTGGCGGCGCCACATCTTCGATGCAGCCCAGATCTCGCCGTTGATTCCAAAGAATGTCCGGACCGTTGCCGATGTTGGAACCGGCGCGGGGCTGCCCGGACTTATCCTCAGTATCTTGAACAGCTCTGCCGCATTTGCCCTCATCGAGCCTGATGGGCGCAAGGCAGCCTTTCTTCGCGAGGCGATAAGATCAACGCAAGCATCTGCAATCGTTCATAATAATCGAGTTGAGGAGGTCAATCTGCCGCCTCAAGACGTCGTCTTGGCACGCGCCCTGGCGCCTCTCGACAAGCTCTTGGAAATGGTCGAAAAGCTGCTTTCTATCCACACTGTGTGCATTTTCCCGAAGGGCGCGGCGGCCGAACACGAATTGACCGAGGCGCACCGGCGTTGGAAAATGCAGGTGCGACAGGTGCCTAGCCGCACCGACCCGGCGGGTCGCATCCTCGTCTTGACGGAGGTTGCCCGTGTCCGACCCTGACCAGCCCGGCGACACGGGCGAACCGAAGCCGCCCATCGAGCCCGCGATGGACACACCGAGCGGCGCGCCGGGCGTATCCGGCGCCGCTGAAGCTGGCTCGGTTGCTCACGCCGAAACTCCGCTCCCCGCCCCTCCTCAAGCCGAGACCGGCGCCCGCCGCGGCCGTATCCTGGCGATCGCGAACCAGAAGGGCGGCGTCGGCAAGACGACGACGACGATCAATCTCGCGACGGCGCTCGCCGCCGTCGGCCAGGCCGTCCTCATCGTCGATCTCGATCCGCAGGCGAACGCCACGACCGGGCTCGGCCTGCCGCCCAAGGGCGATCGCTACAACGCCTACGATCTGCTGGTCGGCGCGGCCACGCTGGCCGAAACCGCGCAGAAGACGATCGTGCCCGGCCTCGACATCATCCCGACCACGGTCGATCTCGCCGGCGCCGAAATCGAGCTCGTCGGCCTCGAGCGCCGCGAATACCGGTTGCGCGACGCGATCGAAGGGCAATGCGGCGCGTGGGATTTCGTGCTGATCGATTGCCCGCCCTCGCTCGGCCTGCTGACGCTCAACGCGTTGACCGCGGCCGAAGCGGTGCTGGTTCCGCTGCAATGCGAATACTACGCGCTCGAGGGCATCAGCCACCTGATCCGCACGATCGAGCGCGTCAAGAACAATTTCAACCAAAAGTTGGAAGTGCAGGGCGTGGTGCTGACGATGTTCGACAAGCGCAACACGCTGTCGACCGCGGTCGCCGACGATGCGCGGCGCTTCTTCGGCAACAAGGTGTACGAGACCGTGATCCCGCGAAACGTGCGCGTCTCAGAGGCGCCGTCGTTCGGCAAGCCGGTGCTGCTCTACGATCTGCATTGCGCCGGCAGCCAGGCCTATGTCCATCTCGCCGGCGAGGTGATCCGCCGCGAGCGCGTGTTGGCGTCCATCGAACAGCAGGCGGCATGACCGGAAAGTCCCCGATCCGCCGCGGCCTCGGCCGCGGCCTCGAAGCCCTGCTCGGCGCCGAGCGCGAAACGGCGGCCGACGACGCGCGCGAAGCCGCGCCGGCCGGCCGCGCGCCGCTGGCCCTCCCGATCGCGAACATCCGTCCCGGCAAGTATCAGCCGCGCAAGCGCTTCGACGAAACGGAGGTGGCGGCGCTCGCGAAATCGATCCGCGAAAAAGGCGTTCTCCAGCCGGTGCTCGTGCGGCCGGTGTCCGGCGAGCCCGGCCACTACGAGATCGTCGCCGGCGAGCGGCGCTGGCGCGCGGCGCAGCAGGCGCAGCTCCACGAGATTCCGGCGCTGGTGCGCGACCTCGCCGATCGCGACACGCTGGAAGTGGCGCTGGTCGAGAACCTCCAGCGCCAGGATCTCACCGCGATCGAAGAGGCGCGCGGCTATCGGCGCATGATGGACGATTTCCGCCGCACGCAGGAAGACGTCGCCGAGATCGTCGGCAAGTCGCGCTCGCACGTCGCCAACACGCTGCGGTTGCTGACGCTGCCGGCGCTGGTGCAGGCGATGCTCGACGACGGGCGGCTCACTGCCGGCCATGCGCGCCCGCTCGTGGGGCTCGACGAGGCCGAGCGCCTCGCCGAGCGCGTGGCCGCGGCCGGGCTCTCGGTGCGCGAAACCGAGGCGCTCGCGCAGAAAGTCCGCGAAGGCGGCTGGGCGGCGCTCGACAGGAAGGGCGCGGGCAACCGCGATGGCGGCCGCGGCAGCGGGCGCTCGCCCGATCTCGTCGAACTCGAGCACGACGTCTCCGAACGCCTGGGTCTCGTCGTACAGATCAAGACCAGGGGCGAAGCCGGCGACGTCACGATCCGCTACAAGACGCTCGAGCAGCTCGACGACCTGCTGGCGAAGCTGCGGCGGTAGCCACGGCGCCGCGCAAGCGGACCGGCGAGGTGCGCCGGAGAAAGAGCGCGTTGCGCCACGGCGCCGGTCGGAAAAGCGCAGCCGACGTGGGAGCCTTCAGCGGGCGAACCTGTTCCCCGGCACCGGCAGGCCGAAATGGCTGCGCAGCGTGGTGCCGGCGTAGTCTCTCCGGAAAAGGCCGCGCCGCTGCAACTCGGGCACGACGAGGTCGCAAAACACCTCGAACTCGCCGGGGAAAAAGGCCGGCGTCAGCATGAAGCCGTCGCAGGCGCGGCTCGCCACCCATTCTTCGATCACGTCGGCAACCTGCGGCGGCGTCCCGACCGCGAGCAGGTAGCCACGCGACATCGCGAACAGGTCGTGGATGTCGCGCAGCGTCAGGCCCTCGCGCTGCGCCTTCGCATACATGATCTTGGCGTAGGTCTGCGTTCCCGTCGTCGAATCCGGCAGCAGCGGAAACGGCGCGTCCATCGGAAAGGCC
>JAEULD010000157.1 GCA_016792765.1 Candidatus Odyssella sp.
GCGCCATCGTGAACGTGATGGGGCCGCGAATGCCCGCCACGGTGTAGGTCGTGGCCGGGTAGGACAGCAGGAAGGTGGCGACCACCGAGGCGATGAAGGTCCAGTACATGACCCGGCGAGCGCCGAACTTGTCGCTCATCATGCCGCCCATCGCGCGGAAGATGCTGCCCGGGATCGAATAGGCGGCGCCGAGCATGCCGGCGGTGGCGATGTCGACGCCGTACACGCCGATGAAGTAGCGCGGGAGCCAGAGCGACAGCGCCACGAACGCGCCGAACACGAAGAAGTAGTAGAGCGAGAACCGCCAGACCTGGAGGTTCTTGAGCGGCGCCATCTGCGAGGCGAAGGATTCGGGCTTGACGCCGAGGCGCTTGCGCTCCGCGAGCTGCGGGTCGTCCTTCGCGAACAGGAAGAACAGGATCGCCATCACCATCAGCGCGGCGGCCCAGACCAGCGCCACCGTCTTCCAGCCGAAGGCGACGAGGACGAACGGCGCCAGGAACTTGGTCACCGCCGCGCCGACGTTGCCGACGCCGAAGATGCCGAGCGCCGTGCCCTGCTTGCCCTTGGGATACCAGCGCGACACGTAGGCGATGCCGACCGCGAACGAGCCGCCGGCGATGCCGACGCCGAGCGCCGCCAGAAGGAAGGTGGGATAGTCGTAAGCGAAGGTGAGCAGCACCGTCGCGATCGCACCCGACGCCATCACCCCCGAGAAGACGACGCGGCCGCCATATTGGTCGGTCCAGATGCCGAGCACGAGGCGGATCAGCGAACCGGTCAGGATCGGCGTTCCGACGAGGAGGCCGAACTGGGTATCGTTCAGGCCGAGGTCCTTTTTGATCTGGATGCCGATGATCGAGAAAATCGTCCAGACCGCGAAGCACACCGTGAACGCGACGGTGCTCAGCCAGAGCGCCCGGTTCTGCTCGCCCGCGCTGGGAACTACGGCCGTACCGTTCATTGCCCGCCTCCCGACTTTTGCTGCACTGCATCTCGTCGAAGGCGGGCGTTGCGAATGTTGATCTAAATCAATATTGGACGCAGGTTCGCCTCTATTTTCGCGGTGATCTTGATCGAAGCGGCGTATAGGCTTGACAAAAGTCAAACTGGCCGGGAGACGGGGGGAATCATGCGGTCGGACGATCGCGCGTTGCTGAAGTCGACGCCGCTGTTCTCGGATCTGCCCGCGACTGCGATCGACCGTCTCACCTACACCGCCTTCGTCCAGAATCTGCCGGCGGGCGCGGTGCTGTTCCAGCAGGGCGACCAGCCCGAATTCCTCTACATCCTTCTCTCGGGGCGCGTGGCCCTCACTGGCCGCAGCGCCGAGGGCGACGAGGCGGTGATCGAGTTCTTCCGGCGCGGCGACGTCTTCATCGCGCCGGCCGTGATTCTCGACCTGCCTTATCTGATGTCGACGCGCGTGCTCCAGGATGCGCGCATCCTGATGATCCCGGCCGAGCACTTCCGCGACGTGCTGGCGCGCGATCCGGCGCTCAATGCGGCGCTGGTGAGGGAACTCGCGCGGCACTGGCGGCTGCTGATCCGCCAGATCAAGGATCTGAAGCTGCGCACGGCGCCGCAGCGCCTTGCGGCCTATCTGCTCGATCTCTCGGGCGGGCACGGCGGCAACGTGCTGCTGCCGGAGGAGCGCAAGCTCATGGCCGGCCGCCTCGGCATGACGCCGGAAAGCTTCTCGCGCGCCTTTGCGCAGCTTGCGGCCGAGGGCGTGACCGGGCGCGGCCGCAACGTGGTCATCGCCGACGCGGCGCATCTGCGCGGGTTTTGCGCCTACGACGATATCCTGTGACGCGCGGGCCCCGCTCCGGGCTCAGGCCGCAGGGCGCTGTCCGATCCAGCCGAGCGCGCCCTCCGCGGCCCGGATGCCCGTCGCGAAACAGGCCTGCAGCAGATAGCCGCCGGTGGGCGCCTCCCAATCGAGCATCTCGCCGGCTGCGAATACGCCGGGCAGCCTGCGCAGCATCAGCGCCTCGTCGAGCTCGGCGAACGCGATGCCGCCGGCGGTCGAGATCGCGCGGTCGATCGGAAACGGCGCGGTGACGCGCAGCGCCACCGATTTGACGCGCTGCGCCAGCGCCGCGGGATCGGCGGGCAGGCCGGCGCCCTTCGTCTCGTGCAGCAGCGCGATCGCCGCCGGGGCGAGCCCGAGCGTCTTGCGCAGGAAATTCGCCAGCGACTGCTTCTTGCGCGGGGCCGCGAGGCGGCGCGCCGCCTCTGCGTCGGAGAGATCCGGGCGCAGATCGACGCGAACCGTCGCGTCGCGCCCGTCGGCCAGCGCCTCGCGGATCGGCGCGGCGAGCGCGTAAACAGCGCCGCCCTCGATGCCGCGCGCGCTGATCGTCGCCTCGCCGCGCACGCTCTCGCCGCCGAACGACAGCGCGATGCGCTTCAGCGGCGCCCCGGCGAAGCGCGCTCGCAGATGCTCCGACCATTCGACTGCGAACCCGCAATTCGCCGGCCGCAGCGGCGCCACTGCGATGCCGCGGGCGCGCAAGATGGCGGCCCAGCCGCCGTCGGAGCCGAGCCGCGGCCAGCTCGCGCCGCCCAGCGCGAGGATCGTCGCGTCCGCGCGAATCGCCGCGCTGTCGCCGCCCGGTCCCTCGAAAACCAGCGCGCCGTCGTCGGTCCACCCGGTCCAGCGCCGGCGCAGCACGAACCGCACGCCGAGTTCGGCGAGCCGCGCGCGCCATGCGCGCAGCAGCGGCGAGGCCTTCATCGCCTTGGGAAACACGCGCCCGCTCGAGCCCACGAAGGTCGGCTGGCCGAGGCCCTCGCACCATGCGCGCAGGGCCTCGGGCGGAAACGCCTCGATGGCGCGAACGAGCGCCGGCGCCGCGCCGCGATAGCGCGCGAGGAAGCCGGGGAGCGGCTCGCTGTGCGTGAGGTTGAGCCCGCCGCGGCCGGCGATCAGGAATTTGCGGCCGATCGTGGCCATGCGGTCGTACACCGTCACCTCGATGCCGGCTCGCGCCGCGGCCAGCGTCTCGGCCGCGATCAGGCCGGCGGGGCCCCCGCCGATGACGACCGCGATGCGGGAATTGCGGGTGACGATCGGCAACAAAGGCTCCATCGGTTTTGAAGCGGGCCAGCCTTGCGTCTCGGGGCGCGCGGCACCGCGTTACGCGACGCGGATATCGACGGGCCGCAGCAGGGGCTGCCCGCGATGGCACTTTAACTTCCGGGTTCGATGAAGTAATGCCTCGCTTGCCGAAGAGGGAGCGGCAGATTCATGGAGATCGCAGTTCTGGGCGGTGGCCACGGCTGCTATGCCGCCGCGGCCGATCTGAGCGCCGCGGGTCACGCGGTGCGCTTCTGGCGGCGCGATGCGGCCGGGTTCAAACCGGTGCTCGAGCGCGGTGCCGTCACCGTCAAGGACGCGGACGGGCGCCGCGACGTGCGCATTTCGCGGCCGACCCTCGATCTCGCCGAGGCCGTGCGCGGCGCGGCGCTGATCGTGATCCCGCTGCCGGCCACCGCGCAGGCCGGCCTGTTCGGCGCGCTCGCGCCGCTGCTGTCCGACGGGCAGGTCGTGTTCCTGCCGCCGGGCACGATGGGCAGCTACCTGCTGGTCAAGGCGATGCGCGCGGCGGGCAACCGCGCCGCCGTCGCCGCGGCCGAAACCGGCACGCTGCCGTGGCTGTGCCGCAAGCACGGGCCGGCCGAAGTGGCGATCAGCGTGCGGGCGACGCGGCTGCCGACCGGCGTTTTCCCGGCCAAGGACCGCGACCGCGCTCTGGCCGTCATCAAGGCCGCGTTTCCCGCCGTCGAGCCGCGCGACGATGCGCTCGACGGCGCGCTGATGAACGCCGGCCCGATCATCCATCCGCCGCTGATCCTGCTCAACGCGGGCCCGCTCGAGCATTTCGAGAAATGGGACATCCACAACGAGGGCACGCAGCCCTCGATCCGGCGCGTGACCGACGCGCTCGACGCGGAGCGCATCGCGGTGCGCGAGGCGCTCGGCTACGGTGGCTATCACTTCCCGCTCGCCGACCACTACCGCGCCGACGGGCCCGAATGGATGTATGGCCGGCGTTCGCACAAGAAGCTCACCGACAGCGGCGACTGGCGCGAGAAGATCGATCTCACGCGCCACCGCTACATGCTCGAGGACACGGAGTTGGGCCTGGCCTTCCTCGTCTCCTGCGCCGACTACGCGGGCGTGGCGGCGCCGGTCGCGCGCGGCCTGCTCGCGCTCGGCTCGGCCATCAACGGCCGCGATTTCCGCAAGACCGGCCGCACGCTCGACGGTCTCGGCCTTGCCGCCTTCGACAGGGCCGGCCTCCGGAAGCACTTGCACGAAGGGCTCGCGGCATGAGCGGCGTCCGCAGGCCGATCGCCGCCATCGGCGCCGGCCGCATGGGGCGCGGCATCGCGCAGGTTTTCGCCTATGGCGGCCACCCGGTGGCGCTGATCGACTTGAAGCCGCGCAGCGGCGCGGATTTCGCGCGCCTGGCCGCCGAGGCGAAGGCGGAAATCGAGAGCAACCTCCGCGCGCTGGCGGGCGAGGGCGTCTTCGACGCAGCGCTGGTGCCGGCGATCATGGCGCGGATCCGCGCCGTGCCCGCCGCAGACGCCGCCGCGGCGCTGGCGGATGTCGAACTGGTGTGGGAGGGCGTGCCGGAGCGCATCGAAGACAAGGCCGGCGCGCTCGCCCGCCTGAGCGCGCTGGCGCCCGAGGCGATCATCGCCTCGACCACGTCGACGATGCTCGTCACCGAGCTGCAGCGCCACGTGACGCGGCCCGAGCGGTTCCTGAACGCGCATTTTCTCAATCCCGCCTTCCTGATCCCGCTGGTCGAGATCAGTCCGAGTCCGTCCACCGACGCAGCGGTGACGCGGCGCCTCGTCGCGATACTGGAGGCGGTGGGCAAGGTTCCGGTGATCTGCGGCGCGTCGCCGGGCTACATCATCCCGCGCCTGCAGGCGCTGCTGCTCGCCGAATCGGCGCGCATGGTGCACGAGGGCGTCGCGTCGGCGGAAGAGATCGACAAGGCCGTGCGTACCGGCTTCGGCCCGCGCTATTCGGTGATGGGGCCGATCGAATTCATCGATTACGGCGGCCTCGATATCGCCTTCTACGGCTGCCACTACATGGCGAAGGCGCTGAATTCGCCGCGCCATGCGCCGCCGCCCGAGCTCGACGTGCTGATGAAAGAGGGCAAGCGCGGGCTGCGCGAAGGGCAGGGCTACTACGACTGGCGCGGCGTCGATGCCGACGCCTATCGCCGCAAGCGCTTCGGCCAGTTCGTCCGGCTGTTCGGCCACCTCGGCGGCCTGCCGAAGCCGGTCGTCTAGGCCGGCGCGGCGCTCAGGTCGTGCCGCCGGCCCAGACGATGTGGGCGCGCACGCGCTTGCCGTCCGGGCTCATCCAGCCTTTGCGCGCCGCATAGTCGAGCATCTGGCCGAGCCCGGTCGCGTATTCGGCGTTGCCGGCGAGGCCGGGCCAGCGCCGCAACGCGTCCGCATCGACCCAGGCGTGCGCCTCGTCCTCGATCGCGCCGCAGGATGCGAACGCCCTGCGCAGCGCCGCCAGCTCGGTCCTGGGTGCGGCGATCTCCACATGGAAGCGCTTGAAATCGAGCGGCTGCTCGAGCCGCACCGCGCCCGCGGCATCGATCGCGACGATCATCGCCGGTTCTCCCCTGCGACGGATGAATTCCGCCCGGTCGCGACTACCCGGTTTGGCGCCGGCTGACCAGCGGCGGTGCCGCGCGCCGCCAATTCGCGCGCGTGCCGGCCGGATGGCATGGCGATTGCAACTCTTGCGCCCAAGAACGCGGCGGCGGCCGCAGCCGCACCGGGGCGCCTTCCCGCGGGCTGGCGTATGGCCGCCGCGCATGTAAGGTTCGCCACCTGACGAACGGCCGCGAAGCCGCGCGGCCACGACGTGAAACCCACCGGACGCCACCCGTTGCGGAGCGGTGTCACGGGCTACGGGAGAGGACTGCATGGCGCGCATCATCGGCGGCATCGCCGCATCGCACACGCCCACGATCGGTTTCGCCTTCGACAAGAACAAGCGGAACGATCCGGTCTGGGCGCCGATCTTCGAGGGATTCGCGCCGGTGCGGTCTTGGCTCGAGACGCGCAAGCCCGATGCGCTGTTCTTCATCTTCAACGACCACATCACGTCGTTCTTCTTCGATCACTACTCCGCCTTCGCGCTCGGCATCGGCGAAATCTACGCTCCGGCCGACGAGGGCGGCGGGCCGCGCGATCTTCCGCCGCTGCGCGGCCATTCGCGCCTCGCCCAACACATCGGCGCCTCGCTGGTGGCCGACGAATTCGACATGTCGTTCTTCCAGGACAAGCCGCTCGATCACGGCTGCTTCTCGCCGATGTGCATGCTGATGCCGCACGAACCGGCGTGGCCCATCCCGATCGTGCCGCTGCAGATCGGCGTCCTGCAGTTCCCGATCCCATCGGCGCGGCGCTGCTACCGCCTCGGCCAATCGCTGCGGCGCGCGATCGAGAGCTATCCGGAGGATATCGCGGTGGCGATCGCCGCCACCGGCGGCCTCTCGCACCAGGTGCACGGCGAACGCGCCGGCTTCAACAACACGGAGTGGGATCGACGATTCCTCGAGCTGTTCGAAAACGACCCCGAGCGCCTCGCGAACATGACGCACGCCGAATACGCGGCGCTCGGCGGCATGGAAGGCGCCGAGGTCATCATGTGGCTCGTGATGCGCGGCGCGCTGTCGGCGCGGGTGAGGAAGCTGCACCAGAGCTACTACCTGCCCTCGATGACGGGCATCGCCACCGCGATCTACGAGAACGAGGCGGAGCCGGCGTCGGGCGCGGATTCCGCGCGCTACCGCGACCACGTCGGCCGCCAGCTCGCCGGGGCCGAAGCCCTGGCCGGCACCTATCCGTTCACGCTCGAGCGCAGCGTCAAGGGCTACCGCATCAACAAGTTCCTGCACGCGCTGATCGAGCCGTCGCATCGCGCCCGCTTCCTCGCCGACCCCGAGGGCGCCTTCGCCGCGGCCGGCCTCACCGAGCAGGAGCGCGACCTCATCCGCCGCCGCGACTGGCGCGGACTCATCCATTACGGCGCGATCTTCTTCATGCTCGAGAAGCTCGGCGCCGTGATCGGCGTGTCCAATCTCCACATCTACGCGGCCATGCGCGGCCAGACGCTCGAGGAATTCCAGAAGACGCGCAACGCGCCCGGCGCCCTCTATTCGGTGGCCGGAACCGACGCCAACAAGACGAATTGGGACCGGCCGCGCTGAAGCCGGCCCGGCGCGAAGCAGGGAGCCGCGGCGGCTTCAGGCGCCGGCGGCCGGGGCCGGCGCGCTCCGCGCAACGTTGAAATCGTAGACGAAGCTGCGGTCGGCCGCGTCCAGCGCGGCGGCCAGCGCGCGGTCGAGCTTCAGCGGCGCGATGCCTTCGGGCTCGAACTTCACGAGAAAGCGACGCTCGCACACCGCGGCGCCCGGCGGCAGGACACGCGCGAGCTGCCGCCAGATCGCCGCGTGCTGCGCGTGCGTCGCGTAGGACGAGAAATCCGAAAGCGACCACGCGTCGAAGCGGGACGCCTCGGGGGAGGCGAGGAACGCCTCGAGCCCGATCGTGCGGAGTTCGAGGCGCGGCAAGAGGGCCTTCAGCCGCTCGAATTCGTTCGGCTGCATGTGCCGCGGCAGCGGCCCCTCGGCGGGATATCGGCCGAAGAACAGCAGCCATGCCGCGGGGCAATCGCGGAACAGAACCGAGGCGGCGGCGCGATCCAGGCGCTCCAGGAAATACTTCGCCGGCGATACGCCGGGCGGAATGAATTTCACGCCGGGATCGCCGGCGATCCGCCACGCGCTGCGCGAGGCGACGAGGCGCATGAACAGCCTGAATCCGCCGCGCGCCCAGCGTTCGCGCCAGACGCGGAGCTGCGCCGCGACGTCGGGCGCCGAAAACAGCCGCTCGCGATCGCGCTTCATCAGCATGCCGCCCAGCGCGCCGCAGAGCCGGAAGCAGCGCTCGTAGACGCCGCAATACTGGATGCCGGACGCGACGACCTTGGGGCGGGCATCCCAGTATGCGCGGGCGGCCGCCGACAGCGATCCGCGCAGGCGGCCGTAGGTCTTGAGCCGGTCGGCGGCGGCGAGGACGCCGATAAACCCGAGATAGGGCTCCCGATCGAGGTCGCGGATGCCCGCAACCTTGAGCTCGGCCAACGCGGTTTGGGCCGGATTCCAATCGATCGCCAGCGCGCGCCGCGGTCCCTCCACCAGCAGTTCGAGCACGCGCGAGCCGCTGGCGGTCAGGCAGAGGAGATTCGTGGACGGGCCGATGGCCAGCGCGTTCGCCTCCGACGCCGTATCCTCCAATTCGGCCGAAAAGAATATTCGCGGAACGGGAGCTCGTGGCGCCGACTGCGCGGTCATTCCGTTCCGCCTATCCGCAAGACCGCGCGACGGGCCCGCGCCTTCGTCCGGCATCCCTAGGCAACGCGAAATCAGCCCTGTAGTTTCGGCGCCGAAACGCGGGGAATGCTGCGGGATGCGAGCCTACGAGGCGTGGTCCACCGCCTACTTCAACTGGGTCGTCCGCCATCCCGTGATCGTCGTCGCGCTCGCCGCGGTCGCGATCCTCGCATGCGGGTTCGGCATCCGCAACCTGTCGTTCGACCCGGACAGCCGCGTCTTCTTCGGCGAGAACAACCCGCAGAAACTCGCGCTCGACCGCATGGAGCGCATGTTTACCGCGGCGAACACCGTCGTTTTCGTCGTCGCGGCGAAGCAAGGCTCGGTGCTGACGAAGCGCGGCTTCGCGACGATCGAAGACCTCACCGCGCGCGCCTGGAAAACGCCCCACTCGAGCCGGGTCGACTCGCTCGCCAACGCACAGGCCAGCCGGGCGCGCGACGACGAGATCGTTTTCGAACCTTTTTTCAAGAGCGCGTCGGGACTGACCGAGGCCGGCGCCGGACAGGCCGCGCGCGCGATCCTGGCCGACAAGGAACTGATCCATCGCCTGGTGTCGCCGAGCGGCGACACGACCGCCGTCGTCGTCTTCGTGATCCCGCCGCGCCAGAGCCGGCAGGAAATCCGCGACATCGCCGGTTTCTCCCGCGCGCTGGCGGCCGAGTTCGCCGCGCGCCATCCCGAATTCGAGTTCCGGCTGACGGGCGGCGTCCTCGCCGACGTCACCTTCGCCGAAGCCGGCAGTGCCGACGCCGTGACGCTCATTCCGGTGATGATGGGGCTGATTCTGCTGGCGCTGTGGGTCGGCTTGCGCTCGCTGGCGGGCGTCTTCGCGACGATGATGGTCGTGATCGGCGCCGTGATCGTCACGCTCGGCCTCTTCATCGGCACGGGCACGACGCTCAACGGGGCCACGTCGAGCGCGCCGCTCATCATCATGACGATCTGCATTCTCGACGCCGCGCACGTCATCACGACGATGTCGCAGAACATGGCTGCCGGCCAGGAGAAGAGCCAGGCGCTGGTCTCGTCGCTGAAGTCCAACAATCTCGCGATGTTCATCACGAGTCTCACCGACGTGATCGGCTTCGTCGCGCTCAATTTCGCGGACTCGCCGCCGCTCAACGAACTCGGCAACATGGTGTCGGTCGGCGCGGGCGCCGGCTACGTTCTCAGCATTTCCCTGCTGCCGGCGCTGCTCGCGCTGCTGTCGGCGCGTGCGCGGCCCGGCCGCGACCGACTCGGCACCGCGATGGCGTTTTTCGCCAATCTCGCCATCGCACATCGCACCAAGCTGCTCGTCGGCATGGGTCTGCTCGCGGCGGCCACGAGCAGCGGCGTTCTCCGCATCACGCTCGACGACGATTTCATCAAGTACTTCGACGAGCGCTTCGCCTTTCGCCGCGACACCGATTTCTACCAGCAGCGGCTCGGCGGCCTGCATGTGATCAATTTCGCCCTTCCGTCCGGCGAACAGCACGGGATTACCGATCCGGCCTATCTGCGCAATGTCGACCGCTTCGCCGAATGGTTCCGCAGCCAGCCCAAGGTCATCCATGTCGTCGCGTTCTCCGATACGATGAAGCGGCTGAACATGAATCTGAACGGCGACGACCCGAAGCATTACGCGGTCGGCGAGTCGCGCCGGCTGAACGCGCAGCTGCTGCTGCTCTACGAGCTTTCGGTGCCGCAGGGGCGCGATCTTCGCAGCCAGATCGACGTCTCGAAATCCACGACGCTCCTCTCCGTCATCCTGCGCGGCGCCTCTTCCTCCGACATTCAGGCCCTCGCGGCCGCGGGCGAAGGGTGGCTCGCGCGCGAAGCGCCGGCGATGCGCGCGACCGGCACCGGCCTCTCGGTCGCCTACGCGCACATCTCCGAGGCGAACATCCGGATGATGCTGCTCGGAACGTTCGTCGGGCTGACGCTCATCTCGGCGACGATGTTCGTCGTGCTGCGCACGCCGCGGCTCGCGCTGCTGAGCCTCGTGCCCAATCTGATCCCGGCCGCGATGGCCTACGGCCTCTGGGGCTACATGGCGGGCGAGGTGAACATCGCGGTTTCGGTCGTGGGATCGTTCACGTTCGGCATCATCGTCGACGACACGGTGCATTTCGTGTCGAAATACTTCCATGCCCGGCGGACGCTGCAGTACTCGCCCGAAGACGCGACGCGCCATTCGTTCCAGGCCGCCGGCGCGCCGACGGTCATCGCCTCGGTCGTGCTGATCTCCGGATTCGTCGTGCTGTGCTTCTCGGGTTTCTCGATCAGCCGGCAGATGGGCATGCTGGCGGCGATCACGATCGTGCTCGGCCTGCTCGTGGAGCTGTTCCTGCTTCCATCCTTGCTGCTGGTGTTCGGCGAGAAGCGTAGGCGGTCCTCGGGATGACGGCGCGGCTGCCGCCGCCGCTTGCGCCGGGAGCGGTCCATGTCTGGATCGTGGCCCGGGCGACCCGCGCGACGTCGTCGCGCCGCGCATTGGCGCGGGTGCTGGCGCGCTATCTGCCCGCCGGCACGGCGCTCCAATTGGTCCGGGGCGCGAACGGGCGGCCGTCGCTTCGCGGCGGCCTCGGCCTCGATTTCAACGTCGCCCACACCCGCGGCCGCCTTGCGATCGCGCTGGCGCGGGGCGCGCGCGTCGGCGTCGACATCGAGCGGCTGCGGCGCGTGCCGGCCTGTCTCGCGCTGGCCGAAGAGGTGTTCGGTGCCGCCGCGGCGCGCGCGCTCGCGCGCCTCGACGAGCCGCGGCGCAGCGCGCGGTTTCTCGCTCTGTGGACGCTGCTCGAGGCGGCCGTGAAGGCCGAGGGCGCGGACGTGAGCCAATCCTTCGCGCGGTATCGCGGCGCCGCGCTCGCGGCGGGTGAGGGGCGGCCGCCCGCCATACCCGACCTTCGCCCGTTCGATGCCGGGCGCGGCTATTGCGCGGCGATCGCCCTCGACCGTCCGATCTCGTCGGTCCGGATCTTCCGGGCCGGCGGCGTTACCGCCGGCCCGAAGCCGCGACGCTAGAATCGATACTGCAGTGAGACCTGCAGGTAGTGGTCCTTGCGCACGTCGTAGAGGATGCGGTCGGCGCTCGGATTGAGGAAGAAGCGCGCCTGGAAGTCGACGCGAATCGCGTCGGTGATCCTGCGGCTGGCGCCGAAGTAGATGATCTTGTCCGAATCCCGCACGTCCTGGATGTAGCCGAGCAGGGCGCGGGTATCGTCCTTGTCGTTGAGGTTGACGCGCACGCCGACGAACATGTCGTTCTCGAACAGCGTCGTCGAGCGCCGGCCGCGGCTGTCCCACAGGAATTCCGCGAGCACGCCCACGTCGGCGCCGGTCTCGAAGAACGACTTGAACGTATACTCCGCCCCGAGGCCGCCGGCGACGTAGGTCTCTTCCTTGCCGCTCGCGTTGTTGAAGCCCTCGCGAACGAGGCCCTCGAACTTGAACTGCCACGGGCCGCGCGTGTAGCTCGCGTCGATGCCGCCCTGGTTGATGATCTGATAGACCGGGACGACGCTGGGCGGCGGGCCGCCCACGATCGGCAGCTGAAGCGGCGTCACGACCTTGAAGCTCGGATCGCGGCTGGTGCCGTGGAAGTAGTAGATGCCGAAGTCGACGTTGCTGATCGAATGGCTGTAGCGGATCGCGAAGGTCGGATACCAGTTTCCGAGGCTGCTCTCGAACTGCGTGTCGTCGGTGTCGATCGCGATACGCGACCGCAGCCGGCCGTGGACGCCGGGGAAGGTACGCTCGCGCGAATACGGCAGGTAGAACGCGTCGATCGTGCCCCAGCTCCGCGGTACCGACAGGTGGACCATCGGCTGGCCCAGTCGGTATTCGGTCAGGCTGCTGATGTCCGGGGCCTCGACCTGGTCTACCTGATTGACGATATCGACGAGGTGGGCCGATTCGAGCGTGCCCCAGAACACGCGCGCCACGCCCACGCGAAGGCGGAAGTCCTGGAATTCCTTCTGCCAATAGGCCTCGCGCAGATCCCAATGCGTGCGCCGGTCGTCGACGGTGTCGTAGCGGAAGAACGGTTTCACCGAGATGCGGCTGCGGTCCGCGAGATCGACGCCCCACTCGGCCTCGCCCCAGAACGAGATGTCCTGCGGGCGCTGGCCGGCATGCGCGGGGCCGAGCGGGAAGAAGCGCCCTTCGACCGCGACCGTGCCGCGCGGCAGGTTGTGCGGCCCGGGGCCGGAGCCGGGCTGGTTGTAAAGTCCGGGGCGCCAGCCGATCTTGATGAACGGGCCATGGCTCAGGATCGCGCCGGCGCTCGTGCCGGTCGTCACCGGCGCCAGCGCCAGGACCGAGGAAAGCGGGTCGATACGGCGCGAGTCGGCGACGCCCAAATAGGACTGGGCACTGTACCCGATCGTGGCGTACCAGCCGCCGCGCATCAGGTAGCTGAGCGCGATCTCGGCGTCCATGCTGAACGCCGTGCGGCCGCCATTGTTGGCCTGGCCGCTCGAGACGGTCGGGCCGACGATCGGCGTCACGCCGGCGTTCTCGGTCGTCCTGCGGTTGCCGAACAGCACCGCGCCGGCGAAGCTGCCGTGCACCCACCAGCTCGAGCTCAACGGAACCGTCGCGCCGACGCCGAGCCGCGGGCCGACGCCCCAATAGCGCGTGTTGCGCTCCACCTCGAATTCGGCGAGGCCGAGGTTGGAATAGCGGGTCAGCAGCTGGGTCGAGTAATGCGCGAAACGCGCGCCGCCGAACACGCGCAGCTCGCCCCAGGGATAGCTGAGGCTATGGCCGAGCTCGAGATCGGCGGTGTGGACGACTTGCTGCGACTCCGACGTGGCGCGAATGCCGGCGATCGGAATCGGGATGCCGCCGGGACCGACGATGACCCCCGGATAGACCGGAACCGTGACCGTCGTCGGCGCGACCGTGACCGTGAGATCCGAGCGGTCCTGAATCCGCCCGCTGTAGTTGCCGCGATAGGCGACGCCGAGATCCCAGGGCCCGAAGCGGTTCTCGAAATTGAACTTCACGGTCCCGCCGAAATCGGGCGCGAGGCGCCGGTCGATCGCGGTGACCGGCGTGAAGCCGGGAACGGGAACCGTGATCTCCTGCGCGAAGACGTTCTTCGGGAACGTCGTCAGAAGCTGTGGCGCGCCCTCGACCGAAACGTTGAGGCCCTGCCACAACGGCGTCTGCGCGCCCGCCGCGGAAATGGAGCCGGCAGCCGCCACCGCGGCCGCAAGCAGCGGCCGTGCCAATTTCCCCTCGATGGTCATCGTCGCCCCCCTTGCATTAGTAGAGAATTTACTAAAAAAGCGGCGGCAATCAATCGACCGCGATGCGTTGCCTGAATTGTTTCCGCGAGTGCGGCTTTCGTGCAACGGAGCCCCCCCGGGAGAGACCATTGCAGTTCTTCGTTCCTGCCCACCGCCGCCGCAGCCTGGCGGGCCACGCAGCGGGGTTGGCTGCCGCTTGCTTGACCGTCTTGCTCGCGGGAGCGCCCCGCGACGCGGCGGCCGAATCGGACCAGGCGAAGGGCCTGGCCGTCGTTCGCGAGGCGGAGCGGCGCAACCAGGGGTGGGGCGACAGCGTTGCCGAAGCCCGGATGATCCTGCGCGACCGGCAGGGCAACGCCAGCGTGCGGCGCATGGAGCTGCGCTCGCTCGAAGCGGGGCGGGGCACCGGCGGCGGCCGCACTTTGTTGTTCTTCCGTTCGCCACCGGACGTCGACGGTACGGCGCTTCTCACGCATTCCTACGTCGACAGGGACGACGACCAATGGCTCTACTTGCCCGAGATCAAGCGGGTGAAGCGCATCAGCGGCAGCGGCAAGTCGGGCTCGTTCATGGGCAGCGAGTTCTCCTACGAGGACATGCGCGACGCCCAGATCGAGAAGTACACGTTCCGGTTCGACCGCGAAGACGCCTGCGGCGCCCTCCGATGCTTCGTCGTCGAGCGCCGGCCGCGCGACGACGATTCGATGTATGTCCGTCACCTGGTCTGGATCGACACGCAGGAATACCGGACGATCAGGATCGCCTTTTTCGACCGCAAGAATTTTCATTTGAAGACGCTCGAAGTCGGCGAGTTCCGGCGCTATCTCGACCGCTACTGGCGCCCGCACCGCCTGGTGATGGAAAACCATCAGACCGGCAAGATCACCGAACTGCTGTGGGAGAACTACCGCTTCCGGCAAAACCTGGCCTTGCTCGACTTCGAGCAGACGTCGCTGAACTGGCTGCGCTGAGCCCGCGGTTTCGGCCGCGGCCCGCGGTGGCGCGGCGCTAGTCGGGCGTGCCGAGCTGGCGCGCGATCTCGCACGCCGTCAGCGGCAGCGCATCCATTTCGGCGGCGATGGCGGCCCCCATCATTTCCGCGGCGGGTTCGCCGCTGCCCTCGGCGGCGGCGCTGGCCAGCGCGGCGGCCAAGAGCAGGTCGCGCCACGGCCCGGTCTCGAGCCGTTTCGGCACCAGGGCCAACACGCGGTCTGGCCGGGGAGCGCGTCCGAGCGCGCGAAGCCCCTGTTCGGCCGTGCGGACCGCTTCGCGCACGCTCTCGTCGAAGGCCAGCACGCGGGGGGTTGCGCGGTCCGCGACGCGGCAAGGCGCAAGGCGCGCCGCGCCGGCGATGCCGTCGTCGCGGAGGTGCATGGAGACGCTGGTATGGACGTGCGCGGCGTGGGCGGCGCCCACCCGGGCCGCCATGCATTCGCCGAGCAACGAGAACTCGAACAGGTTGTAGGCCAGGAGCTTGAAGGCGTCGTTGGCGCGCATCGTGGCCGACGAGATCATGCCCGCGTCGCGCACCAGGAAATGGAGTCCGAACGCGCAGGGCAGATCGGGCGTCGCCAACGCCGCGGCCGCATCGTGCGGCTGAAATATCGGGATGGAGGCGCGCTTGGTGTTGGGGCGCTGCATCAGCGTGCGCGCGGCATGCTCGAACGCGTTCTCCTGCGGCCCGAACAGTCGCGCGCCATAGGCGGAACCCGGCAGGCTTTCCCCGCCCACGGCAAAACGCGAGGCCCCGTTCGTGTAGAACGCGATCTGCGGATACGAATCGGAACCCGACAGGAGATAGAGGAACCGCGCCGCCGCGAGGCCCGGCGAGAATGCCAGCACGCCGCCGGAGAGCCGGGGCACGCGACGCGCGGGCGCGCGCACGGCCACCGCGCAATTGAAGATTTCGCGAATCCGCTTGTGCGCGTTCATCGACTGTGCCGACGACCGGTATTCGATCCCCTGATCGAGAATCGCCCGGCACACAAGCTTCACCGCCTCGCCGGTGGTATCGGCGGCGATCGACGAGGACAAGGGCAGGGAAGAAGCATCCGCTGCGCTATCCGGGGCGTCGTCTGCCAACTCGGAAACCGCCCGTGTCATCGTGCCGCCTCCGGCGCCGGGGTCCGCGCCGGGATGCGGCCCAAAGCGTCCGCAATTTCGGCGAGGGACCGGTCCGGGCGCTCGATCGACAGCTCGATGCAGCGGCGGTAGCGCGCCAGCATTTCCTCCGCCGTCTTCCCGTCGAAGACGTCGGCGTTGTAGCGGAACTCGCCGAAGATCTCGCCTGCGTAATCCTGGACGTAGACCACGATGTCGCGATCGCAACCCTCATTGCGCATGGGGATGCTTTCGACATCGATGCCGACGAGGCTCAACCGCGAGCCGGGCCGATGGAACAGCGTCGCGAGGCCCATGTCGTCGACGCTCTCGGGCCGGCGCATCGTGAATTCGAACTGGTCGAGCGCCGTCGCGACGGCGCCGCGGACCGCGGCGTCGGGCTTGCGGTCGATCGATTCGGCCGCGTGATGCGCCACCCGCTCGCGGGCCAGCGAAGCCTGCAAGCTGGCCGTTTGGCGCCGCAGCAGGGCGGCGAAACTCTCCGCCGGATCGAGGACGAACCGGTCGACGGACAGTTTCTCCACCCAGCCGACGAGGGCCGCTAGGCGCCGGTCCGCGCGATTGGCGTTGCAATACCACACCGGGATATCGGCGGCGCGCGACTCCGCGTGGAGCCAAGCCTTGAACGCCGCGAGCAGCGTCGCATAGACCGACGCGCTCGACGCGCCGGCGAAGGCCGCCACGCGCCGCGCGAACGATTCGTCCCACGCGAAGTCGATGCGCCCGCCGCGGCGGATCGGCCCGGCGGCGCGGGGACGGTCGAGCGGCAGCGGCACGAGCGCGCCCGGTGCCGCGAACTGTTCGCGCCAGTCGGCGACCGCGCGCTGTCCCTCCGGTGTCGCGGGCAGGGCGCGGTCGGCGCGCGCGAACGCGCTGAAATCCAGCATCGCGCCCGCGTCCGGCTCCTCCGCCGCGATTCCGAGGTAGCCCGTGATGAGGTCGCGCAGGAGCTGCTCCATCGACCAGCCGTCGACGATCATATGATGCAAGCGGACGAGCAGCACGTCGCGCCCCTGCGGGCGGCGGAAGACTTCGAGCCGGAAGAGCGGGCCGCGTTCGAGGTCGAAGGGCTCCCACGCGCGCAGGTCGAGCAGGTCGCGAAACGCCGCTTCGTCGAGCGACGCCGTGTCGTAGACTTCGAGGCCGAGCGGATGCTCGTCGAGCACGCGAACCGTAGGGGCGCCGTTGGCGGCCGGATATACGGTCCTGAGGATCGAGTGCTTCGCGACGAGGCCGCCGAACACCTGGCGAAGGCGCGACACGTCGATGCCGGGGCGCACGCCGACGACTTGCACGATCTCCAGATTGCGCAGCGCGGTGGCGCCGGCCGGCGCATTGCGCACCACGCGCCAGATCGCTTCCTGCTGGAACGTGAGCGGATAATCGTCCGACCGTGCACCGCCCTCGATCGCCGAAGCGGCCGCGGGCATACCGTCGCCGCCCGCCCCGAGGTGATCGAGGATGGCCGACGCCAGGCCGGCCAGCGTCGGCCGCTGCAGGAAGCGATTGACCGGAAGGCTGATCGCGAGCTCGCCCTCGATGCGGTTCTTGAGCTCGAACGAGGTCAGCGAATCGAGGCCGAACTCGCTCAGCACGCGGTCGGGGTCGAGCTTGGCCGGATCCACCCGCAGCACCTTGCCGATATGCTGCGCGAGGTACTTCGTGACCATCGCCGGCCGCGCCGCTTCGGGCGCGTTCAGCACGTCGGCGCGGAAGCGCCCGCCGCCGGAGGCCGCGCCGTCGCTTTGCGCGAGGTCGGCGAGCCGCGGCACGGCCTTGAGCTGGGGATTGGCGCGCGCGACGAGGCCCCAATTGGCCTTCATGTAGGCCACCGAGGCGACGTCCTTGTTGAGCAGAAGGCCGAGTCCGCGCACCGCGTCGACGACGTCGACCGGCGGCATCCCCAGGCTCGTCATGTAGCGCGCCAGCGCGCGGTTCCTGTGCACGACGCCGGTGCCGCCGATCGGCCCCCAGTTCACCGACAGGGCCGGCAGGCCGGCGGCGCGGCGCCAGCGCGCGAAGGCGTCGAGATACGCGTTCGCCGCGACGTAGTTGGCTTGGCCGACCGAGCCCAGCATCGCGGCCACCGACGAGAACAGCACGAAGTGATCGAGCGGGGCGGCGCGCGCCGCCTCGTGCAGGTTCCACGTGCCGGCAAGCTTGGGCCCGAGCACGGCACGCAGGCGCGAAAGGTCGAGCTGGCGAATGAAACCGTCGTCGAGCACCATCGCGCAGTGGAAGATTCCGCGCAGCGGCTTGCCGCCGCGCCCGGCCAGCGCCACCGCGCGATCGACGTCGGCACGCGCCGCAACGTCGCCGCGCACGATCAGAACTTCGGTGCCGCGTCGCTTCAGCGCCGCCACGCCCGCTTTGGCATCCGGCGTGGACGCGCCCGACCGGCTCATCAGCACGATGCGGCCGGCGCCGCGCGCGGCCAGCCAGTCCGCCACGGCGAGGCCGAAACCGCTCGTCCCGCCGGTGACGAGATAGGCGCCGTCGCCGCGGAAGCTCGCCAGCGCCTGGTCGTTCTTCACGATCGCGAGCCCGGTCCGCTCCATCGCGATGACGACCTTGCCGATGTGGCGCGCCTGGCCCATGAACTGGAACGCCTCGGACGCCTTGGCCGCCGGGAAAACCTTCGCGGGCAGGGGCTTCAGCGTGCCTGCCGCGAACAGCTTCGACAGCGCCGCGAACACGCCCGCCACCACCGCGCGCCCGCGCTCGTCGAGATTGGCGAGATCCACCACGTGCATCGAGACGTTGCGGCGCAGCGCCTTGAGGCCGATCGCGCTGTCCATGTAGACGTCGCGCTTGCCGATCTCGATGAACCGCCCCATCGGCCGCAGCAGCGAAAGGCCGAGCTCGATCGCGGGGCCGGCGATGGCGTTGAGCACGACGTCGACGCCCTCGCCGCGGGTCGCCGCGCGCACGTCCTCGCCGAAATCGAGCGTGCGCGAATTCATCACGTGGCGAATGCCGAGCTTGGCGAGATAGCGGCGCTTCTCGTCGCTGCCGGCGGTGGCGAAAATCTCGGCGCCGCGCCAGCGCGCGATCTGGATCGCCGCCAGGCCGACGCCGCCGGTGGCGTTGTGGATCAGCACGCGCTCGCCGCGTTTGACGCCGGCCACCGTCACCAGAGCGTAATAGGCGGTGAGGAACGCGGACGGGATCGTGGCCGCGCCGGCGAAGTCGACGCGCGGCGGAATCGGAATGACGGCGCCGGCGTCGACCGCGAGGCTCGAGCGCATCGAGCCGCGCGCGGGCGTCATCACGCGCATGCCCGGGCGAAGGCCCTTCACGCCGTGTCCGACCGCGCGCACCGTGCCCGCGCATTCGAGCCCCAGCGCGTCGGTCGGCGAATCCGGCTCGGCGTCGGCCGGCAGGAGGCCGGTCGCCGCCATCACGTCGCGGAAATTGAGCCCGACATGGGAAACGTCGATGACAACTTGTCCCGGCCCCGCTTCGGCCGGCCGGTCTTCGTAGGCCGTCAGATTGGCGAGAATTCCGGCCGACGGCATGCCGACGCGAAACGGAACGCTTCCGGGGTCGGCCAGCGGCAACGCCGGGATCGCGGCCGCCTCCGTCCGCTCGATGCGCGCGACGAGGCGGCGCCCGCCGCGCAGCGCGATCTCGGTTTCCACGTCGCCGGCGAGGATTTCGCGCAGCAGCGCGCGTCGCGCGTGCGGCGAGCGCTCCGCATCGAGGTCGATCGTCGACGCGCGTAGCTCGGCGCCCTCGCTGAGGATCGTGCGCGCCATGCCGATGAGCGGCGCATGCGCGAGGGCGCCGGGGCCGGCGGGGCGGTCGCCGGGAACGACCTGCGCGCCCGCGGTGACGAACCAGAGGCGCGCGCGGATGCCGTCGCGCGCCAGCAGCGCCTGGGCGAGCAGCAGCGCGCTCGCGGTACCGTCGTCCTGGCGCGCCATGACGTCTGCGCCATCGCGGCGGACGAGCGGCCAAAGGTGGAGGACGCCGGCAAGGTCCCTGGCCGCGTCGCCGAGCGAGTCGAGCAGGCGATCGTAGTCTTCCCGCGCGCACGAGCGGACGACGAAGCGGTCGGGCGCCGGCGCCGCGAACGCGTCGCCGGCTGCGACCTCGATGCACCGCGCGCCGCGGCGCCGCAGGCCGGCGATCAGCGCCTTGCCCGTCTCGTCGCCGCCGGCGAAGGCCAGCCACACCTGCTTCGCCTGTTCGCGGCTCGCGCCGGCGCCGGCGCCGCGCGGCAGCGCGTTCTCCGTCCAGCTCTCGCGATAGCAGCCGAGCCGCGCACCGCTTTCGTCGGGCCGCGATTGGCCGATCGAGACCGCCCGCGTCGAGAACCGTTCGAGGGTGGCGATCGGATTGCCGTTCGCGTCCGCGATCTCGAGGTCGAAAATCGACCGCTGCGGGGTCGCCGACAGGCGCTCGAGGCGCGCCGCGGCGACGGCGCCGGGCGCGCCGTGAAACCGGACGCGGCCGACGCCGACCGGCAGGTAGGTGGAGCTGCCGGCCCAGTGGCGCATGTGCTCGGGGTCGAGCGCCGGCGCGATCGAGATTTGCAGGCAGCCGTCGAGCAGGGCGGGATGAAGGTGATACTCCCGCAACGAGCGGCGGATGGACTTGGGAACCGTCAGGCTACCCGCGATCAGGCCGGGGCTGATGGCGACCTTGCGCACCGGTCGGAAGGCGGGGCCGTAGCCGAGCGTCGCGCGTTCGAGCGCGCCGTAAAGCTCGCGCCCCTGGTACTCGGTCGCGGCGGCGCGACCGCCGCGCTTCGCTCTGCGTTCCGGCGCATCGAAGCCGCGCTGCACCACGCGCGCGCTCGCGCGGAGCGTCCATTCGCCTTCGCCGTCGGAGGACCGGCTGAAGATGCGGATACGGCCGCGTTCGCCCTCGTAGACCGTCTCGAGCGACTCGACCTGCTCGCCCGATAGGTTCATCGCCTCCACGAACGACAGATCCTCGAGTTCGAACGGGCGGCCTTCGAACAGGTCGAACCCGGCCGCGAGAAACATCTCGATATAGCCGGCCGCCGGGAACACGACGTTGCCGTCGACCTTGTGGTCCGCGAGATAGGCCGGCGCGTTCGCCGAGATCGCGTTGCGCCAGCGGCGCCCGCTCGTCCCGGCGCGGCGGCCGAGCAGCGGATGTACCGGCGCCGTCAG
This sequence comes from Candidatus Odyssella sp., assembly GCA_016792765.1. Classification (GTDB taxonomy): domain Bacteria; phylum Pseudomonadota; class Alphaproteobacteria; order Bin65; family Bin65; genus SBBV01. The sequence goes on from JAEULD010000157.1 coordinate 20,956, forward strand.
GAGTTCTTCCCGGGTCTGCGGCCCGCCCGGATAGTAGCGCCGAGGCTGCCACGGATGCCCCGGCAGCGGAAGGAAACGGTAGTCGGCGCCGTTCACGCGCTTCCAATCCGGCGCGACGCCGCTCACGTAGAGGCGCGCGAGGGCGGCGTGCAGCGCCGCCCAATCGTCCTGCCCGCGCACGAGCGACGAGGTCACCGCCGCGGTCTTGCCGGTCTCGCCGAGATAGCCGCGGGCGAGCGCGCTGATGTTGGTGTGCGGCCCGATCTCGAGGAACACGCGGTAGCCGGATTGCAGCGCGGCCGCCAGCCCGTCGGTGAAACGCACCGGCTGGCGGACGTTCTGCCACCAATAGTCGGCCGCCAGCTCGTGCGGACCCAGCGCGCGGCCGGCGACGGTGGAAATCATCGGCACGCGCAGCGCGGCGGTCGCGACGCCTGCCGTCGAGGCTTCGAACTCCTCGCGGATTCCGTCGAGCAGGCGGCAATGCGGCGCGTAGTCGAGCTGCAGGCGCCGCAAGAACGTGTCGGGCTCGTGCGCCTTCAGCCACTCGGCCAGCCGTTCGAGCGGGCCCGACGGTCCTGCCACGTTGACCATCGACGGGCCGTTGATGGCGGCGATATCGAGCGCGTACTCGCCGTGCTCGGCGAACAGCTTCTCGACGGCGGCGGGAGACTTTCCGATCGCGTAGATCGCGCCGTGTCCCGAGCCGCGGCTGGAAAGCCGCGCGCGATGGTAGACGATGCGGGCGGCGTCCTCGAGCGCGATGGCGCCGGCCGTATAGGCGGCGGCGGTCTCGCCGAAGCTGTGCCCCATCACCGCGTCGGGAACCACGCCCCATTCGCGCCAGCGCGCGACGAGCCCGATCTGCAGCGCGAAGATCGCCGGCTGCGACGCGATCGTGAGATCGATCCGCGAGCGATCCGCGTCGGCGAGCAGGATGTCGACGACGGACTCGCCCGAAATCTTCCGGTAGCACCGGTCGAAGCGCTCGACCTCGGCGCGGAACACCGCGTCCTCCGCCAGCAGCGTGCGGCCCATGCCGGCGAACTGCCCGCCCTGGCCGGCGAACACGAAAACGACGCGGCGGTCCTCCAAAGGCTGGCCCGCGGCGATGCGGGGCGGCTTGCCCTGTTCCGGCGCCGGCTCGGCGCCGGACCGGCCGAATTCCGAGCAAGCGCCGGCCAGTTCGGCGGCCGACGACGCGACGACGGCGAGACGGTGCGCGAGGTGGCCGCGCCGCAGCGCGAGGGTTCCCGCGACGTCGCCGAGGGCGGCCGCGTCCCCGGCTTCGCCGAGCGCACGCGCCACGGCGGCGGCGGAGCTGCGCAGGGCCGACTCGGTCGCGGCCGAAAGCGGCACGATCTGCTCGCGTGGCGCTGCGGCCGGCCGCGGCTGCGCGGCCGGCTCGGGTCCGGCGAAGTCTTCGAGAATCGCGCACGCGTTGGTGCCGCCGAAGCCGAACGAATTGACGGCGGCGATGCGCTTGCCGTCCGGAGACCAGCGCGTGATCGCCGTCGGGAACGCGATGCCGAGCTCGTCGACCGGGATGTTCGGATTGGGCTTCTCGAAATTGTAGTTCGGCGGAACCGCGCCGTGCCGGATGCAAAGGGCCGCCTTGATGACGCCGGCGATGCCGGCCGCCGATTCGAGATGTCCGATTGCGCTCTTGACCGCGCCGATCAGGACGCGCCGGCCGTCGCCGCGGCCCTTGCCGAAGACCGTGCCGATGGCGTGCGCCTCGATGGGATCGCCGACCGGGGTGCCGGTACCGTGCGCCTCGACGAAGGTGACGTCTACCGGCCGCAGCGCGGCGTCGTCGAGCGCCTGCCGCAGCAGCGCGCTCTGCGCCTCGGCGCTCGGCACCGTGATCGTCGAGGTCTGGCCGTCCTGATTGACGGCGGTCGCGCGGATCGCCGCGTAGATCCGGTCGCCGTCGGCCAGCGCGCGCGCCAGCGGCTTCAATACGACGACGCCGATGCCTTCGCCGCGCACATAGCCGTCGGCGCGCGAATCGAAGCTGTAGCACTTGCCGCTCGGCGACATCATGTTCGCCTTGCTGAACAGGATCGAAACCGCCGGGTCCAGCATCAGGTTGACGCCGGCGGCGAGCGCGACCCCGCAGGTGCCGCGGTCGAGGCTCCGGCAGGCGAGGTCGAGCGCGACCAGCGACGAGGAGCAGGCCGTGTCCACCGCCATGCTCGGGCCGTGGAGATCGAACCGGTGCGAGAGCCGGTTCGCGACGATGCTCAGAGAGCCGCCGGTTCCGGCATGGACGTTGTCGCTGACGGTATTGCGGCGGCTGATATTGGCGAAATCGTTGATCGAAACGCCGACGAACACGCCGGTGTCGGAACCCGCGAGTTTCTCGGGCGCGATGCCGGCATCCTCGAGCGCCTCCCAGGCGGCGTGCAGCAGCAGCCTTTGCTGCGGATCCATCGATTCGGCTTCGCGCGGCGAAATCCGGAAGAAATCCGCGTCGAACGAAGCGACGTCGTCGAGGAAGCCGCCCCACTTGGTGCGGGCCTTGCCGATCGCGGCGGGGTTGGGATCGTAGAATGCGTCGGCGTTCCAGCGGTCCGCGGGAACCTCGCGGATTCCGGTGCGCCTGGCGCACAGAAAATCCCAGAATTGCGCCGGCCCGCGCACGCCGCCGGGGAAAAGGCACCCGATGCCGACGATCGCGGCCGATCCCGCGCGCCCAAAGCGGCCCGTGGCCGGGCCGTCAAGAAGCTCGGTGGAATCCATAGCAGCGCTGCCCCATGGCGCCAGTGCGAGGTATTGTTATCAGCGCCGTTGCCGGATAATACCGCGC
>JAEULD010000180.1 GCA_016792765.1 Candidatus Odyssella sp.
GCCCGTACCGCGCGCGCGTGCGCGGCAGCCACTACGTGCTCGTCTACGACGCCGGCGACGCGATCGACGCCGACCGGCCGGAGGCGACCGCGTCGGTGGCGGGCGACTTCCTCGCGCGCCGCGAGCGCTTCATCATCGCGAACGCCAGCGGCCTCATCCATCCGTAGGCGGCGATGGCGCGCATTGGAGAGGGCCGGGTGCCGGACGGATGATACAGTAGCGGGGGCCGCGGCGCCGAACCGGAGCGCGCCGGTCACGCGCGCGGAATCGACATGCGCCGAAACGGCGCCCATGGGGGAGGAATAGCGCGGCATGCAATTCGGCCTGAACTTCTTTCCGTGCCTGTCGCCCGAACAGCGCAGCGCACGGCAGCACTTTTCCGAGGTGCTCCACCTGGCGTCGCTCTGCGACGGGCTCGGCTACACGCATGTGCGCGAAGTCGAGCATTACTTCGAGCCCTATGGCGGCTACAGCCCCAACCCGATCGTGCTGCTCGCGGCGGCGGCCTCCGTGACGCGGAAGGCCCGCCTCGTGACCGGCGCCGTGCTGCCGGCGTTCAACAACCCGCTCAAGCTGGCCGGCGAGATCGGCATGCTCGACGCGATCAGCGGCGGGCGCCTCGACGTCGGCTTCGCGCGCGCGTTCCTGCCCCACGAATTCGAGCGCTTCGGCGTGAGCATCGACGAGAGCCGCGAGCGGTTCACCGAGGGCATGGAGCAGGTGCGGCTGCTGCTCGAGCGCGAGAACGTCTCGCACGAGGGAAAATTCCACCGCTTCCGCAACGTCACCTCGCTGCCGCGGCCGACGCAGACGCCGCGCCCGCCGTTCTACGTCGCCGCGATCGGCACGCCGCAGTCGTTCGAAGAGGCGGGGCGCAAAGGCTACGGCCTCATGGCCATCCCGCTCGAGGCCAAGCGCATGCGCGAGCTGCTCGGCCTCTATCGCGAGGCGTGGCGCTCGGCGGGCCATGCGGGCAACGGCACCGTCATGAATTCGTTCCTGATGTGCTGCGCGCCGGACCGGAGCGAGGCGATCGAGGCCGCGCGCGGCCCGATCAGCGGGCACCTCGAGGGCCTCGTCGCTGCGGCGGCCGGCTGGCTCGCCGGCACGAGCACGAAGGACTATCCCGGCTACGACAAGATGATCGCGCAATTGAAGCAGGAGACCTTCGATCAGCAGCGCGAGAAGGGCCTGGCCTGGGTCGGCACGCCGGCCGACATTCTCGAGATGTTGATCGACTACTACCGCAAGGTCGGCGGGTTCGAGATCGCGTCGCTGCACGTCAATCCGTCGGTCATGCCGCTCGCCGCCGCCGAACGATCGATGCGCGTCTTCGCGCAGCACGTCATGCCGCGCGCGGCGCAGGAATTGGCCAAGGCCTGAGGGAGCAACCGCCGTGAACCCCGACGCACAGCTCGAGCCCGCGACCGCGCCCAGGATGAACCCGCTGCATCCGCCGCATCCGCTGCCCGAGGGCGCCAAGCCCACCAAGGTGCCGATGCGGTACCTGCCGCAGCTTTCGCTCGCCGAGCGCGACCGCCGCTGGGACCGGCTCCGCAAGCGCATGCTGCTCGGCCGGTTCGACGCGCTGCTGTTCCTCGGCAACGACATCTACTGGGACATGGGGATCGCGAACATCCGCTACGTGTTCCAGGTCGCCTCGAAGATCTCGCTCTACGGCGCGTTCTTCGTCGACCGGCCGCCGGTGGTGTGGAACTCGGTCGCGCACATGAACCGCCCGTACAACTTCCTGCACTCGACGCAGGAGTGGGTGAGCGACATCCGTCCGTTCCGCGGGCTGCCCGAGATCTGCGCCGAGCTGCGGAGCCGCGGCCTGGAGCGCTCGCGGATCGGCCTCGTCGGCTACAGCTCGACGATCCAGACCGTGCCGACCCTGCTCCACGGCGAGGTGGAACAGCTCAAGCGGGAGCTGCCCAATGCCGAACTCGTCGATGCGAGCTGGCTGATCGAGCAGATGCGCCTCGTCAAGAGCGAGGAAGAGATCGGGATGCTGCGCCAGGCCGGCAAGATCGCGCGAAAGGTCGTCGACGCGGTCGTGAACACGGCGCGGCCGGGCGTCACCGAGGCGGAAGTCTTCGCCGAGATGATCCGGACCCAGATCGCGAACGGCGGCGAGCCCAACATCTTCAACCTGTTCGCCTCGGGGCCGATCGACCATCCGCCGACCGAGCTCTGGCACCTGCTGCACGGGCTCGACCAGCCGCAGGTGCCCTCGCTGCGCCCGCTCGCCGAGAACGACATCATCGTGGCCGAGTGGCACACGAAATACGGCGGCTATCTCTGCCACACCGAATACACCGTCTACGTCGGCAGGAAGCCGCCGCGGCAATTGCTCGACATCTTCAAGGTGTGCGTGGAGTGCCTCGACGTGAGCAAGGAGGTGCTGCGCGCCGGCGTGACGCTGCGCGAGGCCTGGGAGGCGATCCGCAAGCCCTGCCACAAGGCGGGCTACGATTTCGTCGAGCTCGGCTTCCACGCGATGGGCCTCGGCTCGCCGGAGTTCCCGACCGTCATCTACATGCCGGGCTACGGCGGCAACGCGCTGAACGGGCACCGCATCGGCGATTTCGTGCTCGAGGAAGGCATGACGTTCGGCAACAACCTCGACATCTTCGATCCGAAATGGAAGCCGGACGTCGGCTGCATGTATTCCGATTTCATGGTCGTGCGGAAAAACGGCGCCGAATGCCTGGTGGGAACGCCGCGCGAATTGGGCGTCACCGGCTGACCCCGCGGCGGCGCGCGCGGACATGCGCCGGAATGGCGCGCGCCGAGGCGGACTCTCGGATTGCGGCAAGCGCCTCGATGTGGTGATCGCGCCGGGGATCGAACCCGGGACCCTCTGATTAAAAGTCAGATGCTCTACCGCTGAGCTACGCGATCGTGCCCCAAGGGCTGGCGCGGAGGGGCCGCGGCGGCGGGCGGCCTCGAACGCGCGCGGAACATAGGTGGCGCCTCGGGGAGGGTCAAGCGAACCGGCCGCGCACCCCGCGCGACGCCGCGGTTATGGCGATCCGCCCGGCAAATGCGCGTTGAGCGCGCGGCCGCCGCGTTCTATCTTCGCCGGCAGGGATTTGCCGCGGGCCGGGCGCGAGAGACCGTTGTCGGACACCAACATCCACGCGCTTCCGATCGGGCACACGTTCGACGGCTATCGCATCCTGCGCGTGCTGGGCGCGGGCGGCTTCGGCATCACCTATCTCGCCGAAGAAACCGCGATCGGCCGCAAGGTCGCGATCAAGGA
>JAEULD010000192.1 GCA_016792765.1 Candidatus Odyssella sp.
GTCGGCCTGCTCGAATCGGTGCGCGTGTTCCAGGGCTACCGCATGATCGTGTTCGGCGGGCTCGTGGCCCTGCTGCTGGTGTTCATGCCGCGCGGCATCCTCGACGAGACGCGGCTGCGCTGGCTCGGCGCGCGCCTGCGCAGGCGGCGCCATGCTCCGGCTTGAGTGCGTGTCGCGCCGCTTCGGCGGCCTCGAGGCGGTGAAGGAGCTCGATCTCGACGTGCCCGCCGGCGCGCGGCTCGGCCTCATCGGCCCCAACGGCTCGGGCAAGACGACGGTGCTCAATCTCATCTCCGGCGTGTTGGCACCCGATGCCGGCGCGATCCGGCTCGGCGGCGCGCGCATCGACGGGCGCCCCGCGCATCGCTTCGCGCGGCTCGGTATCGCGCGTACCTTCCAGAACCTCCGCCTCGTCGCGCACATGACCGTGCGCGAGAACGTGTGGCTCGCGCAGCACACCCTGCCGGCGCCGCGCGCCGCGCGCGTCGAGGACCTGCTCGCGGCGCTCGGCCTCGCGGCCTGGCGCGATACGCCGGTTTCGGCCTTGCCGCTGCCGCAGCAGCGCCGCGTCGAGCTGGCCCGCGCGCTCGCCCGCGAGCCGAAGGTTCTGCTGCTCGACGAGCCGGCCGGCGGCATGACGCCGGCCGAGACGCAGGAGATGGGCGACCTCGTCGCGCGCCTCGTGCCGGCCGAAACCGCGCTCGTCGTCGTCGAGCACAAGCTCGATCTCGTGGCCAGGCTGTGCCCGCGCATCGCGGTGCTCGACTTCGGCCGCAAGATCGCCGAGGGCGCGCCGGGCGAGGTGCTGAACGACGCCAAGGTGATGGAGGTCTATTTCGGCCGGGACCGCGGCGATGCTTGAGATCCGCGACCTGCACCTGAGCTATGGCCGCATCCGCGCGGTGCAGGGCGTAAGCCTCGAGGTGCGCGCCGGCGAGGTCGTGGCGCTCGTCGGCGCCAACGGGGCCGGCAAGAGCTCGATCCTGAAGACGGTCGCCGGCCAGGAGCGGCCGGAGCGGGGAACGATCCGCTTCGACGGCGCCGACATCGCCGGGGCGCCGGCGCACCGCACCTTGGCGCGCGGCATCGCCTACGTGCCCGAGGGGCGCATGATCGTCGGCACGCTCTCGGTGCGCGACAATCTCAGGCTCGGCGCCTATGCGCGCGCCGGAGCCTTCGACGCCGCGGCGGAGATCGAGCGCGTGTTGGCGATCTTTCCCGATCTCCGCGAAAGGCTCGACGAGCCGGGAGCCGCGCTCTCGGGCGGCGAGGCCCAGATGCTGGCGCTCGCGCGCGGGCTGATGGCGGCGCCGAAGCTGCTGCTGCTCGACGAGCCGGCGCTCGGTCTCGCGCCGGTGATGACGCGCGCCGTGTTCGCGCTGCTGGCGCGCCTGAAGCGCGAGGGGGCGACGATCCTGCTCGTGGAGCAGAACGTCGCCGAAGCGCTGGCGTTGGCCGATCGCGCCTACGTGCTCGAAGGCGGGCGGATCGTGAAGCAGGGCGCGGCTTCGCACCTTGCGCGCGATCCCGGCTTGCGCGAGGCTTACCTGGGGGTACGACCGGAGCGAAAGCCATGAACCGGAAAAGCGTTTCGATTGCCGCCGCTCTGCTGGCGCTTGCGGCGTCCCCCGCCGCCGCGCAGGAGCGCATGGACGCCGGCGTTACCTGCACGCGCGTCGGGCAGACGATGCAATACGATTGCCTGCTGATGCTGAAGGGCAAGCTGACCGGCCACCCGATCCAGGGCGCCGGGATCGTGGTCGGCGCCGACATGCCGTCGATGCCGATGGCGCACAACATCAAGCCGGTGAAGGCCGAGGCGACCGGCAAGCCCGGCGAATACAGGTTCCGCATCGCGCTCAACATGCACGGCGAATGGGCGCTCAAGATCCGCCTCGCCAAGCCGCGGCAGGATCTCATCGTGCACAAGATGACGTTCAAGCCGGAGTAACCCCCTGCCGTCATCCTGAGCGAAGCGAAGGATCTCTATCCGCGATCGTGGGTTTGCGTCGAGAGATCCTTCGCTGCGCTCAGGATGACGCGCTGCGGTGTCGGGCGCCTACTTCCCGATCCCCAGCTTCGCGAGCTTCTTCGCATCGTCCGCCGCCTCGGCGAGCGCCCATTCGCGGAACGTGCGGATTTTCGGCCGGTTCGCGACCGGCGCCGGACACACGATGTAATAGGCGAACGGCGCGGCGAGCGCCGGGCCGAACGGCTGCACGAGGCGGCCGGCCGCGAGATCGAGCGCGGCGAGCGCGGTGCGCGCGAGCGCCACGCCGACGCCGTCCACGGCCGCCTCGATCGCCAGGCTCGCCTGGTCGAGCCGCGGGCCGCGGCGCACGTCGAGGTCCGGGAGTCCGGCCGCCGCGGCCCAACTGCGCCAGTCGACGGGGCCCGGCGCATGGAGCAGCGTGTGCGATTTGAGGTCGCGCGGACGCTTGAGGGGCGGCTTGCCGCCGGCAAGGCGCGGGCTCGCCACCGGGATCACGTGCTCGTCGGCGAGTTTCGCCACGGCCAGGCCGGGCCAGTTGCCGTCGCCGTGGCGCACCGCGAGATCGACGTCGCTGGCGGCGAAATCGACGTGCTCCGTCGAGGCCGCGATGCGGAGCTCGACCGCAGGATGGGCCGCCGCGAAGCGTCCGAGCCGCGGCACCAGCCATTTCTGCGCGAAGTTCGGCGAGACGCTGACGGTGAGCGTCGCCGCCTGCGCGGCGCCGAACAGCGTCTCGGTGCCCGCGGCGAGGCGGTCGAACGCGTCGCGCACGACCGGCAGGTAGTCGCGGCCGAGATCGGTGAAGGCGAGGCCGCGCGCGGTGCGCTGGAACAGCTTCGCGCCGAGCCGCGCCTCGAGCGCCTTGATCTGGTGGCTGAGCGCGCCGGGCGTGACGGAAAGCTCGCCGGCGGCCTTGGTCAGGCTCAGATGGCGCGCCGCGGCCTCGAAGGCGCGCAGCGCGTTGAGCGAAGGCAGGCGTCGGGACATCGGGATCCCTATGAGGAAAACTCAAGGG
>JAEULD010000200.1 GCA_016792765.1 Candidatus Odyssella sp.
CTGTCGGACCGGAGCAAGCTGATCCTCGTCTACGCGCTGTGCGGCTTCGCCAATCTCGGGTCGCTCGGCATCATGATCGGCGGCATGGCGACCCTCACGCCCGAACGCCGCGCCGAGATCGTGGAGCTCGGTCCGCGCTCGATCCTCGCCGGCCTCATGACGACCTGTCTCACCGCGGCGGTGGTGGGGCTGCTGATCTAGGGCCGTTCAGGCGTGCCAGACGAGCACGCGGCGGCGCGCCTGGATCACCAGCCAGTCGGCGAGAAACGCGATCAGCGAGATCGTGACCAGCGCCGAGAACACGTCTTTGGTCTCGAGGGTTCGCAGCGCGTAGATCATCACGTGACCGAGACCGCTGCTCGAAGCCACCATCTCGGCGAGGAAGACGACCAGCAGCGATACGGTCACGGCCAGGCGCAGGCCGGTGAAGATCTGGGGCAGCGCCGCCGGAAGGACGACGCGCCAGAGAATGCGCCGTTCGGAATCGCCCATCGCGCGCGCCGACCAGATCAGGCGCCGGTCGGTGTGAAGCGCGCCGTGATAGGTGGCCACCACCAGCGGCAGGAGAGCGTCGGCGAAGACCAGCGCGATCTTGGAGCCGTGAGCGAATCCGAAGAACAGCAGCGCCAGCGGGATCAGCCCCACCTTCGGCACCGGGAACCAGAACGCCATGACCGGATCGAGGACCGCGTCGGCGAGCCGGCTGCGCGCCTTCCACAGGCCGAGCGGGATGCCGGCCGCGACGGCCAGACCCAACCCGGCCGCCACGCGCAACAGGCTCTCGGCGAGGTGGAACAGGAGCCGGCCCTCGGTGGCGAGGTTCCAGAGATTGACCAGCACTTCCGAGGCGGGCGGCAGCAAGAACGTGTTGACGGCCCCCGCGCGCGAGGCGGTTTCCCAGGCCGCGAGCACGAGCAGCACCGAGTAGCCGCGCCGCAGGCGCAAGAGCGCGCGCCAGGCCGGGCGTGCGGCGGCCGCGCTCATTCTTGCTCCACCCAGTGGAGGAGCCGCCTGCTGATCGCGAGAAACAGCCTATCGTAGGCGAAGCCGATGGCGGCGATCGTCAGCATCGCGGCGTAGGTGACCCGGTAGGCGCCGGTGTCGAGCGTATAGAACACAAGCCAACCGATGCCGCCGCGCCCCGCGAGCATCTCGGCGCCGACCAGCACGATGAGCGAGATGATCAGCCCCATGCGGATGCCCGACATGATCTCGGGCAGCGCGGCGCGCAGGACGACGCGGCGCAGGAGCTGCGCCTCGTTGTCGCCCATCGAGCGCGCCGACCAGAGGAAGACCTGATCCACGCTGCCGGCCGCGTGATAGGCGCTCACCACGACCGGAAGGATGGTGCCGAGGAAGACGACGATCGTCTTCGCGACGTCGCCGATGCCGAACCAGAGCATGACCAGCGGAATCAGCGCCGCCTTGGGGATCGGCAGTATCATCGTGATGAGCGGGCCGGCGAAGTCGTCGATCGCGCGGTAGCGCGCCATCGCGATGCCGAGCACGACGCCGACCACGACGGCGATCGAGAAGCCCGCGGCCTGGCGGCCGAGGGAAGAGGCGACCTGCGCCGGAAGCTCCCCGCTCAGCAGAAGCTCCCACCAGGCCGCGGCCACGACGGTGACGCGCGGCAGCACCTGCTCGTCGACGAAGCCGCCCGCGGAAACGCCCTCCCAGAGCGCGAGGACCGCGATCACGATGGTGGCGCCGCCGATGCGGGCGGCGCGGCGCTTGCCCGCCGCTTCCTCGGCGCCGTTCACCCGGCTCCCCGCGCGCGCACGACTTCCTCCTTCACGAGCCGCCACAGCTCGGCGCGAAGCTCGATCGCCACCGGATCGCGCACGAGCGCGTCGTAGTCGCGGGGGCGCGGCAGCGGCACGGCGATGTCGGCCTTGATCCGGCCCGGCCGCGCGGTCATCACGACGACACGGTCGGCGAGGATCACCGCCTCCTCGACGCTATGCGTGACGAACAGGATGGTCTTGCGATCGGCCTCCCAGATGCGCAGCAGCTCTTCCTGCATGAGCGTGCGCGTCTGGGTGTCCAGCGCGCCGAACGGCTCGTCGGCGAGAAGGATATCGGGATCGTGGGCGAGAGTGCGCGCGATCGCGACGCGCTGCTTCATGCCGCCCGAAAGATGGCGCGGATAGTGGCCCTCGAAGCCGTTGAGATGAACCTTGGCGATGAGCGCTTCGGCCCGCGCGCGCCGCTCCGCGGGGCTCGCGGCGCCGCGAATGCCGTACATGACGTTGTCGAGCACGGTGAGCCAGGGAAAAAGCGCGTATTCCTGGAAGATGATTCCGCGATCGGGGCCCGGCGGGCCGACGGGCTTGCCGTCGATCAGCACCGTTCCGGCCGTAGCCGACACGAAACCGCCGAGGACGTAAAGGAGCGTGCTCTTCCCGCAGCCGGACGGGCCGAGCAGGCACACGAACTCGCGCGCGAGCACGTCGAGATCGAGGCCGCCGATCGCGGGAACGGCCCGCCCTGTTGTGCGGTCGGCGAATTCCTTGGCGAGACCGCGGACGACGATCTTGGCCGCGGAGGCAGCCACGTTCAGCGTTTCGCCCTCGGATGCAGGCTCACATCCACCATCGACTTGGCGTCGAGCTGCGTCTTGAGCACGCCGCCTTCTTTGAGGAAGTCGAGCGTCTTTTGTATCGCCTCGACGTCGGGCATCGCGTCGGGGCTCATGAAGTAGTCCTGCGGCGTGAGCAGGAACGTCGCGAGCACGTCGCGCGGCAGCTTGCTCACTTCGGCGACGATGCCGACGACTTCATCGCGGTTCTTGGGATCGCGCGCGAAATCGAGCGCGGTCACGTAATCTTCGAGGAACGCCTTCACCGCCTGCGGATGGGCGGCCATGAACTCGGCGGTGAACGCTTCGACGAGCAGAGGCAGCACCGGCAGCACCTCTTGCGCGGTGAACAGCTCGCGAATTCCTCCACGCGCCTTGGCGTTGGCGTAGAAGGGCTGCGCCAACTCCCCGGCAACGATATCCCCTTTCCGCATCGCCGATTCCATCACCGGAAACGGCACCTCGACGCGCTTGACGTCGCGGTCCGGATCGATGCCGTTCTTCCGGAGGATCGCGCGAGCAAGCAGATCGGTGGTACTGCCGTAGCCGGCGACGCCCATCGTCTTCCCTTTCAGGTCGGCGATGGTCTTGATGCCGGAGCTTTCGAGCGTCACCCAGGTGGTCTGGAAACCGCCCTTCCGCTCGCTCATCATGTCGGCGACGATCTTCAAATTCGCCGCCTTTTGTTCGATCGTGCGCGCGAGCGGCACGATCGAGATGCCGCCTGCGTCGAGGTTCTTGGAGGCGATCGCCTGGATGATCGCGACCGAACCCGGAAAATTCACCCAGTCGGCCTTGTAGGCTTTCCCGTAGTGCTTGAGGATGCCCGGCTTCTTCATCATCACGTAGTGCTGGGTCTGCGCCGGCACGCTCCAGCCGATGCGGATGACCGGCGGGTCGGCGGCACCGGCACGGCCCGAGGCCGCCAGCACCAAGCCCAGCACCAGCGTCACTGCTGCGATCCGTTTCATGGTTCCCTTCCTCGCACTGGCGGCGCGCGGCCGCGCCGTCGCCGGGGATCGTGAGCTTGCGCCGAACGGGGCGTCAAGGTGGAAAATCGAACGACGTTCGGTGTTTGGCCGGCCAAATGGCTGCGCGGGTCGGGGATCGAACACCCTGCGCAGGTTTTCGTCGCACAGCGGCTCTTCGAAAGACGAGCCTATCGAGCGATCGGCAGGAACGCACGTATGCGTCGATGCCCCGGGCCCCGTCAGGCAAGACGCGCAGGCGCGAGATCGGCGGGGACGATGCCGTGGGCGGCGATATCCGCCGGCAGCGGCTTGCCTTGCGCGAGCGCGGCGGCGACGCGGCCCATCGCCGGGCTCGTCATGATGCCGTAGCCGCCCTGCCCGGCCAGCCAGAAAAAGCCCGGCGCCTCGGGCGCGAAGCCGGCCACCGGCGTCTTGTCCTTCACGAAGCTGCGCAGGCCCGCCCATTTGCGCTGCACGCGGCGAATCGCGAGCGTCGACGCCTGCTCGACGCGGTCGATACAGATCGCGATATCCA
>JAEULD010000272.1 GCA_016792765.1 Candidatus Odyssella sp.
CGAGATTGCGAAATGCGTATGAACGTATGCATGTCCCCACCGGACCGGGGGGTGTACTACTGGTCGCCGCGTAGAGGGATTGCATACGACAACCTTCGACGCACCCCATGAAACGGTGGTCCCGAGGGTTTAATTCGGACAGTGGGCCGGCGCCGCCGTGAGCCGGAGCTGACTGCGACAAGGTTGCAACACAAGCGTCCTAAGCCTTTGATTTAGGCTGCGCAGCGTTGGACTGAGAATCCGCGTGTCGGCGGTGCAAATCCGTCCCTGGGCACCATTGCCGAATGATCGCGTTCGCGTCGCACCAAGACGATGCCGGCGCATCCGAAGGAGCGAGGGCGAGGCCATCGCCCGTTGCCCATCGGCGTTCGAGGCCGACCTCGGATCGCCGACCGCGCGCTTGCCCCCGAACCCGGCGCCCTGGTTGCGCTGCGCGCCGCACAGGGCACGATCGGCATCATCCGGGGCCGTCGTCCGCTTCCGTGCGCGTCGGCAGTTTCCAGCCGCGATAGATCGCCATGACGCGGAGCAAGATACAGGCTGCCGCGCCCATGAGCAGCGCGTACAGCGACGGGACGGCGAGGACGTGGCCGCCGGACACGATGGCAGCGCCGGCAAGCGCCGCGATGGCATAGAGATCGCGTTGCAGGACGAAGGGAATCTCGCCCGCGAGGATGTCGCGCGCCATGCCGCCGCCGATCCCCGTGAGCATGCCCAGCAGCGCGGCCATCGGCGGATTGATTCCGAATTCGATCGCCTTCTGGGCGCCGGCAACCGAGAACATGGCCAGACCGACGGCATCGACCAGCAGGATCAGGCGCGCCCACGCGGCGACGGACCGGTACCAGAAGAACGTGATCAGGCCCGCGGCGATCGCGATCAGCGAATAGTGAACGTTCGCGATGGCCGCCGGGGGCAGGGCGCCGATCAGGACGTCGCGCATCAGGCCGCCCGTGATCCCCGCGACGAACGACAGAAACAGGATGCCGAACAGGTCGAAACGCTTGCGCACGCCCAAGAGGGCGCCGCTCAACGCGAATGCCAGCGTTCCGAGCACATCGATAATCGAGATCGCGACGGTCAGCACGGCTCAATCCATTAGGGCTCCGGGAACCCCGTGCGTACTCGCTGCAACGTCGGATGTCACGGGCGCGGTAGATTTGCGTTTCGTTTCTCGAATGGTACCCATGACGCTTCTCGGACGCGACGTGCGGCATTCGTCCACGACGGGCTTGAGATCGTGCCGCATCCGGCCGAGAGTGCGGCCATCGATCCGCGCACCGGCCCCGATCGTCGCTGCAATGAACCTGAGGTTCACTCGCCGTTCGCCCGAACGTGCCGCGCTCCGCGCGCAGGTGGCCGCCGCGCGCCTGCGCCCGCCGGGCAGGCCTGCGCGCACGCACGATCCCCAAGGCGTCAGGCGCGATATCATCGCCGTAGCCACCGGAGAGTTCGCGCGCAGCGGCTATAGCGGCGCGCGCGTCGACGAGATCGCCGCGCGGACGCGCACCAGCAAGCGCATGATCTACTACTACTTCGGCGGCAAGGAAGGGCTCTACGTCGCGGTGCTCGAGGAGGCCTACCGGCGTATTCGCACGGTGGAGGCGAAGCTCGATCTCGACGCGTTCGCGCCGGCCGAGGCGCTGCGCCGCCTGACCGCGCACGCCTTCGACTACTACGACGCGCATCCGGAATTCGTGCGGCTGGTGATGATCGAGAACATCCATCATGCCAGGCACATGAAGCGGTCGAAGGCGATCCAGGCCCTCAACCTGACCGCCATCGACGCGATCCGCCGGCTCTACGAGCGCGGTCGCGCCGCCGGCGTCTTTCGCGCCGGCATCGATCCGATCGACATCCACATGACGATCAGCGCGCTCGGCCTCTTTCACGTCGCGAACCGCGCGACGTTCTCGACGATCTTCAAGAACGACATGGCATCGCCGGCCGCGCGCGCGCGCCGGCGCGCGCAGATCGAGGATATCGTGTCGCTCTACCTCGCGTCCGGCGGGCGTTGACAGAATGAACCAACCGGTACAAAACCGCGCCAAACTCGTTCCGGAAGCCGAATTCCCAGGGAGGATACGACCGTGAAAAAATCGCTTCTCGCCTGCCTCGTCGCGTCCGCGGCGGCCTTGCCGGCCGCAGCGCAAGACAGCATCACGATTCCCAACATCATCGAGCTTTCCGGCGCCGGCGCGACCGTCGGCAACAATTGGAAGAACGGCTCGAGCCTCGCGGTCGAGGAAATCAATGCCGCCGGCGGAATCCTCGGTAAGAAGATCGTGCTCGAATTCGTCGACACCGGCTCCGATCCCGGCAAGGCGCGCGCCGCGATCCAGCGCGCGCTCGACAGGAAGCCGGTGGCGATCTTCGGGCCGATCTATTCGGGCTCCGTGAGCGCGACCCTGAAGCTCACGGCCGACGCGGAAGTTCCGCAGATCATCGGCGGCGAGGCGGCCAATCTCACCGCGCAAGGCTCGAAGTACATTTTCCGCACATCGTTCGGGCAGAACGTCTCGATGCCCAAGATCGCGAACTACCTGCGCGACGAGGTGAAGGCGAAGTCGGTCGCCATCGTCTACGTCAACAACGATTTCGGCCGCGGCGGACGCAACGCGATCATGAAGGAACTCGAGAGCCGCGGCATCAAGGCGGCCGCCGATCTCTCGACCGAAAGCGGCCAGGCCGATTTCGCCGCCGACGTGATCAAGGTGAAGGGTTCGGGCGCCGACGCGGTGTTCGTCTACCTCAACGAGGAGGAGAGCGCGCGCTTTCTCGTCGAGGCCAAGAAGCAGGGCCTCGACAAGCCGCTGATCGGCGAAACCACGCTGCTCGGCCAGAAAGTCATCGATCTCGCGGGGGCCGCGGCCAACGGCGTGCGGGGCCATGTCGGCCTCACGGTGGACGCGCCGATCCCGGCGATCCAGAATTTCGGCAAGAAGTTCGAGGCGCGCTTCAAATACAAGCCCGACCACAACGGCGTGAAGGGCTACATCGCGCCCTACATGGTCAAGGCGGCGGCGGAGAAGGCCGGCAAGCTCGATGGCAAGGCGATCGCGGCCGCGCTGCACGGCCTCACGATCACGCCCGACAAGGTTCCGGGCATCCTGATCGAGGCGACATGGGACGCCACCGGCGAGATCGACCGCATCTCGTTCCTGGCCGAAGTCAGGGACGGAAAGCAGGTCATCACGAAAGTCCTGCCGAAGCTGAAACAGTAGCGGCAAGGCGGCAAGGCTCCCGTGCGCCGGTGCGCGCGGGAGCCCCGCGCTCCGCCATCGCGCCGGGGCCTTGGCCGCCGGGGGCGGGGCCGTGTCGAGCATGGCCGATTTTCTCCAACTGCTGATCGCGGGCCTCGCCACCGGGGCGATCTACGCGCTCGCCGCCATCGGCTTCACGCTGCTCTGGCAGACCTCGCAGACGATCAATTTCGCGCAGGGCGAGTTCGTCATGCTGCCCGCGTTCTTCGCGCTGGTGGCGATGCACTGGTTCGGCCTGCCGTTCTGGCTTTCGGCGCTGATCGCGATCGGCTGCGCGGTGATTCTGCTCGGCCTCGTCTTCAAGCTCGTCATCGTCGATCCGCTGATTAGGCAGGGCGTCCTGCCGCTCGTGATCTCGACGATCGCGGTCGGCCTGCTGCTCAAGGACGGAGCCAAGGAGGCCTACAGCGCCGAGGCGCACCGCTTCCCCTCGATCTTCCCGGACCGGCTCGTCGACGTGCTCGGCGTGAAGATCTCTCTGGCGCAGCTCGGCGTGCTCGCCGTCGCGCTCGCGGCCATCGCCGCGCTGCAGTGGTTCCTCGCGGCCACGTCCACCGGGCGCCAGATGCAAGCCACCGCGCAGAATCCCGGCGTGGCCCGCATTCTCGGCGTCCGCGTCGAGCGCATGGTGATGCTCACCTTCGTGCTCAACGCCGCGCTCGCCGCGGTCGCATCGCTGCTGATCTCGCCGATCTATCTCGTGAAATTCTCGAACGGCGAGACTCTCGGCCTCGCGGCGTTCGTCGCCGCCATCGTCGGCGGATTCAACCAGGTGCGCGGCGCCATCGCGGGCGGCCTGCTCGTCGGCGTGATCGACAATCTGGCCGGCGCCTATAGCGGGCTCATCGGCGTCTCGTCGTCCTATCGCCAGGCCGTGCCGCTCGCGCTGCTGGTGCTCGTGATCCTGTTCCGGCCGCAGGGCCTGCTCGGCCGGCGCGAGGAGCGCTCGGTATGAGAAGCGGCCTCGCCTGGGCAGCGGTCGCGGTCGCGGTGCTGGCGCTGGCCCTCGCGCCGCTCGGCCTCGGGCGCTACGACGTCTACATTCTCACCCTCTGGCTGGTCACCGCGGTGGCGGCGCTCGGCGTCAACCTCATCGTCGGCTATGCGGGGCAGGAGACGCTCGCGCAGGCCGCGTTCCTCGGCATCGGGGCCTACACGTCCGCACTGCTCGCCAAGGCCGGCGTCCCGTTCGGCCTCGCCTTTTTCGCGGCCGGCGGGATCTCGTTCGCGATCGGCCTTGCGATCGGCTTTCCGGCCCTGCGCGTGCAGAAGCACTATCTCGCCTTCGTCACGCTGGCGTTCAGCGTCTTCGTCTGGCTCGTCATCCGCAACGAGGAATGGCTCACCGGCGGCGTCATGGGCTTGAAAGACATCGAGCGGCCGTCGCTGTTCGGCGCCAGCCTGCGGCCCCACCGCCTCTTCTTCTGGTTCGTGCTCGCGATCGCGGCCGCGCTCACCTTTGCGATGTGGTGGCTCGTGCGCTCGCCCTGGGGGCGCGCGTTCACCGCATTGCGCGAGAATCCCGTGCGCGCCGAGAGCCTGGGCGTGAACGTGCGCCGATACACGCTGCTCGCCTTCGCGATCGGGTCGGCCTATGGCGGATTCGCGGGCGCGCTCTATGCGCCGCTCGTCGAGTTCATCGATCCCGCGCCGTTCGCGCTCGGTCCGTCGCTGCTGTTTCTGCTGATGGTCGTCGTCGGCGGCTCGGGCTCGTTCGCGGGTCCGTTCGTGGGGGCGGCCGTCGCCGTGCTGCTGCCCGAGTGGCTGCGCTTCGCCGAAAGCTACTACCTGCTGATCTATGCCGCGCTCGTCATCCTGATGATGGCGTTTTGCCCCACCGGCCTCGTCGGCCTGGCCGGGCGGCTCTGGTCGTTGCGCCGCCGGCCTGCGCGAATGGCAGAGGATGAAGGCGCGCGGGCGCTCGGCGAGGCGAAGCCATGAGCGCCGTCCTCGAAGTGCGCGGCATCGAAAAGCAATTCGGCGGTCTGCGCGCCGTCGACGGCGTCTCGTTCGATGTGCGCCAGGGCGAGATCGTGGGCCTCATCGGTCCCAACGGCTCGGGAAAGTCGACGCTGTTCAACTGCATCCTCGGCCAGTTCGAACCCACCGCCGGCGAGGTGATGCTCGACGGCTGCCGCGTGACCGGCCTCCGGCCCTCGCAGCTCAACCGACTCGGCGTCGGGCGCACGTTCCAGCTCTTGCAGGTGTTCCCACGCCTCACGGTGCGCGAGAACCTGATCCTCGCCGGGCAAGAGCACCAGGGATCGATGCTCGGTCGGCTGTTCGGCGCGCGCGATGCGGGCCTCTCCGCCGAGGCGGAACGCACGATCGAATTCTTCCGCCTCGCCCATCTCGCCGATGCGCGGGCCGGAGGCCTCAGCTACGGGCAGCAGAAGCTCCTCGACGTCGCCATGGCGTTCATGGCGGGCCCGCGCCTCGTGCTTCTCGACGAGCCGGCCGGCGGCGTGAACCTCACCATGCTCGCGGATCTCCGCGAGCGGCTCGAAACCGTGAACCGCGAGCGCGGCGCGACTTTCGTCGTCATCGAGCACAACATGGAATTCGTGATGGCGCTATGCTCGCGCATCCTGGTCCTTGCCGAGGGCCGCATCATCGCCGAAGGCAAGCCCCACGAGGTGCGCCGCAATCCCAAAGTCATCGAGGCGTATCTTGGCCACTGACGCGATCCTATCGCTCGACGGCGTCGTCTCCGGCTACGGCAAGATGACGATCCTGCACGGCACCACCGCCCAGATCCGGCGCGGTGCGATCACGACGATCATCGGGCCCAACGGCGCCGGCAAATCCACGCTCTTCAAGGCCGTGTTCGGCCTGTTGCCGCTCCGTGCCGGACGCGTCCTCTTCGACGGGCGCGACATGACGAACGCCGCGCCGCGGACGATGCTCGATGCCGGTGTCTGCTACGTGCCGCAGGGCCGCAATCTCTTTCCCGAGCTGTCGGTGAAGCACAATCTCGAGCTGGGCGGCGTGGCGCTCGGCAGCCGGCGCGATCTCGCGGATCGCGTCGACGCGCTGATGGAAAGATTCCCGATGCTGCGCCAGAAAGCGCGCCTGCAGGCGTCCACGCTGTCGGGCGGTCAGCAGAAGCTGCTCGAAGTGGCACGCGGCCTGCTGCTCGATCCGAAGCTCATGCTCGTCGATGAGCCGTCGATCGGCCTTTCGCCGCTGATGGTGCAGGAAGTATTCGCGATCCTCGCCGATCTGCGCCAGAAGGGCGTGACGATCCTCCTGATCGAGCAGAATGCGAAATCGGCGCTGGAGCGATCCGATTACGGCCTCGTGCTGGAGCAGGGTCAGACCCGCATCGAAGACACCGCCGAGAGGATCCTCGCCGACCCGCGCATCGGCGAGCTGTTCCTGGGCGGCGGCCTCAGGCCTGCGGCGTGAGCGGCGGCATGAAACGGGCGCTCCTCGGCCTCGTCGGCGCGAGCATCCAGAAGTCGCTGTCCCCGCTGCTGCACGAGGATGCGTTTGCCGCGGCGGGCATCCGAGGCCATTACCATTTGATGGATCTCGACCTGTTGGCCGGCAGAAGCGCGGCCGACTTGCTCGCGGCGGCGCGCACCGTGGGGTTCACCGGCGTCAACGTCACGTTCCCGTGCAAAGAGGCGGTTCTGCCGCTGCTCGACGAGATTTCGCCCGATGCGCGCCAGATCGGCGCCGTCAACACGGTGACGTTCGACCGAGCCGGGCGCACGAGGGGGTACAACACGGATCGCCCCGGCTTCCGCATGAGCTTCGAAGAAACTCTCGGCCGCGCGGCCGTGGCGGGAGAGCGTGTCGTGCTCGTCGGCGCCGGCGGCGCGGGGCGAGCAGTAGCCTTTGCGCTGCTCGATCTCGGCGCGGCGGCGGTTCTCGTCTACGACAAGGAGGCGGCGCGCAGCGAGGCGCTCGCGCGCGATCTTGCCGCCGCGTTCGGCGCCGGGCGCGGCCATGCGATCGCGGACCCGGCGGCGGCGCTGGCGGGCGCAGCCGGCGCGGTGAATGCCACGCCGATCGGCATGCTCGGGTTTCCCGGATTGCCGCTGCCGGTCGAGGCGATCGAAACGCGCCATTTCGTGGCCGACGTCGTCTACACGCCGCTCGAGACGGCGCTCCTCCGTGCGGCCCGCGCGCGCGGCGCGCGGGTGCTCTCCGGCGGCGGCATGTGCGTCTTCCAGGCCGCGGAAGCGTTCCGGCTCTTCACCGGCATCACGCCCGACGCCGCCCGCATGCGCCGTCTGTTCGACGATCTAGTAGCGGCGCGGGATGCGGCGCTGCGGGGCGCGTGAACGGAAGCGGATTGGCGTCCGGGGGTACGGCGGCGGCAGGCCGAATGCGGTGCGGGGGCATCGCACGATTGACGATCTGATTCGTTGGTTTGTTCGGGGCCGGCGCAGGAGCCCGCAATGAGCATTCCCATCGTCGACGCAAGCCATGCGATCGTCGGCTGGACCGACGTCGAACCGGTCGTCGAGCGCAACCGGCTGCGGCATCGCGAGGCCGAAACGCTGCTGGGCGGGCCCATTCACTGCGTCGAAATCGTGGTGGCCGATCGTCGTCAGATGGCGCAGGCGGGCGCCCCGCCCGGCTGGCGCACCACCTGGCGGTGCCTCGCCCTATGCTGCGACGAGCGTATCGGCTCGATCGAGCAGATCGGGCGCTTTCTGGCAGAACCAGGCGCGTAAAGATGCGGTGCGCCGCCGGTCGCGGGGGGCCGGCGGCGCGCGCTCGTCGAACTGCGGGTCAGTTGTAAAGGCGCTCCCAGGCGCGCACCTGCTCCTCGGCCGCCTCTTTCGCGATGCCGTAGCGCTCCTGGATGCGGCCGACCAGCTGGTCGCGTTTGCCGGCGATGACCTGCACGTCGCTGTCGGTGAGCTTGCCCCACTTCTCGCGCACCTTGCCGGCCGCCTGCTTCCAGTTCCCGGCGATCTGGTCCCAATTCATGCCGTCACTCCTTTCGTTTCCAAGACCCGATGATGGGTAGGAAACGCGCGCATCCACCACGCGGTTCCGCCGCCGCGGCATTGGCGCCCGGTTCAGCGCGTCGTCAACAGCTCGCGCAGGTGCGGCTGCTCGGGGACGCCGGGCAATATTCCCTTGACCATCGCTTCGAACGGATACGACCCGCGCGCTTCGTTGAGCTCCAGACCGGTACCGCAGGTTCGCTGGCTCTGCACGCTCCCGGCCAACTGCTCCTTCAGCTCGGAGATCCGCATTGCGGCGAGGCCGTGGCCGATCAGCCAACCCGAAAACGCGGCCGCGGCGATGATGCTCCAAAGCACCGCCACTCCGACGATCCTGAACCGCGTGGTCGAATTCATGGGCGTCCTCCGTGGCCTGCCGCTGGCGCGCGCCGACGGTGCGGCAATGCGTCGGCTCGCGGAATCCAACGCCGCCCGGGCCGGTCAGGTTCCGATCCGGCCGCGCCTTCGCCGCATGGCCTGGCCGAGAACCGGCGGCGCGCGCCGTTCGTTGACCTCCCGAAAACGCGGGTTTCGTTCCATGAATCGTCTGCTTGGTTCGGCCGTCGCTCTCGCCGCCGCCTCGGCACCGCACCCCGCCGCGTCGGAGCTCGTCTGCTATCCGCTCGCGCAGATCGAGCACGCCCTCGACGGCGCATTCGGCGAGAGTCGCAGCTTCGCCGGAAAGGACGCGGCCGGCATCGCGTACCGGCTTTACCTGAACTCGCGGACCGGAAGCTGGAGCTGGATCGGGATTCCCGCCGGCGCCGAAATCGGTTGCCTGATCTTCGCCGGCCGTTCCGACGATACGCCGGCAGCGCAGCCGCCGAAGCCGCCGCTGGCTCAATTCTGATGAGCCTCGCGCCGGGCGATATCCATAGCCGGGCATTGGCGGCCCTATTCTCTGCGCCGGATTCGCGATACATTTCCATCCGGGTGGAGGGTGATCATGCGCGCGGCGTTCCTCGCTCTGCTCTTTGCCGTGCTGGCGTCGGTGCCGGCACGCGGCGACGCTCCCGAAGCGGTCGATATCGAGCTGATTCTCGCGATCGACGTGTCCGGAAGCATCGATGAAGAAGAGGCGGCGCTCCAGCGCCGCGGCTATCTCGCGGCCCTGGTGCATCCGCAGGTGCTGCAGGCCATTTCCGGCGGCGAAAAGCGCAAGATCGGGCTCACCTACATCGAATGGGCCGGCTACCACTATCAGCGCGTGGTCGTCGATTGGGCTGCCATATCCGACAAGGCCAGCGCCGAGAGCTTCGTCGCGAAGGTCGCTCAAGTGCCGGTTTCGACCGAGCGCTGGACGTCGATCAGCGGCGCGATCGAATTCGCGATGAAGCGCTTCGAAGTCAGTCCGTATCGGGGCTCGCGCCGGGTCATCGACATCTCCGGCGACGGCCGCAACAACAACGGTCGCGACCTCGGCGAGGTGCGCCGCGAGGCGTTGGAGCGCGGAATCGTCATCAATGGCCTGCCCATCGTGAACGACCGGCCGACGCGCTGGGGAACGCCGCCCGAGCGCGATCTCGACCTCTACTACCGCGACTTCGTGATCGGCGGCCCGGGCTCGTTCTACATCGTCGCCGACGGATTTCAGGCTTTCGCCAACGCGATCCGCACCAAGCTCGTGCGCGAGATTTCGGGCGCACCGGGCGACGGCGTCGTGCGCGTCAAGGCGTCCCGGGCGGACTAGCGCGGCGGCGATTGCCCCGCCGTCGCGGAGGCGCTAACCCTCGGCTATGAAAACATCGCCTTGCCGCGCGCAGTGATGCGCCTTCGCGTCTATCCGCTGCGCGCGCTGCAGGCGCTCGAGGCCGCGCCCATTTGGGCGGCCCTCGGCCTGTTCAAGATCCTTCCGCGCCGTGCGGCGGCCGCGTTCGGGGCCGCGATGGCGCGGGCGATCGGGCCGTGGTTGCCGATGACCCGGGCGGCGCGCCGCAATCTCGAGCTCTGCTTTCCCGAGAAGAGTGCCGCCGAACGCGCGGCCCTCGTGCGCGCGATGTGGGACAATCTCGGCCGCATCGCGGGCGAGTTCACGCATCGCCGCGCGCTGTGGGACAAGAGCCTGTTGGCCGCGGCGGAGCGCTACGGGGCCGACCGGCTGCGCGCCGCGGCATTGGCCGGCGAGCGCGTGACGCTCGACGCCGAGCGCATCCAGATCGTCGGTGCCGAGCAGTTCCGCATGCTGCTCGACGTGCAACGTCCGGCTCTCCTGTTCACCGCCCACATGGGGAACTGGGAGGTCATGCCCTGGACGGCGGCGCGCATGGGCTTGAAGCTCGCGGTCATCTACCGGCGGCCCAACAACCCGATGATCGCGCGGCTGATCGAGGGGCGGCGCGGAGGGCTGGTCGAGTTCCTGCCCAAGGGCATGCAGGGTGCGTTCGGCGCGGCGCGCGTGATGGAGAATGGCGGCCGGCTCGCCATGCTGGTCGACGTCAAAGAGAACAAGGGCGTGGCGCTGCCGTTTTTCGGCCGGCCGGCCATGACCGGAACCGCGCTGGCCACGCTGGCGCGACGCTACGACGCCCTGGTCGTGGGCGTGTATACCGAGCGCCTCGGCCCCCATCGCGCGCGCATCACGCTGGAGCGCCCGCTGGAAGTGCCGCGCACCGGCGACGAGGATGCCGACGTGACGGCGATCATGTCGGCCATCAACGCGCGGGTCGAGGCCTGGGTGCGCGAGCGACCCGACCAATGGCTCTGGCTGCACAAGCGCTGGCCGAAAGAGCTCTATCGGAACTAGGCCGCCAGCGTATCCGCGAAGCGAATCGGCGCGCCGGACGGCGGGCCCTGGAGATCGTCGTCGCGCATCACGATGCGGCCGCGGACGATCGTGGCGCGCGGCCAGCCGGTCACGGTCATGCCGTCGAACGGCGTCCATCCGGCGCGGCTCGCGATCCACTTGTTCTCGATGCGGCGCTTGTGCGCGAGATCGACGATCGTGAGATCCGCGTCGTATCCGAGCGCGATGCGGCCTTTGCCCGCGATGTTGAACACCCGCTGCGGCCCCGCGCTGGTGAGATCGACGAAGCGCTCGAGGGACAACCGCCCCGCCGCCACATGGTCGAGCATGATGGGAACGAGCGTTTGCACGCCGGTCATGCCCGACGGGCTTGCGGGGTAGGGCTTCGCCTTCTCCTCGCGCGTGTGCGGGGCATGATCGGAGCCGATCACGTCCACGATGCCGTCGGCCAGCGCGCGCCACAGCGCCTCGCGGTGGCGGGAGTCGCGCACCGGCGGGTTCATCTGCGCGAGCGTGCCGAGGCGCTCGTAGCATTCCGGCGCGGCCAGCGTCAGGTGCTGCGGCGTCACTTCGACGGATGCGATGTCCTTGTGCTGCGCGAGCAGCGGCATCTCGGCGGCGCTGGTCACGTGCAGGATGTGCACGGGGCGTCCCGTCTTGCGCGCCAGCGCCAGGGCGCGTGCCGTCGCGCGCAGCGCGGATTCCTCGTCGCGCCACAGCGGGTGCTGGGCCGGCCCGCCGCCCGCCGAGATGAGCGCGCGGCGCTGCTGCATGCGCGGTTCGTCTTCGGCATGAATAGCCACGCGGCGCCGGCCGGCGCGCAGAACGATCTCGATATGCTCGTCGTCGGCCACGAGCAGCGAGCCAGTCGACGCGCCCATGAAAATCTTCACGCCGCAGCATCCGGGCCGCCCCTCGAGCTGGGCGAGGAGTCGGGCGTTGTCGCCGGTGGCGCCGACGTAGAACGCATGGTCGCACCAGGCGCGGCCCCGCGCGCGCCGCAGCTTGTCGGCCAGCGCCGCGCCGTCGGACGTGGTGGGGTTGGTGTTCGGCATCTCGAAGATGCCGGTCACGCCGCCGAGCGCGGCGCCGCGCGTTCCGGTTTCGAGGTCTTCCTTGTGCTCGAGTCCCGGTTCGCGGAAATGAACCTGCGTGTCGATCACTCCGGGCAGGACGTGCAGCCCCTTCGCTGCGAAGCGGGCGGCGGCCCTGGCGCCGGCGAGATTCCCGATCGCCTCGATGCGCCCGTCACGGACGCCGAGGTCGGCCGAAGCGCGGCCGGCCGGCGTCAGGCAAATGCCGCCTTCCACCACCAGATCGAAGCTGTCGCTCATGCCGCCCCCGCCGTCACCCTTGCGAACAGGCCGAGATATTGGCGCACGACCGCCTCCTGCGTGAACCCTTTTCGATAGGTCTCGTAGCCGGCCTCGCCGAGCTGCCGCTTCAAGTCCGGCTCGTCGACGACGTGGCGCAGGGCGTAGGCGAGCGCTTTCGCATCGCCGATCGGGAAGAGAAGCCCGTTCTTTCCGGTGGCGATCAGCTGCCGCGGCCCTTCGCTGAGGCTCGCCACGACCGGCTTGGCGCGCGCCCAGGCCTCGATCACGACGTTGCCGAGCGGCTCCTTGCGCGACGGCACCACCACGCAATCGGCCGCCGCAAACAGCGGCGCCGGATCGGGGCGCCACGCGAGGAAGCGCGTGCGCGAAAGAACGTCGAGCTCGTGCGCCAGCGCATGCAGCGCTTTCTCCTCCGGCCCTTCTCCGGCGAGCCAGAGGTAGGTGTCGGGCAGGTCGACGAGCGCGCGCAGCAGCGTGTCGAATCCCTTGTTCGCGTGGAAGCGGCCGAGCGACAGCAAGAGCGGCGCATCGGTCGGAGTATCGTGCGCGGCGCGGTCTTCGGGATCCGCGCTCGCGCCGTCGACGAAATTCGGCACGTAGTGCGCGCGCTCGGCCGGCCAGCCGGCCTCGCGGATGTAGCGCACGATGTCTTCGGTGTTGCCGATCAGGTGCTGGCAGCTGCCGTAGTATTTGAGGTCGTAATACCCGCCGAGCCGGCCGATATGGATGTAGGGCGCGGCCCCCGACGCCGCCGGCATGGCCGCCGCCGCGCGGCTCATGAAGGTGAGCGCCACGGCGGGGCGATACTCGGCGACCAGTTTCGCGAGCGCCGGCCGCGTGCGGAAATCCAGCCAGCCGCCGAACGCAATTTCGCGCACATCGATCCCCGCGGCGCGCAGGCGCGCCGCGCGCTCGGGCTGGGCGCGGATGGCCGCGCACAGCTCCACGCCCGCCTGGCGGAACGCGAGCAGCAGCCGCTCGAAGAACGCCTCGGCGCCGCCGTGCGTGGCGCCGGCCATTGCCGCCAACAGGCGCATCACTCGTCCTCGAGCTTGTATTTCAGCCAAGCCAGCATCGGCCACAACGCCGCCATCAGCGCCACGAGGAATCCCCAATAGCCTTCCTTGTAGCCCTTGCGCCGTACGTAGCATTTGAAGAAGCGCGTGAAGAGGCGGCGCAAATTGCGGCCGAAAGTCTCCGTCGTGCCGTTGGCGCGCATGTCGCGGGCGCGCGCGCTGCTGTAGCGGTCGAGCCGGCGCAGCATGTCGGAGATGCCGGCGTCCACGTAGTGAATCATCGGCGTCGCGAGCCAGCGCTTTTCCCCGGCGAGCGTCACGACCGGATGGATGCGCTGATCGCCCCAGCGCTTTGCGCCGCGCGAAAAAAGGCGCGTCGTGGCCGAGACGCCCCACGATCCTCCCCATCCGTAACGCACGAGCCGTTTGCCGATGTAGTTGTCGAACGGAATTAGGTAGTGCGCCGGCGCGCTCGCGTTCGCGGCCGCGGCGCGAATCTCGGCGGCCAAGGCCGGCGGCACGCGCTCGTCGGCGTCGACTTCGAGGATCCAGTCGCCGGTGCAGGCGTCGAGACCGGTGTTGCGGCGCGGCCCCTCGATCTCCCAGGCCCCCTCGATGACCCTGTGCGCGAGACGATCGGCGATGGCTTTCGAGCCGTCGGTGCAGCGGTCGAGCACCACGACGATCTCGTCGGCAAATGCCAGCGCCGCCAGGCACTCCGCGAGCTGATGCTCCTCGTTGTGCGCGACGACGAGCGCCGACAGGCGCCGGGGGGCGTTGCCGGTCATGCCGGAGCGCATTCCGCGCACTGCGCGAGCAGATCGCGCGCCGCCGCCATGGCCTTGTCCACCGACAGCGTCTCCATGTGCGTATCGTGGCGCCTGTAGTCGTAGCCGGGCTTGGCGAGGATCGCGTCGTAGGAAAGGTCGGTGCGCACGGCACGCGTCCGCGCGCCCCATGGACCGTAGTGCTCCTCGCGGCTCGGGCCGAACAGGCCGAGCGTCGGCACGCCCATCGCCGCGGCCAGGTGCATGAGGCCCGAATCGTTGCCGACGAACAAATCGGCGCGGCCGAGGCAGGCCGCGGCCGTGAGTACATCGAGCGTGCCGGCCAAATCGATGCGCCGCGCCGCCGGCACTGCGCGGAGTACCGGCTCGGCGGCCTGCCGCTCGCCCGGTCCGGCGAAAACGGCGACGCGGGCGTCGGCGAGCGGGCCGTTGCGCGCGCAGAGCCGTTCGGCGAGCGCCACGAAGCGGTCGGCAGGCCATTGCTTGCCGCCCCAGTTCGCCGTGGGCGCGAGGGCGAGAACCGGGCCGCCGCCCGGGATGAGGCCGTGTGCCGCCTGCGAATGCCGTGCGCCCAGCCACACCCGCGGGGCCAAGGGCTGCTTCGCGCCCACCATGGCCGAAGCCTGCACGACCTTATGCATCCCGGCGCGCTGATTGCCCATCACGTAGCGCCGGCCGGCCGGCACCAGCCACGTCACCGCCGATCGGCGGGTATCGGCGATCGCGGTCCAGTAGCGGCCGACTGTTTTCAGCCAGAGCCGCCGCCAGTGCCCGCCCGCCCGCTTGTCGAGCACGACCACCTCGTCGAGCCGCGGCACCTCGGCATAGAGCGGCGCCGCGGCCGGGCCGGCCGCCACGGTCAGCCGCGCCGCCGGCCAGCGCGCCAGCATCCAGGCCAGCACTCCCGACGACAAAACCGCGTCGCCGATCCGCGTTGGGCCAATGAAAAGAACGCGCATTCCTGAGGGCTAAAATCCTGATCCGGCTAGCTTATACGCCCTCGCGCGGAGCCGTGCCAACCGCCAACGGCAAACCGCGCCGCCTTGCCGCTTGTCGCACGGCGCCCCATATCGGAGCGCCGCCAGCGTACATTGCAAGCCATGGCCGAAGCTTTCGCCTTGTGGCCCGCGACCCGGGCCCTGATTCGCATCGAGGGAGCCGATTCCCGCGCGTTCCTGCAGGGGATCGTTTCGAACGACGTCAACAAGGTCTCGCCCGCGCGCGCGATCTACGCCGCGCTGCTCACGCCGCAGGGAAAATACCTGCACGATTTCTTCATCGCCGAGGTCGATGGCGCGCTCGTGCTGGATTGCGAAGCGGCGCGGCGCGACGATCTGCTGCGCCGGCTCTCGCGCTTCAAGCTGCGCTCCAAGGTCTCGCTTGCGCCCGGGCCGGAGGGCTTCGCCGTTGCGCTGATCTACGGCGCGGGCGCGGCGCCTGCGCTCGGCCTGGCCGCGGCGCGCGGCAGCGCGGTCCGCTTTGCCGGCGGCGTGGCCTATGTGGACCCGCGTCTTGCCGAGATCGGCGCGCGTGCGATCGTGCCCTTGGAGCCGGGCCGGGCTGCCCTTGCCGCCGCGGGCGCCGTTCCGGGCACGGAAGCCGACTACGACCGGCGCCGGCTCGAACTCGGACTTCCCGACGGCAGCCGCGACCTCGAAATCGAGAAATCGATTCTGCTCGAGAACGGTTTCGAAGAGCTGGCCGGCGTGGATTGGGACAAGGGCTGCTACATGGGGCAGGAATTGACCGCGCGCACGCATTATCGCGCCCTGATCAAGAAGCGCCTCGTGCCGGTGCGCATCGAAGGGCCGGCCCCCGCGCCCGGAACGCCGATCCTGGCCGGCGAGGCCGAGATGGGCGCCATGCGCTCTGCCCGCGACGGCGTCGGCCTGGCGCTGCTCAAGGTCGATGCGATCGCGGGCGCGCTGCCGCTCACCGCTGGAACCGCGCGGATCGTTCCGAACAGGCCTTCTTGGCTGAAACTGCCGGAACTCCAGGCCGACCCGGCGCCGTTAAGGCGCGGTTAACCTTGTCCGAATAAGTTACTCCGGCACCATCCGGTCTGAGGGCCGGGCAGCCCGCGCGCGTCCGCGTGCGGGAGGGGGTCAACCGGAGCGCTGCGGCGCGATGTTGCGGGAACACGAAGCACAGGACGAGCCCAAGCGCGAGCGCCAGGTCGGCGCCATCGGCAAGCTGCTGCGCCGGCGCATGCGCGACATGGTCGCGGGCTCGGGCCAGCCGGCCGTGCCCAATCTTGCGCTGCATGCGGCGCAGGCCGCTTCGTTGCACAAG
The DNA here is from genome assembly GCA_016792765.1 of Candidatus Odyssella sp. Lineage (GTDB taxonomy): Bacteria > Pseudomonadota > Alphaproteobacteria > Bin65 > Bin65 > SBBV01. The sequence goes on from JAEULD010000272.1 coordinate 16,407, forward strand.
AACGGCCCGATTTCGCTGCTGGCCAATCTGGTCAACGGATTGATCCTGGCCTGCGTGCTCTGGGCGGCCGGCATCCAGCGCGAAGCGGTGCTGTCCTGGTACACGCTGCTGATGCTGGCGGTGACGCTGACCTACATGTTCTGGCGCGGCTACGACCGCGCGGTCGAGCGGCACCGCATCGAGGGCTGGCTGAAGCGGTTCGCCCTCGGCAAGACGATGGCCGGGCTCGTCTGGGCCATGACCGTCTTCTACCTCTATCACGGCGTCGATAGCGCCAGCCTCGTCGTCATCATCTTCCTGCTCGCGGGAATGACGGCCGCCGCCGTCGCCTCGTCGGCCGCCTACCGGCCGGCCGTCGTCGGTTTCATCGCGCCGATCCTGGGCGGGCTCGCGTTCTATTTCTTCAGCCGCTCGACGTTCACCGATTGGGCGCTGGGCGCCTTCGCGCTGATCTACTTCGCGTTCATCAACCGCATCACGCAGAATCTCGAGCAGAACCTCATCCAGGAGGTGTCGCTCAAGGACAAGAACCGCGAACTCGTGGAATCGCTCGAATACGCGGTGGCCGAAACGCGCGACCGGGAGGAGAAATTCCGCGTCATCGCCGACTACTCGCACAGCTGGGAGTCGTGGTTCTCGGCCGAAGGCAAGCTGCTGTGGGTCAATCCCGGCGTCGAGCGGCTCACCGGATACAATGTCGAAGAGTGCATGAACCAGCGCAGTCATCCGATGGAAATCGTCCATCCGGAAGACCGCGAGACGCTCGCGCGCGCGATGGCCTCCGCCGGCAAGGCGCCGTCGATGGCCGAGCTCGAATTCCGCGTCGTCTGCAAGGACGGAACCGTGCGCTGGTGCGCCGCCGTCTCGCAGCCCGCGATCGACACGCAGGGCCGCAACGTCGGCTTCCGCGCCAGCATCCGCGACATCTCCGACCGGAAGGCGCTGCAGCATCAGCTCGAACTGCTCGCCTCCACCGATCCGCTCACCGGCGTCGTCAACCGCCGCCGCTTCTTCCATACCGCCGAGGCCGAGCTCTACCGGGCGCGCCGCTACGACCGGCCGCTCGTGCTGGCGCTGGTCGACATCGATCACTTCAAGCGCATCAACGACAATTACGGCCACGCGGTCGGCGACGACACGCTGAAGACGCTGGCCCACGCGGTCGGCAACCGGCTGCGGCGCAGCGACCTGTTCGCGCGCTTCGGCGGCGAGGAGTTCGTGCTGCTGCTGCCCGAAACCCAGCTGGGCGATGGCCTGCGGCTGTGCGAGCGGCTGCGCCAGATGGTCGAGACGATCAAGCTGCAGATTCCGGATCGTGCCGAGCCGTTCGGCTTCACGGTCAGCATCGGCGTCGCCGATCTCCAGCACGACGGCGACTCGCTCAATCAGCTGCTCGCGCGCGCCGATGCCGCGCTCTACAAGGCCAAGCGCGACGGCCGCAATCAGGTGGCCTACGGCGCGCCCGTGCAGGCCTTCGAGGGCACGCCGCCGGCCCAGCCCGGCGACCGGCGTGCGGCGCGTCCGCCGGCGCCCGCCCAGCCCGAGGCGGTCGCGGACAGGCTCGATCTCGCCGCCCCCGGCGAGCATGGCCACAGCGCACGGGCATCTTTGACCGCGCCCAGCGCGGCCGAACCGGCCGGCGCGCCGCTGCGCTTCGCCCGGCCCGGCGGCCGCTAGTACGCGCGCGAGCCGCGGGCTTCGTTCCGGCTTCGCGTCCGCGCGCGCCGCCCGGGCAACCGGCACCCTCCGCGGCCCCGCCTTGACGCGGGCACGCGCCGCCTGCATGTCAGTGACAAAAGCACTGTTCAGGAGGAGCCCGCGATGATCAAGGTGCAGGACATCATCTACGTCGCCCACCGCGTCCCCGATCTCGACCGGATGGAGGCGTTTCTCACGGACTTCGGCATGGTCAAGGCCGAACGCCGGGGCGAACGCCTGTTCATGCGCGGCGCCGGCCCGCGGCCGTTCATCCACATGACCGAGAAGGGCGAGCCGGGCTTCGTCGCCTGCGGTTTCGCGGCTTCGTCGATGGCCGATCTCGAGAAGATCGCCGGCAAGAACGGCGCTTCGGGCATCGAAGACATCGACGGCCCAGGCGGCGGCAAGCGCGTGCGGCTCGAGGGACCTGACGGCTTCCGCGTCGACGTTTGCTACGGCATGGGCACGGTGCCCGAGCTGCCGCTGCGCGAGCCGCTCAGGCTCAACTACGCGCGCACGAAGAACCGCCAGGGCGACCTGCAGCGCCCCGCCAAGGAGCCGGCGCGCATCAACAAGATCGGCCATTGCGTCTGGAAAGTGTCCGACGCCGACAAGGCGATCGCATGGTTCCGGGAAAACCTCGGCATGCTGGTTTCCGACCGGCTTTATCTGCCCGACAACGAAAAACAGACGCTGGGCACGTTCCTGCGCCTCGATCGCGGCGCGGCCTGGGCCGATCACCACACGATCCTTTGCCTGCACAGCCCCGACGAGATCAAGGTCCATCACTGCTCGTTCGAGGTGCAGGACTACGACGCGGTCCACATCGGCGGGCAGTGGATGCAGGAGAAGGGCTGGAACCGCGAATGGGGCATCGGCCGGCACCTGCTCGGCAGCCAGGTGTTCGACTACTGGCGCGACCCGTGGGGCCACATGTTCGAGCACTATGCCGACGGCGACCTGCTCACGGCGTCGTCGAAGCCCGGCAATTACCCGGCGCTGCCCGAAAACCTCGCCCAGTGGGGCCCGCCGGTCACGCCGACCTTCTTCAGTTAGGACTGCCGGTTCCGCCCTGATGGGGCGGTGTCTGCGGGGCAATGCGCGGCTGCACGGCGCGCTGCACCCGGTAGACGCTGTTGGCCCAAACGCCGCCGCACACCTCCTGCGCGTTGCCGGCGCATGGCATCGTGCAGGCGGTGCTGGGCCCATGCCTGTTGAAAGCGTTTCCGCAGAAGCACCAGCTTCCGTATTGAACGCCGGCAAACCGGAAGCCGCGCTGCGCGCACTGCTCTATGCACGCGCCCACGGTCATCGCGCCGTGGTTCCAGGCGTGCCCGTCGAGATCGCGCCCCATCGTCCCGGTGGGTGCCGCGCCCTGGTTGTCGGCGAAGCATCCGAGGTGGGTCGCCGTCTGCGCCGAGGCGGAGGCGGCCAAGCCCAAGAACACGATCGACCAGGAAACCGTAACGAAGCGTCGCATCGTCGGCCCGCCGCATGTGTGCACGACGGCGGAGCTTTGGGCGCGATGCCCTCCGCGTAAATGGGTAAGTCTGCCCATCGCGACGGGGACATGGGAGGGCGCCCCGGCGGCACGTTCGGCGCTCAGACCCCCGGCTTCTTGTACGCGCCCACGCCGACGATGAAATCGCCGACGCGGACGATGTAGCTCGCCTTGGGCTCGATCTGGCGCGTGCAGGGATTGTACCAGGAGTACTCGACCCAGCCCCTGCCGGCGTCGAGCGCAAGGCGGCGCATGCGCGCGTAGATGCCGCCGCCCGCTCCGTCGCCGAGCCCGATGCGCGCGCCCACCGTCTCGGGCCAGCCGCCGCTCGCGCGCAGGCGGCCGTCGAAATCGAACACGAAAACGTAGAGATCGCCCGCCACGAAGCCGCCGGCCGGGTTCATGAAGCGGGGCAGGGCAATCTCGGGGCCCGAGGCGGCCAGGAACCCCGCCGCGCGTTCGGCCAGTTCGCGCGCCGCATCCAGCGTGGCGGCGGCGCACCGTTCGCCGGCGCGGGCGGCCCCTGCGGCGAGCACGAGCGCGAGAACGAGAGCACCGGCGATGCGCATGGGCGTTCCGGCGTTGGCGCGAGCCAGTCTACATCAGGCCGGCCCGCGCGGCCACACGCGCGGGAACAGTTCGCACTCCATCCGCTCGCCGGGCGAGAGGCCGTGGCCCTCGATCGGCGGCGAGATCTGGCCGGTGCGCTTGGCATAGCGCGTGTCGGCGCCGAGCCAGCGCGTGGAATAGGCGCGGCGCCGCCGCGCGAGCGAGGCGTTGCCGGGCGCGCCGTGCAGCGTCAGGCCGTGAAAGGCGATCACGTCGCCGGGCTCCATCGACCAGCCGAGCAGCTCGTGGCACCCGCGCTCCTTCTCCATGTCGGGCACCGGCTCGAAGCGCGGATCGGCGACGGCAAGATCGACCGCCTGCCTGAAGAAGCGGGGCTGGAACCACCGCCCCCAGCGATGCGATCCCTTCGCGTATTCGACCGCGGTTTCGCGCGCCACCGGATCGAGCGGCAGCCACAGCGAGATCACCTGATCGCCGTCGACCGGATAGTAAGGCTGGTCCTGGTGCCACGGCGTCGTCTCCCGCGTGCCCGGCTCCTTCACGAGCAGATGATCGTGGTAATAGGCGATCGTCGCGCTCCCGGTGAGCGCGGCGGCGATCGCGGCGCCCGGAGAATTCAGCGCGAATTCGCGGCACGCCGGCCAGCGCCGCCAGAGCTGGAAATCGACGAAGAACATTCCCGGATTTCCGGCCGGCGTATTGACGCGCACCATCGGGCCGGGCGCCGCCATGTCGGCGTCCACATCGCGCGCCAGCGCTTCGATCCAGTCGCGGTCGAAGAGGCCGCGCAGGCACACGGCGCCGTCGTCGCGATAGCGCGCGATCTCGTCCTGCGTGATGGGCCGCAACGGCTCGCGGTTCATCGCGCGACGGCGCTCAATGCAGCCGCGGCGATTTCAGGAAGCTCGCCCGGTCGACGCTCTTGAGGGTGCAACGCCGCGCCTTACCGTCGCGCAGGAACGTCATCGGCACGTCGCTGCCGGCCTTGCCGTAGGCCCACACGGTGCGCCAGAGATCGGCGAGGTTGCCCACCGGCGCTCCGGCCACGTCGATGACGATGTCGCCGGGCCGCACGCCGGCTTTCTCGGCCGGACCTTTCGGCGACAGGCCGACGACGAGCAGCCGATCCTCGGTTTCCGTGGCGTAGAAGCCGAGCCACGGGCGCGGCGGCCGGCCGCTGGTGCCGGTTTTCGTCAGCGACTCGAGGATCGGCGGCAGCAGGTCGATCGGCACGATCATGTTGCCTTCGGCCTTCGTGTCGCCGCCGCGCGCCTGCTGCACGTAGAGCGAGCCGATCCCGTAGAGCTTGCCGTCGGGGCCGAGCAGGCCGGTGCCGCCCCAGTGCGGATGCGCCGGCGCCGTGAAGATCGCTTCGTCGAGGACGTATTCCCAGTAGCCGGCGAACTCGCGCTTGCCGACGACCTTCGCCGCGAGCGCGCGCCGGCGTCCGCCGGCGCCGGCAACGATGACCGAAGAGCCCACCGCAAGGTCGCGCGAACGGCCCAGCGCCAAGGGCTGCCCGTCGAGCGCGGCCAGCGCCTGGACGAGGCCGAACCCGGAATCGAAATCGTAGGCGACGACGTGTCCGGGGACGACCTTGCCGGAATTCTGGCCGAGCCAGATCCGTTCGGCCTCGGTGATGAGGTAGCCGATCGTCAGCACCAGGCCGGTGCGGTCGATCAGCACGCCGTTGCCGGCGCGCTCCGTGCCGAGAATCGAGGCGGTGAAGGCATCGGCCGGCACTTCGGCGGAAAGGCTCAGCACGGAATCCAGCGCATTGCCCACGTCGAACGCCCAACCCTCGTTCTTCGGGCGCAGTGGTTCCGGAAATTCCCAATCGCCGAGATCGCTCATGCTGGCTCCTGCGCCGCGTGCCGGGCGCTCCGAAAGTCAACGCGATTCCACCGGCCAAGGCAAGCGACAGGCGAGCGCGGCCGGTGCTAATATCGTCTCGGCGCGCGGCGCTTCAAGCGCACGCGGCATTGCGATGGCATCTGTCGAGCGAAAACCTCTCCCGCGGACGATCTGGGCGCTGGGACTCGTCTCGATGCTCATGGACATATCCTCGGAGATGGTCCACGCGCTGCTCCCCGTGTTCATGGTCACGGTGCTCGGCGCGGGGGCGCTTTGGGTCGGCATCGTCGAGGGCATCGGCGAGGCGACGGCCTCGATCGTGAAGCTGTTCTCGGGCGCGCTCAGCGACCGGCTCGGCCGGCGCAAGCCGCTCGCCGTGCTCGGCTATGCGCTCGGCGCCGTCTCGAAGCCGCTGTTCGCGCTCGCGCCCGCGATCGGCTGGGTCGCCGCCGCGCGCTTCGCCGACCGCGTCGGCAAGGGCATCCGCGGCGCGCCGCGCGACGCGCTGATCGCCGACGTGACGCCGCCCGACCAGCGCGGCGCCGCGTTCGGCCTGCGCCAGGCGCTCGATACGGTGGGCGCGCTGCTGGGGCCGCTGCTGGCGATCGTGCTGCTCGCGCTGTTCGCGGGCGAGATGCGCGCCGTGTTCTGGTGCGCGATCGTGCCCGGCCTCGCCGCAGTGGCGGTGCTCGTTCTCTTCGTGCGCGAGCCTGCAAGCGCCACCGTGCCTGCGGCGGCGAGAGCCGGGCGCCCGCGCTTCCGGTTCCGCGACCTCGCGGGGATCGGGCGCGCGTTCTGGGGGGTGGCGCTGCTCGGCATGGTGTTCACGCTGGCGCGGTTCAGCGAAGCGTTCCTGATTCTGCGCGCCGAAGGCGTGGGACTGCCGCTCGCCTGGGTGCCGCTGGTGCTGGTCGCCATGAACCTCGTCTACGCCGGCACCGCCTATCCGGCCGGCGCATTTTCCGATCGCGTCGATCGCCGCACGATCCTCGCGCTCGGCCTCGCCGTGCTGATCGCGGCCGACGTCGTACTGGCGCTGGCGACCGATGTGTACGCCGTGTTCGCCGGCATCGCGCTGTGGGGCCTGCACATGGGCCTCACGCAAGGTCTTTTCGCGGCGCTCGTCGCCGACACGGCGCCGCCCGACCGGCGCGCCACCGCGTTCGGCTGGTTCAATCTTGTCTCTGGCGTCGTGACGCTGTTCGCGAGCCTCATCGCTGGCGCGCTTTGGCAATGGGTGGGGGCCGCCGCCACGTTCTGGGCCGGCGGCGCCTTCGCGGCGGCGGCCCTCGCCGGCCTCGCCCTGTGGATCGCGCGTGGCGCCCGGCGCGCACCGCCGGCCTGAGCGCCGCTACGGAAGCAGAACGACCTTTCCCGCCGCCTTCCGCTCCTCGATCAGCATCTGCGCCTTGGCCGCCTCGGCGAGCGGAAGGCGCGCGGCGATGGCGGGCCTGCACCGGCCGCTCGCCAGGATTTCGATCGCTTGCTCCATCGCTTCGCGGCGCGGCTCGGGCCAGTGGTCGAGCGTGTGCATCGTGAAGCAGCGCACGGCCGGGCTGGCCTCGAGATTGCCCCGCATCGCCGCGAACAGATCGGTGTCGGGCATGCCGCCCAGGAGGCCGTAGGAAACGAGCATGCCGAGCGGCGCCAGCATCTTCACGCGCTCCGGCAACTCCTTGCCGGCGAGGTGGTCGAAGACCAGATCCGCTCCGCGCCCGTTCGTGAGAGACCGCACGCGCTCGATCACGTTCTCGCTGCGATGGTCCACCGGCGTGCCCCCGCGCGCGCGCACGAACGCGCACTTCTGCTCGCCGCCCGCGACGCCGATCACGGCGGCCCCGGCAAGCCGCGCCAGATCGGCCAGCGCTGAGCCTACGCCGCCCGCGGCGCCGAGAACGACGGCCGTCTTGGGCTCGATGCCGCGGGCCGCGCGGTTCAGCAGGATCCACGCCAGCTGATAGTTGGTCAGCGCCGTCGCCTCGTCGAAGTCGATCCCTTCGGGCAGCGGCCACACGGCGCCCTCGGGCGCCTTCACATACTCGGCATAGAGCCCGCCGGTGTTGCCGAGATCGTAGCCGGCGACGAATACCTTCTGGCCCAGGTGCAGCTTTCTTACGCCGGTGCCGGCGGCGGCCACCTGTCCGCTGGTCTCGTTGCCCGGAATGAACGGCAGTTTCGGCATCCAGCGATAGCGCCCGGTGCGGATCAGCAGGTCGAAATAATTGACGCCGATCGCCCGCGCGCGCACCACGACCTCGCCGGGGCCCGGCTCCGGCATCGGCACGTCGACGAGTTCCAGCACCTCGGGGCCGCCGGTGCGGCTGATCTGTATGGCCTTCATCGCGTTTCGCTCCCGCTTCGCCGCGCAGACTAGAAGCCACGCAGAGCAAAATCCCGCACAATCTTCGCAGAGTCGGGCATCGCGCGCTCGGGCTTCCGCGGACGAGCGCGACTCGGCACAGCACGATTCGTCGCATCACGGATCGCGGTAGAACGCAAACGCGCCGACGCAGGCGGCCAGGGCACAGGGCTGCTCGGGCGCGGGCATGCGCGTCGGAACGACGATCCAGCCGCCGCACGCGGGATCTCCTGCGGCGCCCGCGAGCGCGCGTGCCGCGACCCGCCGGCACGTCGCCGTCCAGCGCGCATCGGCGCGCGCGCTCACCGGCTGGTCCGGCAGGTTTGCGAATGCGGCTCCGAGCGCAAACGGAGCCTCGGCAAAGGCGCCGTTCCACATCGTCGCGAGGCGGCGGCGCCGGTTCATCGCCGCGGCGGCGAGGGCTTCCGCCGCACGCACCGCGCCGCGCGGCGCGTGGCGTACCAGCAGGGCCGCGAGCGCGTCCCGCTCCGCGGAACGGATCGTGGCCGGTACCGCGTCGAGGAATCGCGCGCTCATGCCTGCCCCCGGGCGTCGAGCTTGGCTTCGATGCGAAGCAGATGCGCGGTGAGCCTTTCCTCGACGCTCTGCAATGCCGCAAGCGAGGCGTAACCGGTCGCGACGTCGAGCTTGTGTTGTGCCAAGGCCTCGCGCAGGCGATCCAGGTCGTGGTCGAGCCGCGCCGAGAGGCGCGCCAACGCCGCCTCGCCGTCGCGGCGGATGCGCCAGGCCAGCCAGAACAGGCCCGCCAGCGCCGGAAGTTCGAACGCCGTGATCCAGGCGGAAAACGAAAGACCGTCGATCATGCGCGTTCTCCGCTCAGAGCGAGCCCTGAGGCTCGGCGCGCCAGGCGGTGCCCGCGGCGATCGCGCAGGCCTGGCCGTCGCGGCGGATCACGAGCGTCCAGCTGCCGTCGGGATTGGCAAAGAACTCGAGCGCGAAGCCGCGCTGCTCATCGGCCGAGTAGCGCAGCGTCTCGCCGAAGCGCCGGCGCAGCGTTTCGGTCATTTCGGCATGGGGTGCACACGCGGCGGGCGTGGGCACGGCTTGGGCAAGAGCGGGGTGGGACGGCGTGCACGTGGCGACAGCGAGGGCTGCCGCCGGCGCGAGCTTGCGCAGCGTCATGGCGATCTCCTGGGGTTCGAAGGAAAAAGGCGGCGGCCGGCGCCGCCGGATCAGGGCTCGAAGTCGGTCTCTGCGCGGTGGGCTGCGGCCGCGGGCCGCCACGCGCCGCGCAGACCGGGCGCGCGCGGGTAGGAGCCGAGCCGCACGGGCTCGGCGAGGATCGCCGAGGCCACCGCGTCGAGGCCGTCGTCGCGGTGCCCGGCGCCGGATTGCGGCGCCCAGTTCTGCAGCTCTTCCCGGAAGGGCCCGTCGCAAACGCTCGCGTGTGCGTGCAACAGGCCTGCGGCGAGCGGCACGTCCAGCGCCGCAAGGATGCGCTCGGCCTTCGGCCGCGTCGAATGATGCGCCGTCACCGCGATCGCGGGATCGAGCGGCTGCAGGGCCTTGCGCAGGAGGCCCGGAAGCATCGCGCCGACGCCGTTGTCTTCCACCGTGATCGCCGGCGCGCGGATCTCGGCCACGAAGCGAGCGGCTTCCCGGCAGAGTTGATCGGCTTCGGCATGCCGGCCCGGCTCGCGCGCGGCCAACGCGGGATCGTGGCCGAAATAGTGCACGCGGTGCAGCCAGTAGCCGCCGCCGGTGTCCTGGTAGACCAGGGCGATCGCGTTGCGGTCGCTCTTCTCGGGCCGCCCGAGCGAAGGATCCCACCACACGCGAATCGAGGCGAGCCTGCGGCCCTCGAGCCACAGGCTCTCGCGGCCGTGCGCGGACCGCAGCTCCACTTCGCCCGAATAGCGCAGCAGCCTGTCCGGATCGAAGCGGCATTGCTCGGGCGGCATCGGCACGAGCAGCATCTGGCTCGCGAACTTGACCGGGCCGCTCGTGCGCTCGAGTTCGGCGATCCGGTTCTCGCCGTAGCGCTGCGGCCAGGCCGGCTTGCCTTGCGCGTCGCGGATCGGAACCGTCTTGCGTTCGAAACCCCCGAGAAAGGGCTGGGTTTCGCCCGCCTCGGGCCGTGCCGCGCCGGCATAGATCGAGTGGTATGTGTGCGGCGTGCCGATATAGAGCTGCATGCCGTCCGGCACGAGCACGAACTCGATCTCGCCGAGCTTCTCGCGGAGCGCCCGGCGCTTCGCCGGCGTGTCGGAATTGCGCGGCACTTCGACGTCGTCGCAAATCACCACGTCGGCACGGCTGCCGGTGAAGTTTCCGTCGATTCCGCGCGCGAGCATCGTGGGGTCGCGTAGCTCGGCCTTGCGCGTCACAGTGAACTGCTCGGCACCCCAAAGGTCGGGCTTGGCCGGCTTGAGGTTCGCGATCTTGGGGTGCCTCTCGATGATGCGCTTGACGTTGCGCACCATCTTGCGCGCGAGCGCGAGATCGGCGGAGAGTGCAAGAATGCGCACGTCGGGCCGCTTGTGGATCATGTAGGCGGCGAAGAGCCCGACCAGCGTCGACTTGCCTGCGCCGCGAAACGCCAGCAGCAGCAAGCGGCGCGGACCTTTCTCGAATTGCTTCCACTTGAGCCCGAGCCAGTCGGCGAGCTTGGTGTGGAACTCGGGGGTACGCAGGCCCTGCTGCTTCGACCAGTCCCGGACGAAGCGCGCGAACTCGGATCGCCTGGGCACGCGGCCGTTCTCGGCAGGACGGCGAACGCGAGCGCGCGTTGCATCCGGCAAGGGGAAGGAACCTGGCGGTGGAGCGTCGGAATCGCACATGCGTCGTGTACCGCCTTCGCCCGGTTACGGGCGCTCGCGGAACAGGCGGTCATAGATGCGCCGTGGCCAGTCGTAGCGGCAGGCGAGATAAAGGCCGCCCGCCAACCCGGCGGCGGCGAGAACGAGCGAGAAAATCGCGAAGGCTGCAAACATTGGCGGATCCTTGGTCGAGGGTTGGTGCCGGCGCTCGGCTCACGGGCAGTCCGCTTCGCAGCGGCACAGGCGTCGCGAGTTGTGAAGATCGGCCTGCCGGCGCGTTTCCTCGGTGTCGCGCGCGCTGGTGCGCCAGTAGAACGTGTCTCGGCAGTAGGTGTCCGAGATCGCGGTCCCGCCGGTGCAGCCGGCGAGCGCGAGGACGAGGGCGCAGGCCGCGGCCCGCAGCAGGCCGGCGTCAATCGGCGCGTTCGAAGCGCTTGCGAACGCGCTGGGCGCGGGCGGAGGCAGGATCGGAGACGGCGGCATCGGAGCGGCTCACTTCGGTTGCGGTCTTGGACTGATGATCGAGGGCGGCTTTCGCGCTCGCCGCGCGCTCGGCGTCGCGGCCGGCGCGGAACACGCGCGCAAGGAAAACCAGGACGGCGGCCGCGGCCACGGCCGCCGCGGCGAGGCGCGACCACACGCTGGAAAGAAAGCTCATCGCTCTCCTCCCGGCGCGGCGCGCGGGGTATCCGGGGGCGGCGCGGCGGCGCGTTGCGCTATCGCGCGCTGCGCGGCGCCGCCCGCGATGTGCGCGATCACCACGACCGCCGCAAGCATCTCGATGCTCTCGAGCGCCGCCTTCGCGGCGGGAGCGCCCAGTGCGGGTCCGGCGAGGTGATAGATCAGCGCCGCGGCGTAGAGCGCCAGTACCGTGAAGGTGATGATGCGCTTGTCGCGCCGGTTCACGATATAGCCCGCGAACTTCTCCGCGAGGTCGGGTGAGAGAAAGGCCATGCGGTACTCCTTTGTGGCGGCAGGAAAGGGCGCGTCGCGGCCGCCGCGATTGAATGCGGCGGCGACCGCCGCTACTGTCGGCGCCCATGCGCGGGGGACAGATGAGCGGTGAGCCCGAGATCTCGGTGATCGTTCCGGTCTACAACGAAGAGGAGAACGTTCCGCTCTTGCTCGAGCGGCTCGTTCCGGTGCTCGAGAAGATCGGCGACTACCAGATCCTGTTCGCGCTCGACCCGTGCACCGACGGCACGGAGGCCGTGCTACGCCGGGCGATCGCCGCGAATCCGCGCATCGGCTATCTGCGGTTCTCGCGGCGCTTCGGGCAGCCGGCGGCGACGATGGCCGGCATCCTGCATTGCACCGGCCGATACTGCGCCGTCATCGACGCCGACCTGCAGGATCCGCCCGAGGTGATCGCGGATCTGCACGCCAAGGCGCGCGAGGGCTTCGACGTCGTCTACGCCACGCGCCGCTCGCGCCAGGGCGAATCCTGGATGAAGCGGAAGCTCTCGGCCGCCGGCTACCGCCTGATCGGCCGGATCTCCGAAGTGAACATCCCGCTCGACACCGGCGACTTCCGAATCATGAGCCGCCGGGTGGTCGAGGAACTCCGCCGCCTCTCCGAATCGCATGGATTCTTGCGCGGCCTGGTCGCGTTCGTCGGCTTCCCGCAGGCGAAGATCGAGTACGACCGGCACGAGCGGGCGCGCGGAAGCGGCAAATACAACCGCTATCTCGGATCGCTCAAGATCGCGTTCAACGGCATTTTCGGCTTTTCGACGACGCCGCTCTCGCTGCTGCTGTGGACCGGTATCGCGATCTGCGCGCTGTCGCTTCTCTCGATCGCCGCGATCGTGTTCACCAAGTTCGTGATCGGTCAGGAATACGCGCTCGGCATCCCCACGATCATCGTGCTGATCTCGTTCATCGGCGGGGTCCAGATGGCGAGCATCGGAATCCTCGGCCAATACATCGGCCGGATCTACGACGAGGTGCGCCGCCGGCCTCAGTACATCGTCGACGTGGCCGAAAACGTTCCGCCGCGGACGCCCGAGGCCGATCGGAAGCCGTAGCCGAGCGCGCCGCCGCCGGCGCGCCGGGCTATCGGCTCCACACCTTCCACGGCGGCTTGCCCGACGCCCATTCCGCTTCCAGCGCGCGCCGGTCGCGCAGCGTGTCGACCGGCTGCCAGAAGCCGCGATGCCGGTAGGCGACGAGGTCGCCGCGGGCCGCGAGGCCTTCGAGCGGCGCGCGCTCCCACACGGTCGTGTCGCCCTCGATCAGGTCGAAGATCGCGGGCTCGAGCACGAAGAAGCCCCCGTTGATCCAGCCGATCTCGTTCGCGGGCTTCTCGCGGAAGCTGCGGACGGCTCCTTCCTCGCCGATGTCGAGCACTCCGAAGCGCCCGGGCGGCCGCACGGCCGTCACCGTCGCGGCCTTGCCGTGGCGGCGGTGGAAGGCGACGAGGTCCGCGACGTCGACGTCGGCGACGCCGTCGCCATAGGTCAGCATGAAGGTGCCGTCGCCGATCGCGCGGCGCGCGCGCAGCAGCCGACCTCCGGTCATCGTCTCGAGCCCGGTGTCGACCAGCGTCACGCGCCACGGCTCGGCCGCGCGATTGAAGAACGCCGTCTCGCCGGTCCGGAAGTCGAACGTCACGTCGCTCCGGTGCAAGGCGTAGTTGGCGAAATACTCCTTGATCATGTAGCCGCGATAGCCGAGGCAGATGACGAAGTCGGTGAAGCCGTGCGCGCCGTAGATCTTCATGATGTGCAGCAGCAGCGGCATGCCGCCGATCTCGATCATCGGCTTCGGCCGCACGTCGGTCTCCTCCCCGAGCCGCGTGCCGAAACCGCCCGCCAGAATCACCACCTTCATGCGCGTTCCCCGCTCATCCGTTCGTGCGCTCGTTTTCGCGCGCGCCGGCGCGCGGCTCCGCGCCGCCGTGATCGATCACGTCCTCGACGATGACCAGCGGCAGCGCCTTCACGTTCTTGAAGATGCGGCCGATATAGGCGCCGAGGATGCCGAGCAAGAGCGCGTTGAGGCCGATCGAAAGCAGCACCAGGATCGCGAGCGTCGCCCAACCCTGCGGCCAGCTGCCGCCCGAAAGCAGCCAATCGACGAAGTAGTAGAGGATGCCGACGAGCGCCAGCGCCGACACGGCAAGGCCCACGACCGTCGCGAGCCGCAGCGGCACCGTGGAGTGGTGCAGGATGCCGTCGAGCGCGAGGCCGACGAGGTGGCGGAGGCGGAACTTGCTCTGCCCGCGCTCGCGCGGCGCGCGGTCGTACGGGATGCCGATCTGCCGGAAGCCCATCGCGGCGATGAGGCCGCGCACATAGGGCTGCTGGTCCCGCACCTGGCGCAGCTCGTCGAGCACGCGCCGGTCGACGAGGCGGAAATCGCCGGCGTCGTGCGGCAGGTGATCTTCGCTCAGCCAGTCGATCGTGCGGTAGAAGAGGCGCCGCCCGGTCCGCAGCAGCCAGCCCTCGCGCGGGCGCGATTTCCGGACGCCGTACACGACCTGGTAACCGGCCTCCCAGCGCTCGAGGAACTCGCGGAACAGCTCCGGCGGGTCTTGCAGGTCGCAATCGATCTGGATCGCCGCCTCGCCGCGCGCGTGCGTGTAACCCGCGAGCACCGACCGCTGGAAGCCGAAATTGCGCGAGAAGCGGATCACGCGGATGCGCTTGTCTTCCAGCGCCAATGCGGCGAGCCGCGCGAAGGTTTCGTCTTCGCTGTGGTTGTCCGTGAACAGGATCTCGAAATCGTAGCGGTCCGCGAGCTGCGCCAGCACCGGCGCGAGACGGGCGTAGAGCGGGCGGACGTTCTCGGCCTCGTTGTAGACCGGCACGCAGATCGTGACGAGGCGCCGCGCCGTCATTGCGCCGCCTCGCGCGCCGTCGCCGCGTCGAGTGCCGCCACCGTTCGCGCGATGCCGTCCTCGAGCGAAAGCGCGGGCCGGAAGCCGGTGGCGGCGGCGAGCCGCGCCGGATCGCCGACCATCCAAGGCGTTTCGCCCGGCCGGTAATCCTGGGCGCCGAAATCGAGCAGCGCCATGTCCGCGCGCATCGCGCGCGCTGCGGCCTCGGCGAAGGCGCGCACGGAAACCGCGTGCCCGCTGCAGAGATTGCACTCGCCGGCCAGCCCCGCCAGCGCGGCCGCGCCGATCGCCACGAGCCCCGCCGCCGCGTCGTCGACGTGCAGGAAGTCGCGCATCTGCGCGCCCGGCGTCAGTGCCGCGCGCCGGCCGAGACGCAGGCGGGCGTGGAGGTGCGGCAGCAGCCGGTGCGGCGCTTCGCCCGGCCCGAAAATCCCGAACGGCCGGACCCAGACGAACGGCAGGGCAAGCGCCGCCGCCCGCGCGCGCGCCCAGATGGCGCCGGCCGCCTTGCTCGCGCCGTAGGGATCGCGCGCCGCGAGCGGCGCGTCCTCGCGGATCGGCTGGCCTTGCGCGGCCGTGCCGTATTCCGCGCACGAGCCGACATGGACGAACGCGCGCGCGCCGAGCGCCGCCGCCGCTTCGGCCCAGGCGGCCGGCGCCGCCACGTTGGCCGCGAACATCGCGGCGGGATCGCGGTCGGCCGGGGAAACGCCATAGGCGGCGCAGTGGAAGACGAGATCGATGCGCGCCCCGGCGAGCGCGCGCCCGATCGCCGCCGCGTCGGGCGCCTCGAGGCGCAGCGCGTGCTCGGCCGGCGGCAGCGCGGACCGTGCGCGGCCGGCCGCCGCCACGCGCCAGCCGTTGCCGCGGAGCCTTGCCACGAGCGCGCGCCCGAGAAAGCCCGAGGCGCCGGTGACCAGCGCCGTCGTCATGCCGCGGCCTCGAATTCGGCGAGCTGCGCTTCGACCAGCGCCGCCGCCGGCCGGCCCTCGCGGTGGAAGCCGCGATACCACGCGGCCGAGAGGGCGATGGTGGCCGCGAGATCGAGCCGCGGGCGCCAGCCGAGCCGGGCTTCCGCCTTGGCCGTATCGAGCGCGAGGTAGTCGGCCTCGGCGAGCGGGGAGGGCACGACCTCGATGCGCGCTTCGCCGCCATAGGCCGAAGCGAAGCGCCGCGCGAGCTCGCCGACGTTCACGGCGCCGCCCGGCGCGGGCCCGAAATTCCAGGCGCCGGCGGCTTCGGCCGGCGTGTCGAGCAGGCGCCGGCCGAGCAGCGCATAGGCGCCCACGAGGTCGAGCACGTGCTGCCACGGCCGTATCGCGCCGGGCTTGCGCAGCACGATCGGCGCGCCGGCCTCGATCGCGCGCACGATATCGGGCACGAGGCGGTCTTCCGCCCAGTCGCCGCCGCCCACGACGTTGCCGCCGCGCGCGGTCGCCAGCGCCATGGGATCGCCGTCGAGCGGCAGCAGCGCCTCGCGCCAGCACGCGGCCGCGATCTCCGCCGCCGCCTTGCTCGCGCTGTAGGGGTCGCGCCCGCCGAGCCGGTCGTCCTCGCGGAACGCGCGCCCGGCGCCCGTGTTCTGGTAGCACTTGTCCGACGTCACGCACACCACCGCGCGCACGCCGGCGCGCCGCGCCGCCTCGAGCACGTGGGCGGTGCCCATCACGTTGGTGGCGAAGGTGCCGACGGGATCCGCATAGGAGCGGCGCACCAGCGCCTGCGCGGCGAGGTGGAACACGATCTCGGGCCGCGCCTCGCCGATCGCGCGCTCCACCAGCGCGGCGTCGCGGATGTCGCCGATGATCGAGCGCATGCCCTCGCCGATGCGCGCCGCGTCGAACAGGCTCGGCCGGCCCGCCTCCGGCGCGAGCGCCAGGCCCGTCACCGCCGCCCCGCCCCGTTTCAGCCACGCGCTAAGCCACGCGCCCTTGAAGCCGGTATGCCCGGTCACGAGCACACGCCTGTCGCGGAAATCCGAACTCATCTACCGAAAGGCTCCCTGCGCCAGGAGTATCGCCGATCTCGCCGCAGCTTGCTAATCTAATAGCCCAGCGACGCACAGCCGCCAATCGTCCGACGATTATGACGCCAATCGTATCCGTATCCGCGGGCACAGCCGTTTCCGCGCAGATGCCCGACGCAACGGCGTCGCGGCGCGTGTGGCTCGTTCTCGGCGCGCTCACGCTGATCGGCTTCGCGCTCCGCATCTACCGCCTCAACCATTCCTCGCTGTGGATGGACGAGGTTCTGACGATCGCCCGAGCCGACCCGGCGCTGTCGTGGCGCGAGTTTTTCCTGTTTCCGGAGACGGCGCCGCATCCGGTTTGGCATCACGGGATGCTGAAGTTGTGGCTTACCGTATTCGGCTATGGCGAATTCCAGGCCCGACTTCTTTCCGCGATCATCGGAGCGCTCGGAATCCCCGCCACCTATCTCTTGGCGCGCACATGCGCCGGTGTTCCCGGCAGCTTGATTGCCGCGCTGGTAGCGGCGGTCAGCTATTACCTCATCTTCTACGCGCAAGAGCTCACGCCCTATACCCACTGGTATGCTGCAGCGTGCCTATCCTATTTCTTTTTCCTGGCACTTTGCCGGACGGGAACGGTTTGGAGTAGCGTCGGATACACGGTCGCGAGTCTGATCGCGCTGCACATTCATTTCCACAGCGCATTCATGATCGCTGCGCAAATGACTGCCGCTCTGTACTTCGGCGTTCTCCGCGGCGGCGCGCGTGGTGTCTGGAACATGGCGCTCCGTTTCGCCGCGCCTGGACTCATCATTGTCTTGAGTCTTGTGCCGATGGCGGATCAAATTCGCTCCTTCGCCACGAAGCCGCATTTCTTGCAGGCAGCGCCGCCCGGAACATTTCCGTTTCAATACTTCTACGACTTCTTCGGTAACAGCATCGTTTATGCGGCCCTCGCAGCGCTACCAATTGCGATGCTGGTATTCGTGCGACTTCATCGCTGGGCTATCGGCGCGGCACCTGAGCCCGCAAACTCGGCCGGCGAGGCTCACTCCGGCATATCGATGCTGCTGATTATCCTCGTCGTCGGCTTGGCAGTTCCCTACGCCGTTTCAGTCGGTATCAAGCCGGTGCTGTTTCACCGCTACACGATCTACACACTGCCGATCTATCTGATTCTCGTCGCGGTCGGCTTCGAAATGATCAGGCGGCAGGCGGTACGCTGGTCGCTTGCTGCCGCGCTCTTCGTGGCATCGCTATGGGTTCTCCTTGTCGAGAAGGCTCAGTACTCCGTAACCGTCAAGTTTGACCAGCCGCGTGAGGTCGTGCGCTTCGTCGCCACGAAGAACGCCGAGCTGCGCATCGCAGACGTGCGCTATGTGTCGAACGCTCCCACGATGGTTCGCTTCTACATGAGGGCGAGTGGGATCAGCGCGCCGCTACTCCCGTTTGTCGAGAAAGAAGAAATTGCCGCTAGGCTCGTCGGAACCGCGAAGGGTGAATTTTTCTGGATCGTCGTAAACGGTTGGGAGCCAAATCCTGCGATGCTCGCCTTTGTCGCAGCGCGCTACGACAAGATCATAGAATCTCGTTTTCAACGTGGATACGCAGGTCTCTATCGGTTTCGATGACCAGCTTCACGATGATGCTGCCCACTCTTACGAAGCGGCGGCCGGGCGCGCCTGCGCCCGCCAATAGGCGATCGTGCGCGCGAGTCCCTCGGCCAGCGTCGTCTCGGCGCGCCAGCCGATCTCGGCGGCGATGCGGCCGCTGTCGAGCGCGAGGCTGAACGGAATGCTGGGCCGCGAGAGGTCGTGTGCGATGCCGATGCGCCGCCCGGTGGCGGCGATCACCCGCTCCACCACGTCGCGCACCTTCACCGCCTGGCCGAAGCCCACGTTGTAGAGCGCGAACGGCGTCGTCTGCCGCGCCATCACCATTTCGACGCA
>JAEULD010000333.1 GCA_016792765.1 Candidatus Odyssella sp.
GCGATCGTCTTGCCGTCGTGCTCCTTGGCGCAGGCCTTCGCGAATTCGACCGTGGGCGCGGAATCGCCGCAGGCGGCGAGCGCGAGAACGGCGGCGAGCAGCGGCGGAGAGCGGCGCATCATGCCCTCTGTTACGGCGCGCGGACGCCCTTCCGCTACTGGCTGACCCACAAGACCCGGTGCATCCACGCGATCTGGCCCAGCGTCAGCTCGCGGCCGGGATGCTGGGCGTTGACCGACATCAGCTCGACGCGCGTCGCCGTCTGGCGCGCGAGCTGCTTGGCCATCACCTCGCCCTCGACCGTTTTCACCACGACGCGGTCGCTGCGCCGGATCGGCGAATTCGGCGACACGATGATGCGGTCGCCGTCGCGATAGACCGGGCTCATGCTGTCGCCGGCGATCTCGAGCGCATAGGCGTTGGGATCGCCGAGGTCGGGAAAGGCCAGCTCGTCCCAGCCCGTGCCGGTGGGGTAGCCGGCGTCGTCGAAAAACCCCTGCTGGCCGGCCTGCGCGTAGCCGATCACCGGAACGCGCTGCACCGTGCGCGCGGCGCCGGTGCCGGCCAGGATGCCGAAGAACTCGTCGAGGCTGGCGCCGGTCGCGCGCAGGATCTTCGACACGCTCTCGGTCGAAGGCCAGCGCAGGCGGCCGTCCGGGCCCTGGCGCTTGCTCTTGTTGAACGTCGTCGGGTCGAGCCCCGCCTTCTTGGCGAGGCCCGAGGGGGACAGCTTGTAGCGCGCGGCCAACTCGTCGATGGCGCGCCAGATGTCGGTGTGGCGCAGCATGGGAGCAATTTCATAGCGCATCAACGCATTAGCTGCAGTAGGAAAGAATACGGAATTTCCTCTTGTTCTAGGAAATAATATTCACTATTTGTTCTCGCGCGAATTTTGGGCGAGAGCATGCGTCGAAGAAAATTCTCCCACCAGCCGCGAAGCGAGCAAGAGGCCGTCGCGTTTGCGACCGCCGAAGAAGCGTGGTTCTGGGGCATCCAATGCCTCGCCGCGCGCGCCGACGGCGCGCGCTTCCGCGCCGGCCTCTCGGCGCTGGCGCGGCCTTGCGAGCCCGACGACCTGCTCGTCTCGATCGAGGCGCTGGTGCGGCGCGGACGGCTGCGCACGGCGCACGTTCGCACGCTGTTTTCTTTCGGGCGGCGGCTGTCGGCGCCCGACGGGCGCCGCAGCGACGAAGCGCAGGCCGCACGCCTCTGGGACGAAGCGCTCGACCGATTGACGACGCCGTGGCGGCAGAAAGGCATCGTAGCATGAGCTTGGCCGCCGGAACGCCTCCCCGGATCGCGCGGAATCCCGCAAATTCCGCGATTGCCGAGCCGCTCTACGCGCGCGCGCTGGTCGTGTTCAGCGGCCGGACGGGGGTGCGCTGGCTGCGCTGGCTGAAGCCGGGCTACCGCCACTGCTTCGTGGCGATCGACGATGGCAACGCGTGGCTGACGGTGGACCCGCTGCTCCATCGCCTCGAGATTCGCGCCAGCGGATTGCCGAGTTCGTTCGACCTCGCGGCGGAGTATCGCCGCCTCGATCTCGACGTGATCGAGGTCGCGCCGGCGGCGGTGCCGCTGCGCCGCGCGCCGCTCGGCCCGTTCACCTGCGTCGAGGCAGCGAAGCGGCTGCTCGGCATCCGCGCGCGCTGGGTTCTGACGCCGTGGCAGCTGCGCCGATGGCTGCTCGCCGCCGCGCGCCGCAACGCGACGGCCAGTCAAACAAGAACAAAACAGGAAAAATATCTTGACAGCGCACGCCGGGCGATGTAAGAATAAAAACATATAATATGAACTAAGGCACAAACAGCGGATTTTCGCCATGGGTTCCCTTTTTCGCAGTCCCGCGCCGCCCCCGCCGCCCGTTCCGGCGCTGCCGCAACCGGATCCCGAGGAGGACGCGCGCAAGGAGCGCCTCGCCGCGCTGGAGCGGCGCCGGCGGGGCCGCGCCGGAACGATCCAGACCTCCGATCGCGGCGTGCTGCGGCCGCCGCTCGAGGGCAAGCGCCTGCTGGGAGACTGAGCGATGAGCGATGCGAGACACGACCCGATCGCCGCCGTGCGCCGCCGTTTCGAGCGCGCGCGCGCCGCGCGCGGCGCCTGGGAGACGCTGTGGCAGGAATGCTACGAATTCGCGCTGCCGCCGGCGCAGCCTTCGCTGCGCATGCGCGATGCGCCGGGCTCGGCGCCGCCGCTGCTGTCGTCGCGCCTGTTCGACGGGACGGCCCCGGACGCCGTGGACCAGCTCGCGGCGAGCCTGCTCGCGCGGCTGACGCCGCCGTGGTCGCGCTGGTTCGGCCTCGCCGCCGGCCGCGATCTCGCGCCCGACGAGCAGCAGAAGGTCGGCCCGGAACTGGAGGCGATCGCCGAGACGCTGCAGTCGCATTTCGACCGCTCGAACTTCGCGGTCGAGATTCACCAGTGCTATCTCGACCTCGCCGCGGCCGGCACCGCCTGCCTGCTGTTCGAGGAAGCGCCGCTCGGCGCGGATTCGGCCTTTCGCTTCGCGGCGGTTCCGCTGGCCGAGGCCTGGCTCGAGGAAGGCGCGCGCGGCCGGCTCGACACGGTGTTCCGCCGCACCGCCCTGCGCGGCGAGGAGTTTCGCACCCGCTTTCCCAAGGCGGCGCTCGACGCCGACGCGATGCGGCGCATCGAGGCCGGCGAAGAGGTGAACGTCGACGTGATCGAGGCCGTCCTGCCGGAGCCCGACGATCGCGAGGGCTTTCGCTACGTGGCGCTGCGCGACGGCGGCGGAGCGGAGATCGCGGCGGACGACGGCCCACTCGCCGAGGGCCGTTTCCAGCGCTCGCCGTTCATCGCGTTCCGGTGGCTGAAGGCGCCCGGCGAAGCCTATGGCCGCTCGCCGGTGATGAAGGCGCTGCCCGACATCAAGACCGCGAACAAGGTCGTCGAGCTGGTACTCAAGAACGCCTCGATCGCCGTGACCGGCATCTGGCAGGCGGAAGACGACGGCGTGCTCAACCCGGCCAACATCAAGCTCGTGCCCGGCAGCATCATCCCGAAGGCCGTGGGCTCGGCCGGCCTCACGCCGCTCGAGGCGCCGGGCAAGTTCGACGTCTCGCAGCTCGTGCTCGAAGACCTGCGCGCGCGCATCCGGCACGCGCTGATGGCCGACGCGCTCGCCCAGATCGACGCGCCGCGCATGACGGCGACGGAGGTGCTCGAGCGATCGGCCGAGATGAGCCGCATCCTCGGCGCCACCTATGGCCGCCTGCAGTCGGAGCTGCTGACGCCGCTGATCCAGCGCGGGCTCGCGATCCTGCGCCGGCGGCGGGAAATCCCCGACATCGTCGTCGACGGCCGCATCGTCGCGCTGCAATACCGCTCGCCGCTCGCGCAGGACCAGGCGAAGGAAGACGCGCGCAACGTCGTGAGCTGGATCGAGATGACGTCGCGGCTCGGCCCCGAGGCGGGCGCGGTCGTCGACGGCGCCGCGGCGGGCCGTTGGCTCGCGCGCACGCTCGGCGTTCCGGCCGAGCTCGTGAAGCCGGCGCCACAAGCGGGCGGCGCGGCACCGGGTGCCGATCTCGCCGGCCTGCTCGGCAATGCCGCGTCGGCGCTGCCCGAACTCGCCGACCTCTTGAAGTCGCCGGGCGCGCTCGGCGCCCTGGCGCCCGCGCTCGCCGGCTCCGCTGCGCCGCCCGTCGGGAACAAAACAGGATCAACCGCGGAGGCCGCCGATGTCGCCTGATCCGCGCGATGGCTGGCGCTGGTTCGAGGCACCCGCGACCGGACACGCCGACGTGCCGCCGAACGCCGAGCTCGCGCACGCCTTCGCGCGATGTTTCGGATCGCCCGAAGGCGAGACGGCGCTGCGCCACCTCGCCGACATGACGCTCCGCCGCGCGCTCGGCCCCGACGCCGCCGACGCCCAGCTCCGCCACCTCGAAGGCCAGCGCCAGCTCGTCGCCTATGTCCACGCGCTCGTCGCGCGCGGCCGCGCCGGCCAGTGACACCCACGCACAGGAAAGCCCCCATGTCCGACATCGATTTCACCGCCGACTCCACGCCCTTCGAAGCGCCTGCCGCTCCGGCGCCCGTGCCGAGCGCGCAAGCGAGCACCGCGCCCGACGCCGCGCCGCCCGCGCGGCCCGCCTTCATTCCGGAGAAATTCTGGGACGGCGGCGCGGGCCGCGTGCGCGTCGAAGATCTCGCGAAATCCTACCGCACGCTCGAGCAGAAGCTCGGGCGAATGGCCGAGTTGCGCCGGGCCGAGGACTCCGGATCGTCGCCGCACGCATCCGAGATCGTGCCCTCGCGCGAATCCGTTCCGGACAGCGCCTCGCCCGGCGCGCCCGAGACCGAGGGACGCGACGCCGCCGAGGCCACGCCGGACACGGCAGACGCCGACGGCTTCGACGCTTCCGTGCCGGCCGCGCCCGAGGATTACGCCGTGCGCGTCTCGCATCCGTGGCTGGAGCGCGACGCCGAGATCGACGGCTTGCTGCACGCGGCGGGCTTCAACCAGGCGCAGGCGCAGCTCGTCTACGATCTCGCGGCCGAGCGCGTTGTGCCCGCGATCGCCGGCATGGCGGCCGAGTACGAGAAGAAGCTCGCGCAGGGCCGGCTCGAGGCGCATTTCGGCGGCGCCGAGCGCTTCGCCGCGATCGCGCGGCAGGTGAAGGGCTGGGGCGAGCGGCACCTGCCGCCCGCTCTGTTCGCGACACTCTCATCGACGCCCGACGGCATCGCGGCGCTGCATCACATGATGCGCGCCGGCGAGCCGCGCTTCCTCGCCGGCGAGGCACCCGCCGCCGGCCCCTCGCAGCACGAGCTCGACGCGCTGGTGCGCGACCCGCGCTACTGGCGCGACCACGAGCCCCAACTGGTCAAGCGCGTCGAGGAGGGTTTCCGCCGGCTCTATCCCGGCGCGTCGTAAGCCCGGCTCTTCGCCGGGCGTCGCCCTCCTTCCGCGGCGGCGAAGCGCAGCTTCGCCATTAGCTCGGCCTCTTGGCCGAGCGCCGCGGACCCCTCGCCCCCTCCTCACGCCGGCGTGCCCCTCCGCCGGCCGGTGCCGGCCGCGTTCCTCCCCGCGCCGCACCCCGAGGGGGCGAGGGGCGCCTTTCCCCTCACCTCATCCTCTCTCGTGAGCGCCCATGGCCGACCGCGACAATGATCTTTCCTGGTGGGACGAGCTGCTCCCGCCCCTATCTGACGACGACGAGGCTGGATCCCTGCCGCCATTCGGGTGGACGAGAGAAAGTGTCAGCGCACTCGATCACGTGCACTCGCTGCTCCGCCAGCCGCTGCTCGGCGAAGCCGCACCGCCGCTGGCGCCGACCTTGCGTAGCGCCGCGGCCGAGAAGCTTCGTGCCGCGGGCCTTTTCGGCGAAACGCCGGCCGCGGACGATGCTGCGATCGCCGCCGCCGGCGCACCCGCAGACGGAATGGGCCCGCCGAGCTGGAAGCTTCCCTCGCGCGGAACCCCGCCGACCATCCTCGGCGACGACACCGCTGCGGGTCCGTTGCGCGGCGCGGGTCCGAACATCGGGCCGGCGCGCAGCATCGCACCACCGACGCCGCCGGGATCGGACGACTTCATCGCGCCCTCCGCGGCTCCGCGTGACCCCACGGCGCCCGCCACATCCTCGCCGCTCGACAATCCCGACGCGCGGACCGGCTTGGCACTCACCGCCGCCGATGGCTTGCTCACGAAAGGCATCGACCTCGCCGTCAATCTCGCCGGCGGTGATCCCGCCGTGGCGCGCAAGCTCGTCGAGGTTGCCGCGAACACGCTCGCCGGCGTCCTCCCCGAGGAGTTCCGCGCCAGCGCGCTGACCAGCGCCGGTGCCGCCGCCGCCGAAGCCGAGCGCCGCATCGCCGACAACGGCCGCGCCACGCGCAACCGCGCCGCGCTCGGCACGCTCGCCAACCGCCGCAGCGAGGCCGAGCAGGAGCATGCGGCCGCGATCGTCGGCGGCGACCGCGCCAAGATCGCCGAGGCCCGCCGCGAGGCC
>JAEULD010000340.1 GCA_016792765.1 Candidatus Odyssella sp.
CGAGGTCTTGCGTGCGGATGCAGGGCGCGCGCAGCGCGCCCCTACGCTTCCAACAGCATCCAGCGCGATCTAAATTCTGGTCGTATCGGAGGCGCGTTCATGACCGACACGGACCAGACTCGAACCGGCGGCTGCCGCTGCGGCGCGGTGCGCTATCGCGCGGTGGGCAAGCCGAAATGGGTGGCGCATTGCCATTGCAAGGATTGCCGCAAGCAGACATCCGCCGGCTATGCCACCTGGCTCGGCTACGAGACCGCGGCGGTGACGTGGGAGAAGGGTGCCCCCAAGCAATACGCCTCGTCGCCCGGCGTGGAACGCGGCTTCTGCGCGAATTGCGGCACGCCGCTGTGTTTCGTCGGCCAGCGCTGGGCCGGCGAGATCCACATCCTCGCCGGCACGCTCGACGACCCGGCCTCGATCGCGCCGCGCGCGCACACCTTCGTCATCGACGCCGTGCCCTGGGCCCACATCGCCCCCGGCGACAAGCGCTTCTGGCAGACGCCGAAGGAAGGCGGGCCGATGGCGTGATGCGCCTCGTTTGCATCCATCCTTCGAGGCGCGCCAAGTGGCGCGCACCTCAGGATGAGGCTAATTTTGCGCGAGCAACAGAAACCTCATCCTGAGGTGCCCGCCCTCTCGGGCGGGCCTCGAAGGATGGATGCACACGAGGCCTCGGACCGACACCATGGACGCCCCCGCCCCCATCGACCTCCTCTCCCTCGCGCGCGACATGATCCGGCGGCCGAGCGTCACGCCGCGCGACGCCGGCGCGCTCGACGTGCTGGAGGCGGCGCTGAAGCGGCTCGGCTTCGCATGCCATCGCCTCCCGTTCGGCATGGGCGAGAGCGGGCGCGAGGCGCGCGTGGACAATCTCTATGCGCGGCTCGGCACCGGCACGCCGCATTTCTGCTTCGCGGGGCACACCGACGTGGTGCCGCCCGGCGACAATGCGAAATGGTCGCTCGATCCGTTCGCCGGCGAGATCAGGGACGGCCAGCTGTGGGGCCGCGGCGCCGCCGACATGAAGGGCGCCATCGCCGCGTTCGTCGCCGCCGCCGGCGCCTTTCTGCGCGCCAAGGGCGGCGCGTTCGAGGGCTCGATCAGCCTGCTGATCACCGGCGACGAAGAGGGCGACGCCGTGAACGGCACCGACAAGGTGTTGCGCTGGATGGAAGAGCGCGGCGAGGTGCCCGACCTGTGCGTGGTGGGCGAGCCCACCAACCCCGAGCGGCTCGGCGACATGATCAAGATCGGCCGCCGCGGCTCGATGACCGGCTATCTCGCCGTGCGCGGCGTGCAGGGCCACGTCGCCTATCCGCACCTCGCCGACAACGCCGCGCACCGCCTCGTGCGCATGCTCGACGCCGTGACGCGCGAGAAACTCGACGAGGGCTCGGCGCATTTCCAGCCCTCGAGCCTCCAGGTCACGACGATCGACATCGGCAACCCGGCCAACAACGTGATCCCGGCCGAGGCCAAGGCCACGTTCAACATCCGCTTCAACGACAAGCACAGCTCGGCCTCGATCGGCGCGTGGCTGCGCGCGAAGTTCGACCGGGCGATGGCCGAGATCGGGCCGGGCGGGAGCTACGACCTCGAGATCCGCGTCAGCGGCGAATCGTTCTTCACCGCGCCGGGGCCGCTCTCGGCGCTCGTCTCCGAATGCGTCAAGGCCGAGACCAACCGGACGCCCGAGCTTTCGACCACCGGCGGGACATCGGACGCACGCTTCATCCGCCGCCTGTGCCCGGTTGTCGAATTCGGCGGCGTCGGCCAGACCATGCACAAGATCGACGAGCGCATGGCCGTGGCCGATCTCGAAGGGCTGGCGCGGATCTACCGTCGAATTCTGGACCGCGTGTTCGCCTGACCCCCCTCGCCCTCGGGTGACGGGGCAGGGGAATACACCGCCGCCCTGCCCTTCTTCCCCACGACGTCCACCGCGCCCATGCGGCGGAGGCAGTAGAGCATCTTGTAGGCGAGGTTCAGCCCGAGGCCGGCCGCGGCGGCGAGGTCGCGCGCGGTGAACGGGTGCGCGAGCTCGGGCGGCAGCAGCGCGGCGAAATCGCGCGCATCGGCGAACGGCACCACGCGCACCACATCGACGAGACGCCGGCCCACCACGCACCAGCCCTTCCGGCGCCACGCGCGGCGGCCGGTTTGCTGCCACAGTTCGTCTTCATGGGTGATGGCGATGTCGAAGGTGAGGTTGGGATGGCCGACGAGATCGGGGATCGCCACCAGTTCCCGGAACAGCGTCTCGATGCGCCCCGCCTTGGGCGAGCGCCGGCGCGCCAGTTCGCGGCCCTTCGGATCGAGCCGCACGATCCATTTGCGCTCGGGCACCGGGTGGACGACGCGCACCGGATGGCGCTCGGCCAGCGCCAGCAGTTTGCGGCGCATGCTCGAGAAGCTGCGGGTCTGGATCTCGATGAGATGCGGGCCGCGGCGGATGTCGATCACGAAGCCGTCGAGCGCGATCTCGAATTCGTCGCCGGGCTGGGCATACCAGCGCTTCAGATCGGCATGGAGGCCGGTCTCGCGCAATGTGCCGATACCGCCCGGCCGCGGCGGCTCGGCAACGATTTTGACACGCGCCTTCGCCATGCTTGCTTGATTCTCCACCGCCTCCGGCGCGATATAGCCCCATGACGCTCGGCGAGGAAGCATCGCGATCCCTGTCCGGCGCCTGGGGCCTGCTGCGGCGCGACCCGGCGGCGCCGCAGGCGTTCAACGCCACGCTCGGCGGCGTGTGGCGCTCGTTCTTCGCGGCCGTGCTGCTGCTGCCGCTGCACCTCGCCTATCTCGCGATCATCGGCGCAAGCGCGGAGGGCGCCGAGGCGCCCGGCGCCACGCGCTGGATCGTGAATTTTCTGATCTACGTGATCGGCTGGGCGGCCTGGCCGCTGATCGCGTTCTACATGACGCGGCTCTTGGATTGCGGCGGGAAGCTGCTCGGCTACGTCGCCGCCTACAACTGGTCGCAGCTGCTGACCGGGCCGTTCCTCGTCGGCCTCGACGTGCTCGGGCGCCTGGCGCTGCCGCAGGGGGTTTCGGCCCTCGTCGTCTTCGTCGGCGTGGCCGGCGTGCTGTTCTACGAATACCTGATCGCGCGCCAGATGCTCGGCGTGGCGGCGAACAAGGCGATCGTCCTGGTGCTGACCTCGTTCCTGCTCGGCCTCGTGCTGCGCGACACAGCCGACTTCGCGCTGAAGCTCGCCGCGCCCGAGATGCCCTAACCCGCGCCCTCGGGATACTTCACGGCGACGAGATACAGCCCCTCGGCGGGCGCGGTGGCGCCGGCGGCGGCGCGGTCGCGCGCGGCCAGCGCCTTCTCGACGTCGCGCGCGCGCCACTTGCCCTCGCCGACGAGCTTCAGCGTGCCCACCATGTTGCGGACCTGATGGTGGAGAAACGAGCGGGCGCGCGCGGCGATCTCGATCTCCTCGCCGAGGCGCGTCACGTCGAGCGCGTCGAGCGTCTTCACCGGCGAGTCGGACTGGCAGTCGGCGGCGCGGAAGCTCGAGAAATCGTGCTTGCCGACGAGACTCTGCGCCGCCGCGTGCATGGCGCCGGCATCGAGCGGAACGGTGATGCGCCAGGCGCGATTGCGGTCGAGCGTCAGCGGCGCGCGCCGATTCGCGATCCGATAGAGGTAGCGCCGCTCGATGGCCGAGAAGCGCGCGTGGAAATCCGGCGCCGCCTCGCGGCAATCGAGGATCGCGACCGGATGCGGCTTCAGGTGGAAATTGAGCGCCGCCATGATCCGGAACGGATCGGCCGGCTTCGCGAGGTCGAGATGCGCCGCCTGCCCCAGCGCGTGGACGCCGGCATCGGTGCGGCCCGCGCCATGGACGGTGGCGCGCTCGCCGCAGAACTTCGCCACGGCCTCCTCCAGCACGCGCTGGATCGACAGGCCCTCGCTCTGGCGCTGCCAGCCGACGAACGGCGTGCCGTCATATTCGATGGTGAGCTTGTAGCGGGGCACTCAGGCCTTCTCGATCGCGTCGCGCAGCAGGCGGCGGTGGCACCGGTCGGGCGTGTCGCAGGCGCACAGCAGCGTGATCGGCCGCCCTTCCCCGCTCAGGAATCGCAGCGTGCGCAGCAGCGATTTCTGCCCGGCGATCTCCTTCTTGTAGCGCGCGGCGAAATCCTTCCAGCTCATCGTGCCGGCGAGGAAGCCCTTCACCAGCGCCTTCGACGGAGCGAGATCGGCGAGCCAGAGATGCCAATCCTTCTTGCCGAGGCCGAAGGGCTTGAAGCGCGTGACGAGCAGGCGCAGCCCATCCTCCTTGCCCGCGGGCGCGAAGGCGCTCTTTTCGATCAGCACTGGCATGACCGTGTCTCCGCTCGGAAGCCCAAGGGGCCGGTTTTAGACCCGCCCCTGCGCGGTTTCCACCGCGATGGTTCAGGCGACCGAGGTGCCCGGCAGCAGCGGAAATCCGCGCAGGAACGCGTCGGCGGCGACCGGCGCCTTGCCGGCGCGCTGGAGCAGCGTTGGCCTGAGCGCGCCCTCGCCGCAGGCGATCGCGAGACCGGCGTCGAGCACCGTGCCGGGCGCCGCGGCGCGCGCGCGCGGCTCGGCGACGGCGGCAAGCACGCGAATGCGCTCGCCCTTGGCCTCGAACCAGGCGCCGGGAAACGGGTTGAACGCGCGAATGCGCCGCTCGAGCACGGCCGCTTGCGCCCGCCAGTCGAGCCGCGCTTCCTCCTTCGCGATCTTCTTGGCGTAGGTGACGCCCGCGGCGGGCTGCGGCACCGGCAGCAGCGCGCCGTTCTCGAGGCCGGCCAGCGCGTCCACGATCAGCCTCGCGCCGAGCGCCGCGAGCGCGTCGTGCAGCGCCGCGGCGGTCGTGCCGGGGCCGATCGGAACGCTCTCCTTGAGCAGCATCGGGCCGGTGTCGAGCCCTTCTTCCATGACCATGATCGTGATGCCGCTTTGGGCGTCGCCGGCCTCGATCGCGCGCTGGATCGGCGCGGCGCCCCGCCAGCGCGGCAGCAGCGAGGCATGGATGTTGAGGCAGCCGCGCAGCGGCGCGTCGAGAATCGCCTTCGGCAGGATCAGGCCATAGGCCGCGACGACGGCGAGATCGGCGCCGAGCGCCCGGAACTCGGCCGCCGCCGCCGCGTCGCGCAGCGATTTCGGCGCGCGCACCGGGATGCCGTGCCGCTCCGCCGCGCGCTGCACCGGCGAGGTCTGTTCCTTCTGCCCGCGCCCGGCCGGGCGCGGCGGCTGCGTGTAGGCCGCGAGCACGCGATGCCCGGCCGCCAACAGCGCATCCAGCGCCGGCACCGAGAATTCGGGCGTACCCATGAAGACGAGGTTCATGGCGGGGGATTAGCAGAAACGGCGCGGCGATCCCAACACAGCGTCATCCCGTCCGGAGCGGGCGCGCCCTTGCGCGGCCGCGGAGCGGAGGGATCGCGTCGCGGTGGCCATGGACAGCGGCGCCGCGATCCCTCCACTCCGCGAGCCGAAGGCGGCTCGCTCCGGTCGGGATGACGGGCACGGAGACGCTTTGCGCCGCTCAGAGCGTGTGCTGCGGCGAATCCGCGGGCGCGTCCTTGTCCTTGCCGTCGCCGCGCTTCTTCTCCTTGAGCAGCTTCCGGAGGATCATGTTGCGCTTCAGCGCGGAGAGGTGATCGAGGAACAGGATTCCGTCGAGGTGGTCGATCTCGTGCTGGAGGCAGGTGGAGAGCAGGCCTTCGGCCTCGACCTCGCGCTCGGCGCCAGCCTCGTCGAGGTAGCGCACTTTCACCGCGCGCGGGCGCACCACCTCGGCATAGTGCTCGGGCACCGAGAGGCAGCCTTCCTCGTAGACGTTGTCGTCGTCGGACGCCCAGACGATTTCGGGATTCGCGAGCTTCATCGGCGCCTTCTGCTCGCCCTCGCGCGCGACGTCGAGCACGATCACGCGCAGGCCCACGCCCACCTGCGGCGCGGCGAGGCCGATGCCGGGCGCCGCGTACATGGTTTCCAGCATGTCGGCCATGAGCGATCGCACGCCGTCGTCGACCTTGGCGACGGGCTTCGCTTTCTTCTTGAGCCGCGCATCGGGCGCGGTCAGGATCGGCAGCAGGGCCATGGCTTCCGAAGCTAGAGAAATTTCAATCCTCGTCAGGTAGTTAGTGCGGTGCCGTGGCGCGGTCAAGCAAGCGCGGCGCGCGGCCGCGAGCGATGACCCGGCAGCCCGCCGGTGCTATGGTGGCGGCCGAGAAGGGCAAGGAGGCGGACCCATGCCTTCCGATGCGTTGATGCCGGTGTTCTATGCGGTCGGCGGCGCGCTCGTCGTCGTCCTCGTGCTGTTCGTGATCCTCGCCCTCAGGCAGGAGCGCGCGCGGGCCGAGCTCGGGGCGCGGCTCATGCAGCTCGGCGAGAGCGCCGCCGCGGCGCAGGGGCTGATCGGCCAGCGCATGATCGACCAGGAGCGCGCGCTGCAGGAGCAGCTCGACCGCATCTCGCTGCGCGTCAGCGCGTCGCTGGACAACGCCGCCAACCAGACGAAGGAGACGCTGACCAGCCTGCGCGAGCGCCTCGCCGTCGTCGACGAGGCGCAGCGCAACATCACCGCGCTCTCGACGCAGATGGTGGGGCTGCAGGACATCCTCTCCAACAAGCAGGCGCGCGGCGCCTTCGGCGAGATGCAGCTGCGCGACCTCGTCGAGGCCGTGCTGCCGCCCGACGCCTACGAATTCCAGGCCGCGATCGGCGACGGACTGCGCGCCGACTGCGTGATCCGTTTGCCCAATCCGCCGGGGCCGCTGGCGATCGACGCGAAGTTCCCGCTCGAATCCTATCAGCGCCTGACCGGCGCCTCGAGCGACGCCGAGCGCATCCAGGCCGCGCGCGATTTCTCGGCCGACGTGCTGAAGCACGTGCGCGCGATCGCCAGCAAATACATCGTGCCCGGCCAGACCGGCGACGCCGCCCTCATGTTCCTGCCGAGCGAGGCGATCTATGCCGAGCTGCACGCGCGCTATGCCAACGTGATCGAGCAGAGCTTCCGCGAGCGCGTGTTCATCGTCTCGCCGACCACCCTCTGGGCCACGCTCAACACGATCCGCGCGATCTTCCGCGACGTGCGTATCCGCGAGCAGGCCGGGCTGCTCCAGAAGGAGCTGCATGTGCTGATGGAAGACATGGGCCGGCTCGACGAGCGCGTCGAGAAGCTCGCGATCCACTTCCGCCAGACCGGCAAGGACATCGAGGACATCCAGACCTCGGCGCGCAAGATCACGCGCCGCGCCGAGAAGATCACGACGATGGATCTGGGCGAGGAAGAAGCGCCGGCGCCGCTCGACGCCGCCCGCCCCGCGCCGGCGCGCGGCTGGGTCAAGGGCCCGCAGGCGGGGGAGTAGGCTGCCCCCTTTCTTGTTCACGCGACAATAGCCTCATCCTGAGGTGCGGCCCCGTTTGGGGCCGCCTCGAAGGATGAGGCAATTCTTGCTCGACCGAACTCCGATTGCCCCGATCTGGGCAAGACGGACGGCTTCAGCGTCAGAACTTCACGCGCACGCGGAAGCTGAGCTCCGCCTTGCCCTTGGCCGGCACCGGCACGTTCCACTCGACGAGGCTCGACGTCACCTTGGTGTGGCGGCTGCTTTCGCCCAGCATCGTCCAGTCGCCGGGGATCGTCTCCTGGATCGTGACGACGACCGGATCGGCCTTCGCGTTGTTGAGCTCGATCTTGTACGCGCTCTCGTAGATCTGCCAGCTCACTTCGCTGCGGAAATCGGTCTGCGTGCGAATGCCGGAGACGTCGAACGCCTGGCCGACCTTCAGCCGCACGCGCTCGCCCTCGGCCGTGTGGTTGATCGAATCCTCGCCGACGAACACGGCCTTGCCGGAGCTGTCGCGCTTGTAGACGCGCACGACGCCGCGCGGCAGCGGGATGCCGAGATTCGACTTCTTGTCGTTGGAGAAATGCAGCCAGATCTCGGCCTTGACCGTGCCGGGCACGGTGAAGCGGCTGCGGTAGTGCTGGCCGTAGCTCGTGAGCAGATACCGCTTCTCGACCGCGACCGCGCCGGCCGAGAGCAGCGCCACCTGCTTCTGCTGGTTCTCGGCGATCGTGGTGGGGCGCTCCAGCTCGTAGAGGTGATAGTCGAACACCGCCTCGGTGCGCATCGCGGACTTCGGCGCCGGCGCGGGCCGCGCCTCGTCGCGCGAGCGCTCCATGCCGGCGCGCACGCGGTTGGGATCGCCGGCCACGAGCTGGAGCTTCGCGTCGCGATAGGTGGTGCCGCTGCGGTTGACGAGCGTCACCCAGCCGTTGAGGTCGAGCTTGTCTTCCTTGTCGTTGAGCTGGGCGACGTAGTCGGCGTTCCAGGAGAGGCCGCCGGTGAGATAGGTGAGCTCGGCGGCGACGGTGCCGGCGCGGCTCGCCTCGAGATCGATCGTCAGCGTCGGGCGGTCGCGGAGGTTCGGCGGCACGCTGTCGAACACGATGCGGCCCGGCGCCGAGGTGTGGATCTCGTTGCCGATCTTGAGCACCACGCCCGAGGCCGTGCTGAGCACCAGCGCGCGCAGGCGCGTCTCCTCGCCGGTCTGCGGGTGCGTCTTGACGATCGTGACCTCCTTGCCGACCGATTTCTCGAGCAGCTTCTGCGGCGTGAGCAGATCGAATTCGAGATTCTGCTCGAGCGTGCGGAGCTGCGTGCCGTCGGCGGCGGCGAGCAGCGCGGTCTGCGCGCGGAGCTGCGCGCTCACGTCCACCAGCGCCAGCCGGTTGCGGCCCTGATCGAGCGCGAGCCGGCGCGAATCGCGGACCAGCGCGAGATCGTCGTTGTAGATCGCGACCGCGACCGCCGTCTGCTCGGCCAGCGTCACGCGCTTCTCGGCCACCTGCTGCGCGAGCGCGGGGTGGACGAGCGCCGTGCTGGCGAGCAGGCCGACGATCATCGTGCGCCGCGAGAGCGCGGCCGGAACGGCTTGGGGCATGGGAACGGTCCTCGGGTTGCGGGCGGATCCTGGACCGGAATGGACCCTGCAATCGTGGCGCGCAAGCGGCACGGCTGCGGAAAAGCGTGGCGGCCGTGCGGCGCCGGGCGCGAAAGGGTTAAGAGTTCACACCGTGCGCCGCGCCTTGAGCGCGGCCAGCAGCGTGCCGTCGTCGAGATAGTCGAGCTCGCCGCCGACCGGGACGCCGTGCGCGAGGCCGGTGACGGCGATGCCCGTGCCGGCGAGGCTTTCCGCGATGTAGTGCGCCGTCGTCTGCCCCTCGACCGTGGCGTTCGTCGCGAGAATGACCTCTGACACGCCCTCGCGCTTCGCGCGCGCGACGAGCTCGGGGATGCGGAGATCGTCGGGGCCGACGCCGTCGAGCGCCGAGAGCGTTCCGCCCAGCACGTGATAGCGGCCCTTGAACTGCAGGGTGCGCTCGAGCGCCCAGAGATCGGCCACCTGCTCGACGACGCAGAGCGTGGCTGCGTCGCGCCGCGGATCGGCGCAGATCGCGCAGGGATCGCGCGTATCGATGTTGCCGCAGACGGAGCAGAGGCGGATCGTGGCCGCCGCCTCGGCCAAGGCGCGCGCCAGCGGCTCCATCAGGCTTTCCTTGCGGCGAATGAGATGCAGCGCGGCGCGGCGCGCCGACCGCGGGCCCAAGCCCGGCAGCTTCGCGAGCCGCTGGATGAGACGGTCGATGTCGGCGCCGGCCATGGCGCGCGGACCCTAGTGCAGCGCGCGCGCAAAGGACAGCGGGCGCCGCGCGGCGCCCGCTCCCCGGCCGGTCAGCGCGGACAGGCCGGCTGGCCCGGCTGGCCGCAGGGCGGCGCCTTCGGGGCCGGCTTCTGCGGCGGCGGCGGAGGCGGCGGCTTGGCGGCCGGCGGCGGGGCGGCCGGCGGTTGCGCGCGCGGCGGCGCGCTGCGCGGCGGCGGGCTTGGCGGCGCCGCGAAGGTCGGCGGCGCGCTGCGCGGCGGCGGGTTCGACGGCGGCGCGAAGCTCGGCGGCGCGCTGCGCGGCGCGGGCGGCGTCACGAAGGACGATGGCGGCGGCGTCGCCGGCGGCTGCGGCGGCGCTGTCCGCTGTTCGCGCCGAACCTCCGGCGCACGCGGCTTCTCGTACCGTGGCGTGTCCGACGGCGGCGCCACGCGCGGCTGCTGCGACGGCGGCGCCACGCGCGACGCCGGCGGCACGGCGGGGGCCGGGCCGGGCGGCGCGAAGCGGCGCTCGTCACGCTCGCGGCCCTGCTCCGGCCCGCGCGGCGGCGGGGTGAAGGCCGGCGGCGGCGCGGTGCGCGGCGCGGGCGGCGCCGTGAACGATGGCGGCGGCGTCTCGGGCGTGCGCGACGCGGGCGGGCGGGAGTCCGGGACAGCGCGCGGCACGGCGCGTTCGCGCCGGTCGGCGGGCGCCACGGCGTCGCGCTGAATGCGCACGCGCGGCCGATCCTGCGGACGGACGCGCGCGGTTTCCGGCGGCGCCACCTCGCGCGAGACGCGCACCTCGGGGCGGAACACGTTCACCTGCCGGCCGGTCCGGTCGGGCCCGACGCGCCGCGGATCGTTGACGACGTTGACGCGCAGCGGCGCCACGCGGCGGCCGAGCGCCGCCTCGAGCCGGCGCGGCTCGAAGCCGCGATTGAACACGCCGCGCTGCCTGCGCTCGTAGCGCGTGACGTCGCGCGTCGTGCGGAATATGACCACGCTGCGCTGGTAGGGGGCGGCGTAGACATAGGCGCGGCGCGCGAGAAAGTGGCGGCGCGGAACGAACACCCAGCGCGGCCGGTAATAGCTGGCGTCGAGCGCCGTATCGCTTTCCTGCCAGCCGTAGTCGGCGGAGAGCGTTTCGGGCGGCAGCGGCGCCCAGCCCATGTAGTCGTCGCCCTCGCGGAACGCGACCCAGGCCGGGCCCCAGGTGCCGCCGGGAACCCAGATCCAGCCGTAGTCCGGATCGTAGGACCAGCGGCCATAATGATAGACGGCCCAGCCGAACGGCTCGTCGGAAATCCAGTACCAGCCGTACTCCTCGGTCCACGCCCAGCGGCCATACGCGTAGGGGCGCCAGCCGGCATCGACCGCGGTCGGGAACCAGGCCCAGCCCCAGCGCGGATGGCGGAACCAGCGGCCGTGCGGCGCGAGTTCGCCGTAGAACAGCGAGATCGAAACCGCGGCCTGCGCGGAGGCCGGAGTCGCCGCCGGCGGAAACGTCAGAGCGCCGGCCGTCGCCAGCGCGAGCCCGAGTGCCGTGAGTATCCTTCGCATCGCTCAACCCGCATCGTTCGGCTCCCACCGACACCTATACGAAGGAGGCGACGCGATTCCGCCGTGCGCGCTCCGAATTGCCGCACGCGTTCATCCGCGGTTCAGCTTCGCGGCGCGCCGTGCGAATTGCGAACTAGATCGGAAGCTTGAATCCCGGCGGCAGCGGCAGGCCGGCGGTGAGCTTGCCCATTTCCTGCTGCGCGTGCGCGTCGGCCTTCGCCTTCGCGTCGTTGAACGCGGCAACGATGAGATCCTCGACGATCTCGAGATCCGCGGGGCCGCCCATCGCGCCGGGATCGATCTTCACGCGCCGCATCTCGCCCTTGCCGTTGAGCGTCACCTGCACCGAGCCGCCGCCGGCGCTGCCGGTGATCTCCGTGGCCGCCAGCTTCGCCTGGGTTTCCTCGGCACGCGCCTGAAGCTGCTGCATCTGCTTCATGATGGCGCCCATGTTCTTCATGCGAAATCCTCTTCGTCGGGGCCGGCGTAGTCGGCGGGATACTCCTCGGGCGGCGGCGCCGCGCCGCCCTCGGCTTCGGATTGCGGCTCTTCGGCCGCGGGCGCGTCGAGGCGCTTCACGCTGACCGCGGCGCCGGGAAACGCCGCCAGCGCTTTCTGCACGATCGGGTGTGCGCGCGCGCGTTCGAGCGCGTCCGCTTTCCGGTCGGCCTCCTGCTCGTGCAGCGTCTTCTCGCCGGCCTCGTTGGAGACCGAGACCATCCAGCGCTGGCCGGTCCACGCGGTCAGCAGCTCGCCGACCCGGTTCGGCAGGTTGGAAGGCGCGCGATCGTTGGGGCGGAACTCGAGGCGCCCGGATTCGAAACGCACGAGATGGACGTGCATCCGCAATTCGGCGAAGAGCGCGGCCTCCTTGCGGTCCGCGAAGAGCTGCACGAGTTCGGCGAAACTCTTGAGCGGGGGGCGTGCGGCGGGCGGGGCCTCGACGCGCGGCG
>JAEULD010000352.1 GCA_016792765.1 Candidatus Odyssella sp.
GTCCGCGCCTGCGACGCGCGCGGCAAGATCGACGGCCGCACGCTGAAGGCCCAGACGATGATGCTGATCGGAATGATCAATTACACTTACATCTGGTACGACCCGGCCGGCCCGGTCACGCCCGAGGAATACGCCGCGCTCGTCTCCGGCACCTATCTCGGCGGGTTGAAGGCCTGACCGCGCCGCCTCGCGCGGCCGCCCCGGCGAGATGCGGCGCGAATTCGGGCGCGTCGAGGACGAACGGGCTCGGCATCATCGCGCCTCCTCCATGATCGCGCGCACCATGGCGCCCCTGCGCCGCCACATGTCTTCGATCGTGGCCTTGCGCTCGTGATCGCCGAAAGTTTCGCACATCGCGTCGATCGTCAGCTCGGCGTCGCGGACGTCGGCCGCCGCCGGCGGCCGCGCCTGCAAGCGTGATTTCGAGCGCATGGCCGCTGGGGTCGCGAAAACAGATCGAGCGGATCGTCTCGTGCTCGATCTCCTCGCTCACCGGCACGCCGTGCTTCCGGAGACGATCGCGCCAGGCGGTGAGCTCCGCGGGGCTTCCGGCGGAGAGGCAGAGCTGCGATGTCAATTTTTCGACACGAGAGAACGGGCGCCCGCCCCGGCGCCGGGCCTATCCGATCTCGCGCAGCGCGCGCGGCAGCTTGCTCATCGGCTCGTGGCCCGCCTCGGTCACCAGCATCTGGTCCTCGATGATCATGCCGCCGACGCCGTCGACGTACCACGGCGTCTCGAACGCGAGCACCATGCCGGCCTCCATCGGGATCGCGCTGTCCGCGGCGATGAACGGCCATTCCTCGCTGCCGACATTGGCGCCGAGCCCGTGGCCGAAATGGCCGCGCGTGAATTCGGGAAAGCCGGCGCGCGCCAGCCCGCGCTGCGCGGCGTGGAACACGTCGGAAAGGAGATTGCCGGGCCTGATCGCGGCGCTGCCCTCGGCGAAGGCCTCGGCGAGCGCGCCGAACAGGCGGCGCTGCAGCGGGCTCGATCCGCCGACCGCGTAGGTGCGGCCGGCATCCGAGGAATAGCCCGCGATCACGCAGCCGACATCGACCTTCACGAGATCGCCGCGGCGCGCGACCGCGTCGCCGCCCCAGGGATTGGGCCCGACCGAGACGTATTCCCACGCGCCGGTGAGATTGCCGACGCCGCGCGCGGCCGCCTCGGCATCCACGCCCGCGCGCCACGCGGCGGCGAGCGCGTTGCGCGAAATGCCCGGCGCGATCGCGCGTTCGAGCGCCGCCGTTCCCGCCTCGGACAGCTCGACGGCGGTGCGGAGATGCGCGATTTCGGCGGCGCTCTTGACCATGCGTGCGAGCGCCAGAACGCGCGTGCCGTCGACCCACTCGGCCTCCGGGATCGCCGCTTTCAGCGCCGCGTGATCGGCGACCGAGAGCAGGCTGAACTCGAGCCCGATGCGCCCCTTGAGCAGGCCGCGCTCGGCGAGCTGGTCGCGCAGATGCGCGAAGCAGGCGCCGGCGTCGAACGTCTCGGGGCGCCGGAAGCCGCGCGGCCGCCCGGCGCGGCGGTGGTTCTCGGCCAGCGCCGCCGCGGGATCGTTGACGCCGGGATCGATCCCCGCGAGATCGTCGGTCTCGACCCAGATCGGGTGCGTGCGCATGTCGGCGATGCCGCTCGCGGCGCGGAAGCGCGGCGCGAGCAGGTCGTAGACGACGGCGGCCTCGGCGAGCGCGGGATCGGCCGGCACCAGCGCCGCGGCGGCGCCCGCGCGGCGCCACATGAAGGCCGGGCCGCCGGGCACGCCGGTGGCGTAGGCGAAGCCCTCGGGAGTCAGCAGCACCAGCGCGTCGAGGCCGGCCTCCGCCATCAGCCGCCCGGCGCGCGTGCGGTCGAGATAGCCCATGGCGCTAGCGCTTCCCCATGACGAGATCGGGCAGGCCCGTCGCGAGCCCGGGCACCGCGACCATGATCGCGACCAGGGCCATCAGCGCGAACCAGTAGGGCAACGCCGCCCGCGCCGCGTCGCCGAGCGAGATGCTGTTGCCGGAGATGCCGACCAGGACGAACAGATTCATTCCGACCGGCGGCGTGAGCATGCCCACCTCGATCATGATCGTGACGACGACGCCGAGCCAGACGGGATCGTAGCCGAGCCCGGTCAGCAGCGGGAACACGACCGGCAGGGTCATGATCATCATCGAGAGGCCGTCGAACAGGCAGCCGAGGCCGAGATAGATCAGCACCACGAGCGCCAGCATCGCCAGCGGCGGGATGCCGAGATCGGAGACCGTGCGCAGGAGCTGCTGCGGCAGGCCCAGCACGCTGATCGACTGCGCGAGGATGATGGCGCCCATGAACACGACGGCGATGACGGCGAAGGTCTTGACCGTGGACATCAGCGCCTCGCCGAGCTTCGCGAGCGTGAGGCTTCCGAAGACGGCGCCGACGAGCACCGCCGCCGCGACGCCGGCGCCGGCCGCCTCCGTGGGCGTGGCGATGCCGGCGAACAGCGTGCCGAGCACGGCGGCGATCAGGAGCAGCAGCGGCCAGATGCGGAGCATGCCGACGAGCGCGCGGCCGAGGCGCATCGCCGGCGCCTCCTCCGGCGCCAGCGCGGGATTGCGCCCGGCCGACCACCAGATCCACGCCATGAACAGCATCGCCGCCGCGAGGCCCGGCACCACCCCGGCGAGGAACAGCCGGCCGACCGAAGTTTCGGTGATCGCGCCGTAGATCAGCAGGCTCAGGCTGGGCGGGATCAGCAGGCCGAGCGTGCCGCCGCCGGCCAGGCTGCCGACCACGGCCGCGCGGTCGTAGCCGCGCTTCGTGAGCTCGGGATAGGCGACGGAGCCGGCGAGCGCCGCGACCGAGATCGAGGAGCCGCTGACCGCGCCGAACACGGTGCACACCGCGATGTTGGTGTGGAGGAGCCCGCCGCGCATGCGCGCGAAGACCGGCGCCATCGCCTTGTAGACGTCGCCCGCGAGGCCGCTGACCACGAGAATGTCGCCGAGCAGGATGAACAGCGGAATCGCGGTGAGCGTGAAGTCGTTGAAGACGTTCCACACCGCCTGCACGCCGAGCTGCGTGCCGCCATCGGCGAAGAAATGAAGGATCGCGAAGCCGGTGAGGCCGAGCGCCGCGCCGAGCACGGCGCCGCTCGCGACCGTGACCCCAAGCAGGCCGGCGAGAACGGTCCAGACCATCGGCTCAGCCCGGCGGCGGCGGCGGGCGCAGCGCGCGCCAGACCGCGAACAGCGCGAGCAGCGCCGTGGCCGCGACCATCGCGATCATCCACGGCGCCAGGACGAGGCGCGCCTGCTCGGTCTTGAGATTCCGCGCCATCGTGAAATCGGCGAGCGTCCACGCCTCGAGCAGGAACACGGTTCCGAACGCGGCGAGGACGAGCTGGCCGAACACGAAGAGCGCGCGCCGCGCCGGCGGCGAAAGCCGGTCGGGGAGCAGCGTGACGCGGATGTTGAGATCGGCCGCGACCGTGAGCGGCATCGCGAGGAACGCGGCCATCGCCAGCAGCAGCCCGGCCAGTTCCTCGCTGAAGCGGAACGGCGCGCCGAGCGCGTAGCGCATCACGACCGAGGCGACGACGAGCGCCGCCAGCGCCGCCACGGCCGCCGCGGCGAGCGCCGCCAGCGCCCGCGCCAGCAAGAGAACGGCCGCGTCGAGGCGCGGCCGCTCCGGCGCCGGTCCGGCTTGCGCCATTCTAGTCGCTGCGGCCCAGCGCCTTCAGGATGCGCTCGCGGTTGGCGACGGCGGCGGCACCCGCCTCGCCGGCGATCGTCTTCCAGGTGGCGAGCGCGGCCTTGCGGATCGCCTCCTGGTCGGCGGCGGCAAGATCGGGATGCCAGGTGACGCCGGCCGCGCGCAGCTTTTCGCGCGCGTCCTTCTCGGCCGCCGCGTCCTTGCCGAAGTCGGACGACGCTTCCTTGAGCCGGGCGGTGGCCGCCGCGAGCGCCGCCTTCATGTCGGCGGGCAGCGCCGCGTGCTTGGCCTGATTGACCATGATCACGTAGGGCACCGGCGGGAACGGGAAGCCGGTGTAGGTGGCATGCTTCGCCACCTCGTGCAGCGAGACCGATTGCGCGAAGCGCGCGGCGTAGAGCGCGCAATCGACGACGCCGGTCTGCAGCGCCGAGTAGAGCTCGTTCTGCGGCACGATCTGCGCCGCCACGCCGAGCGCCTTGAAGGTTTCCACCTGCTCGCGCGTGCCGACGCGGAGCTTGACGCGCTTCAGCTCGTCGAGCGAGCGCACCGGCTGGCGGCAGAACAGCGTCGCGTCGATGATCGGCAGGCCCATGAAGCCGGCGACGCCGATCTTGGCCTTGTTGTAGCCCTCGGCGAGGATCTGCTCGAGCGCCGGCAGCGCTTTGAGGTGCTCGGCGGCGGTGGAAACCGAGCCGTAGACGTAGAGATTGGCGAGCTCGGGCGCATCGCGGCCGAGGAAGGGCGGCCAGTTGAACGCGATCTCGGGCGTGCCGATCGTCATCCAGCGCAGCGCGTCGGCGTCGCGCAGGTTCATCGCCCCGCCTTCGAGCACCGTGATCTTGAAGCGCCCGGACGTTGCCGTTTCGAGATCCTTGGCGAAATTCCGGACGTGCGCCGATTCGGGGCGCGTCGGCGCGTAGTTGTTGTTGAACTTCCACTCGATGGTCTGGGCCGAGGCCGCGACGGCGCACAGCAACGCGAAAGCGCCCGCGACGGCGGCGGGCAAGCGAAGCGGCATGGTGTTCCCTCCTCGATGGGCTGCACGGCGATGCTAGCGGCTGCCGCCGGCGGCGCCAAGCGCCGGCGAACGGGCTTGCCCTGCCGCGATCCGCGCGACAGGGTGCCGCCGCGCAGCAGGGGAGCATCCGATGATCGATCCGTTTTGCCACACCAGCAGCATCGCCGTGGCCGTGCCGGCCGATGCCGCGTTCAGGATCATGGCCGACGGAATCGAGCAGGGCCGCTGGGCGTGGGGAAGCTGGCAGCGCCGCGAGGCCGAGCCCGGCCTGTTCGTCGGCACGTCGATCTTCGACGGCAAGGAGACCTGGGTGCGCCTGCATGCCGACCCCAGGCGCCTCACGGTCGACTACGACGTGGGGCGCACGCGCGACAAGATGCAGTTCCGCAATGCGGCACGCGTGCTGCCCGGCGCGCTGCTGGGCCGCGATCCGGGGTCCTGCGTCGTCACGCTGATGAGCTGGCGGCTCGCCTCGCAATCCGAGGATGCGTGGCAGCAGACCTGCACCGTGCACGAAGCGGAAATGTATCTGATCCGCGGGCTCCTGGAGCGCGAGCGGCGCGGGTAACGTCGCGCCCGCTTCCATCCTTCGAGGCCGCCGCAAGAGCGGCGGCACCTCAGGATGAGGCGCACTTGTTGCGGCAAAATCAGCCTCATCCTGAGGTGCGCGCCTTTTTTGGGCGCGCCTCGAAGGATGACCGCACGTACAGCGCGGGCGCGTTGTCTCCTAACGCCGTCCGCCTACTATCCCGCGTACTTCCAGTTCTTCATCATTCCGTTCGACGGCAATTTGGGATCGAGCAGCTTCTTCGCCTGCTCGATGCCGCTGACCGGCAGGAGCTTCGGGTCGAGCAGGCCGATCTGAACCAGCACGCTCGCCTGATCCCAGTAGATGTGCTCGTTGTAGAGCTTGTCGCCGCGGAAGTTGATGATCGCGATCAGCGGCACTTCCACGTATTTGCCGGTGGGCTTCACGCCGGGCAGCATCCAGTCGATCTCGCGGTCGTGCGTGAAGCAGAACAGGATCTCGTCGACGACGCGGTCGCCGCCGATCGTGCGCGAGATCGGGATCAGCTTCGTGTCGGCCGGGTTCGAGTTGACGAAGTGGTTCTGATAGAAGTGGCTGAGCTGCCTGTAGCCGACGCCGCCGGTCATCGTCGGGATGTGGTTGACGTAGGGCTCGGCGATCATCGTCGCCATCGTCTTCGGCACGTTGCGCTCCGCGAATTCGTATTCGCAGTGCTTGTCCCAGAGCCCGCTCAGATCGTAGTGCGGGCCCATGACGCGCCGGAACATCGCCATCGAGCGCGAATGCGCCATCATCGCCGCCGGCTTGTTGTAGGAGGCGCGGCCCGGATTGTTGAACGCGTGATCGACGCCGGGATAGACGTAGATCTCCACCTCGTCGCGGCCGGCGAACGCGGCCTTGATCTGCTCCACCGCCGCCGCGGGCACGAACTTGTCTTCGCCGGCGAAGTGCAGGACCATCGGCACCTTGATGGACCTGGCCAGGCCGAGATCGGCCTCGATGCCGACGCCGTAATACGACACCGCGCAATCGACCCCGGCGCGCGCGGCGGCGAGATAGGCGAGCTTGCCGCCGAGGCAGAAGCCGATCGCGCCGACCTTGCCCTTGCACTCGGGCAGCGCGCGCAGCGCCTTCGCCGAGGCCGCGATGTCGTCGATGCTCTTCGCAGCGTCGAATTTCTGATAGTAGCCGAACGCCTCGGGCAGATCGGCGTCGGTACCGGCGAGCTCGACGCCCGGCTTCAGGCGCCAGAACAGATCGGGCGCGATGACGACATAGCCCTCCTCGGCATAGAGATCGGCGAGGTCGCGGATGTGCTTGTTGACCCCGAATATCTCCTGGCACAGCACGAGCCCCGGCCCGCTGCCCTTGGCCGGCTTGGCGACATAGGCCTTGAACGAGCCGCCATCGCCCGCGGCCACCGTGATGAAGCTACCCGACAAGGCTCCCTCCTCCTCTATGAGCGAATGACCCGCTCCGGTCTTAGCAGAAACCGCGGCAAGATGGATTCGCTTCTCCGCCGGACGGCCATGGCCGCCGCGACGGGGCCCGGCGGCGGCGGGAAGGCGGCGGCCCGGACCGGCGCTCAGGCGGCGAGGTAGGCGCGGCGCAGCTCGTCCTTATACTGCAGCGCGTTGGCGGGGCCGTCATGGACGATGCGGCCGGTTTCCATGACGCAGCCGCGATCGGCGACGGCGAGCGCCGCATGCGCGTTCTGCTCGACGAGCAGGATGGTGGTGCCGTCGCGCCGCAGGGCGGCGATCGCGGCGAAGATCTCCGCCGCGATCACCGGCGCGAGGCCCATGCTCGGCTCGTCGAGCAGCAGCAGCCGCGGCTCGGCCATCAGCGCGCGGCCGATCGCCAGCATCTGCTGCTGACCGCCCGACAGCGTGCCGGCCGGGGAATCGCGCCGCTCGCGCAGCACCGGGAACATCGCGTAGACGCGCTCGATGCCGCGCGCGGCCGCGGCGCGCGAGAGCGTGTAGGCGCCGAGGCGCAGATTGTCCTCCACCGAGAGCACGGTGAAGACCTGGCGGCCCTCGGGCACCTGGGCGATGCCGAGGCGCACGCGGCGGTGCGCGGGCACGGTCGTGATGTCCTCGCCCCGGAAGATCACGGCGCCGCCGCTGGCGCGGTGCGTGCCGGAGATCGCGTTGATCAGCGTCGTCTTGCCCGCCCCGTTGGCGCCGACGAGCGCCACGGTCTCGCGTTCCTGGAGCGCGAGGCCGACGCCGTGCAGCGCCTGCACGCGGCCGTAATGGCTGGTGAGGGCGCGGATCTCAAGCACGGCGGCGCTCCTCGGACGGCGCCGCCTCGGCGCCGAGATAGGCGGCGACGACCTCGGGATGGCGCTGCACGTCGGCCGGCGCGCCCTCGACGAGCACGCGGCCCGAGACCAGCACGAGCACGCGCTCGGAGATTCCCATC
This sequence comes from Candidatus Odyssella sp., assembly GCA_016792765.1. GTDB lineage: Bacteria > Pseudomonadota > Alphaproteobacteria > Bin65 > Bin65 > SBBV01. The sequence continues at coordinate 7,665 of JAEULD010000352.1, forward strand.
ACCATGCGCATGTTGTGCTCGATGAGGACGACGGTGACGCCGGTCTCGGCGATCGCCCGCAGCACGCCCACCATCTCTTCGGCCTCGCCGGCGTTGAGGCCCGCGGCCGGCTCGTCGAGCAAGAGCAGACGCGGCTTGCTGGCCATGGCCCGCGCCACTTCGAGACGCTTGAGCGCGCCGTAGGGAAGCGATCCGGCCTCGGCATCGCGATAGCGCCCGAGGCCGAGGCGCTCCATGAGCGCGGCCGCATCAGCGCGGCACGCTTTTTCGGCGGCGCGGAAACGGCCGAGCCGCGCGATCGCCGGCAGGAGGCCGGACCTCAGATGCCGGTGCGCGCCGACCATGACGTTCTCGACCGCGCTCATGTTGAGGAACACCTGCGGCGTCTGGAACGTGCGCGCGAGGCCGTGGCGCGCCAGCAGGTGCGGCGGCTGGCCGGTGACGTCTTCGCCGGACAGGAAAACGCGGCCCGCCGAAGGCCGGTAGACGCCGCTGATGAGGTTGAACAGCGTCGTCTTCCCGGCGCCGTTCGGGCCGATCAGCGCGAAGATCTGCCGCGGCGCCACGGCGAAGCTCACCTCGGCGACGGCGGTCACGCCGCCGAAGCTCTTGCTCACCTGCTCGAGGCGCAGCGCGCTCACGGCCGCCGCCCGACGAGCCGCGCCAGCGTCGGCACCAGGCCGCGCGGCATGAAAATCATCGTCGCCATCAGCACGATGCCGAACACCAGCGATTCGTAGTCCTTGAACACGGTCAGGAGCTGCGGCAGCGCGGTGAGGATCGCGGCGCCCACGACCGCGCCGTAGGTGGACGCCATGCCGCCGAGCACGACCATCGTGACGAGCTCGATGGAGTGGAGGAAGCCGACCTTGCCGGGCGTGATGAAGCCGCCATAGTGCGCGGTGAGGCTTCCGGCCACGGCCGCGAGAACCGCCGAGACCACGAAGATCAGCAGCTTGGCCCGCGCGATATCGACTCCCATCGCTTCGGCCGCGACCTCCGAGCCGTGGATCGCCCGCAGCGCGCGCCCGAGCGGCGAATCGATGAGGTTGAACGCCAGCCAGACCGTGGCGATCAGCAGCGCGCCGACGATCCAGTACCACATCTTCTCGCCCTGGAGCGCGGCGCCGAACACGCCGAGCGGCGCCACCGGCATGCCGTCGGGCCCGCCGGTCAGGCGTTCTTCGGTCGTGATCACGACCGCGATGATGATGCCGAGCCCGAGCGTGGCCATCGCGAGATAATGGCCCCTGAGCCGCAGGATCGGCCGGCCGAGCGCGAGCGCGAGCACGCCGACCAGCGCGGCCGCCGCGACGAGCGACACCAGCGACGGCCAGCCGTAATTCGTGGTGAGAATGGCCGACGCATAGGCGCCGAGCCCGAAGAATCCGGCGTGGCCGAGGCTGATCTGCCCGGCGAATCCGATCAGCAGGTTGAGCCCGACGCAGACGATCGCGTTCAAGCCGATGAGGATCGCGACGTCGTAGAAGTAGCGGTTGGGCATCGCCAGCGGGAGCACCGCCACGACGAGCGCGAGCACGGCGAGCCCGCCATGGCGCCCCTGCAGCAATGCCATCGCCCGGCCCATCACACGCGCTCGGCGCTGGCTTTGCCGAACAGGCCGCCCGGCATGAAGACCAGCACGGCCAGGATGATGACGAAGGCGATGACGTCCTTGTAGGCCGAGGAGAGGTATCCGGCGCCGAGGGCCTCGGCGAGGCCGAGCAGCAGGCCGCCGGCGATGGCGCCGACGCCGCTGCCGAGGCCGCCGAGCATGGCGGCCGCGAAGCCCTTGAGGCCGACCATGATGCCGACATCGAACGACGTGAGCGTGATCGGCGAGATCAGCACGCCGGCGACGGCGCCGAGCAGCGCCGAAAGACCGAAGCTCAGCAGCAGGATGAAGCGCACGTTGATGCCCACGAGCTGCGCCGCGTTGCGGTTGTTGGCGGCGGCGAGCATCGCCTTGCCGAGCTTGGTGCGGCCGAAGAAGGCGCTGAGGCCGACGACGACCGCGACCGACGCGCCCATGACCCACAGCGACTGCGGCAGGATCGTCGCCCCCGCGACCGCGATCGGCTGCTCGCCGGTGAACGGCGGCACGGTGTGGAACTGCTTGCCGAACAGGAGCTGCGCCACGCCGCGGATCGCGATCGAGGCGCCGATCGTGATGATGATGAGCGTCACCACGGGGGCGCGGCGCGCCGGCTCGATCGCGAATTTCTCGAGCAGCAGGCCGATCGCGACCCCGGCCGCGACGGCGACCGCGACGGCGAGCGGCAGCGGAACGCCGGCCGCGACGAGGAAGGAGGCGGACATGCCGCCCGCCATCACGAACTCGCCCTGCGCGAAATTGATGACGCCGCTGGCGTTGTAGATGATGGCGAAGCCGAGCGCCACCAGCGCATAGGTGGCGCCCACGGTGAGGCCGGAGAAGACGAATTGCAGCAGTTCCGCCATCGCGCCGTTCCTCGGCCGGCGCGAAGGGCGGCGCCTCGCGGCGCCGCCGCGGCGCGCCGATCCGCTATTTCACGAGCGTCCACTCGCCCTTCTTCACCTCGAGCATGCGGAACGCCGAGAGATCGAGCCCCATGTGGTCGGTCGGCGACATGTTGACGATCCCCGCCGTGCCCACGAAGCCCTTGGTCGTCTCCAGCGCGTCGCGCAGCTTGGCCTTGTCGGTGGTCTTCGCGCGCTTGAGCGCATCGACCGCGAGGAACAGGCCGTCATAGGCGCTGCCGCCGAAGGTCGAGACGTCGGAGCCGTACTTCGTCTCGTAGTCTCTCTTGTAGCCGACCACGACGGCTTTCTGCGGATCGTTGGCCGGAAGGATCTCGGCGACCAGCAGCGCGGCCGCGGGCAGGCGCACGCCTTCCGCCGCTTCGCCGGCCAGCTTGATGAATTCCTTCGAGGCGACGCCGTGCGACTGATACAGCGGCATCGTCATGCCGAGCTGGCGGAAATTCTTGGTGACGATCGCGGGGCCCTGGCCGAAGCCGGGATTGACGACGGCCTGAACGCCCGCCGTGTTCTTGATCTTCGTGAGCTGGGCGGTCATGTCGCTGTCTTTGGCGCCGTAGCTCTCGTCGGCGACGATCGAGATGCCGTATTTCCCCGCGACCTTCAGGCACTCCTGGCGCATCGAGCGGTCGAAGCCGCCGGCGCCGGCGATCATCCCGATCTTGGCGATGCCGCGCGCCTTCATGTCTTCGAAGATCTTCTCGCACGCCATGCGGTCGGTGTGCGGGGTCTTGAACACCCACTTCTTGACCGGCTCGATGATGACCACCGCGCCGGCGAGGGAAATGAACGGCATCCCGGCCTGCTCGGCCAGCGGAACCGCCGCCATCGTGGTTCCCGTCGTGGTGCCGCCGACGATGATGTCGACCTTGTCCTGGTCGATGAGCCGCTTGGCGAAGGTGCGCGCCTTGTCGCTGTCGCCGGCATCGTCGTAGACGACGAGCTCGATCTTGCGCCCGATCACGCCGCCGGCCGCGTTGAGCTTTTCGACATAGAGCTTCAGCGTCTTCTCCTCGGGGTCGCCGAGGAAGGCCGCCGGGCCGGTGACCGACAGGAAGCTTCCGATCTTGATCGGCGGCGCTTCGGCCGCGGCCGGCGCCGCAATCAGGGCGCCCGCGGCGAGCGAGAGGGCGGCGGACATGAAGGCGCGAATCGGCAGGGATCGCATGGTCGTTCCTCCGGGTTGAATCCCGGCTGCCCGATCCCCCAGGGCGGCCGGCACGCTTATTTACGTATTTCGGTATTCTATTGCTTATTTGACGAAAGCCGCACGCGGCTGTCAATCCCGCGGTTGCGGCGGCCGGTGCGACTATTTGGCGGCGCGGACGACCGCGCGCAGTTCGGGTGCGGCGCCCGGCGCGGCGCCGGTGTTGCGCTTGATCTGGTTGACCAGCGTCTCGATCGTGATCGAATCGAGCGTGGCGCGCGCGATCTGCTCGATCTCGTTCAGCACCGGATGAAGGCTGCGCCCGATGTCGGTGCGCGCGCCGCGATCCGCGGCATCCGAAGCCGGGGCGCCGATGTCTTCGAACATCTCGATGATGTCGAGCAGCGTCGTGCGCTTGGCGTTGCCGGAGAAGCGGTAGCCGCCGCCGACCCCGCGCGTCGATTCGACCAGGCCGGCGCGCCCGAGGTCGCGCAGCACCTTGGCGAGGTGATTGTTGGAAATTCCGTACTTCTCCGCAATCTCGGCCGCAGACGATTGCCGCTCCGGATCGAGCGCCAGCTCGAGGACCGAATACAGCGCGAACTGCGTGGCCTTCTGGAGTTTCATCGAATTACCGGATCTCGTGGTTGGTATCAGATGAGCGCTTTTTCGAGCTGAATGAAGGGGCCGGCCATCATCCCCTGGCTGCGGAAGAATCGGAGGTTGAGCAGGTCGTCGCGAGACAGCATCGTGCGCAGCTTCCGCACGCCGGCCTTCTTGAAGCAGTCGACGATCGCGTCGACGAGCATCGTGCCGATCCGGCGCAGCCGCACGTCGGCATCCACTTCGGCCGCCAGCACCCAGCCGCAGGGCACCGACCCGAATTCCCACGCGCGGATCTCGCCGACGATGAAGCCCACCAGCTTCGAGCGCTCCTCGGCGACGAGTATGAAGTGCGTCTTGCGGCGCCGGCCGTAGTCGGCGAACAGCTCGCGCCAGTATTGCGGCTTCGCCACGCCGGTGTTGGCCGCATCGAGCGCCACGACCGCGCGGTGATCGCGCGGCATCAGCGGCCGAACCCGTATCCCGGACGGAGCCCGCGCCTCGGGAGCGCGGCGGCTCTGGCTTCGGCTGCTCATGGCAACGCGCCTTCTCAAATTGGTATTCTCGTACCGTATTTGCTTCGGGCCGCTCCAGCAAGAGGCGGGAGCCGCATGCCGGGCGGCGGGCGAATGGGTCGCAGGCCTTTTTCGGCAATATTGGTACTATAATGCCTATTTAGGCGAGACGGTCGCCGCACACGTATCGGAGCCGCATCATGGCCGCATCGAGGGTTACCGCGGAGACGACGATCGCCCGCGCGCTGGCGGCGGATCCCGATCTCGTCGACCGTCTGATCGCGTTCAATCCGACGTTCCGCAAGCTCAAGAACCCCATCCTGCGGCGGACGATGGCGCGGCTCGCGAACTTCGCCGACGCGGCGCGGGTGGCGGGCGTGCCGCTCGAGGCGCTGCTCGCCGTGGCGAACGGCGCGGCGCCGCCGCCGATCGAGCAATCGGCCGAGCCGCCGGCCGACGCGGGTGCCGCCGACGCGCCCGGCTGGGTCGCGGCGCTCGATCGCGCCGCGGCGACGCCGCTCGACGTCCGGCCCGTGCTGGCCTCCGGCCGGGACCCTTACGCGACCATCATGGGCGTCGTCGCCAAGCTGCAGCCCGGCGCCGTCTTGATCCTGGATGCGCCGTTCGATCCCGCCCCGTTGCGCCGCGTTCTGGCGGGGAAAGGTTTCGTCGATCATGCGGAGTGCCTGGCGCCCGACCATTGGCGGATCTACTTCCGGAACGCGGGCCGCGCCCCGGCGCCGGCCGCGCCCGCCGCCGGCGCCCGCCTCTGGCGCGACGGCGGCGTCGCGCACATCGACGTGCGCGGCCTCGAGCCGCCCGAGCCGATGCTCGCGATCCTGCGCCTGCTCGAGCAGCCCGACTGCGGCCCGAGCGTGATCGTCCACCACGAGCGCGAGCCGGTGTTCCTCTACCCCGAGCTGGCCGAGCGCGGATGGCGGCACGAGATCGTCGACGGCGACGCCGGGGAAGTGCGCCTGCGGCTGACGCGCTCCGCATGACTCGCCCCGCCAATCCCGCCGCCGCCAGCTTCCTCGGCGGCGCCAAGAGCCGGCTCCTGCCGTCGTCGATCCCGTTCCGCTTCTTCGGCGGCGCCGTGTTCTTTCACCTGGCGTTCTGGTGCGGCGTCGTCTGGGCCGCCGCGGAGATTCCGAATTTCGTGATCGGACCCGGCCGCGTGCTGGCGGTGCTGCACTTGCTGACGCTCGGCGTCTTCGCCGCAACCGCGTTCGGCGCGGCCTTCCAGCTGCTGCCGGTCGCGACGAAGCAGCCGCTGCGGGCGGAATGGCCGGCGCGCCTCGTCGCATGGCTGCTTTTTCCCGGCGTCGCGCTGTTCGCGGCCGGCATCGCGGAGACGCTCCACGTGCCCGCGGCGATCGGCGGAATCCTGTCGGCCGCGGGCGTGATGCTCGCCGGCGCGCTGCTCGCCGACAATCTCGCGCGGGCGCGCGGCATGGCGAGCGTGGTCGCGCATGGCTGGGCCGCCGTCGCGAGCCTGTTCGCGCTCGCCGTTCTCGGTTTCCTCCTCGTCGTCGACCAGCACCACGGGCTCTTCGCCAGCCGCAACGGCATCGGCGCGACGCACGCGATCCTCGCCGTCTACGGCTTCATGGGCATGCTGGCGCTCGGCTTCAGCTATGTGCTGGTGCCGATGTTCGGACTGGCGCCGGCGCCCCCGGCGCGCGCGGCCCTGGCGAGCTGCGCGCTTGCCGTGGCCGGCCTCGTTCTCGGCGCCGGCGGCGCGCTTCTCGGCGAGCCCGCGGTTCTCGCCGCCGCCGCCGCGGCCGGGCTCGGCGCCGTGGCGCTCCATCTCCGGCTGATGGCCGGCGCGATGAAGGCGCGGATGCGCAAGCGGCTCGGTCCGTCTTTTCTGCTGGTCCGGATCGCCTGGGCGTGCCTGCCGGCCTCGCTGATCCTGGGCGCGCTGATGGCGCTGGATCTCTGGCCGTGGCGCGCGCCGGCGCTGTTCGGCGCCGTGGTCCTGCTCGGATGGCTGCTGACCTTCGTGCTCGGGATGCTGCAGCGCATCGTTCCGTTCCTCGCCTCGATGCACGCGAGCGGCCCGGGCCGCGCGCCGCCGCTGGTTTCGAACCTGACGGCGGAAGGGCCGCTGGCGATCCACCGCCATTGCCACTTCGCGGCCGTGGCCGGGCTCATGGCCGGCATCGCGGGCGACTGGCCGATCGTGATACAGGTCTCGGGCGCGATCGGCGCGGCCGGCGCCGCCGCCTTCGCGTGGTTCTTCGTCGGCGCGCTCGTGCGCATGCGGAACGCCGCCCGCTGACAAAGGGAAAGAGAGAAAACCGTGTCCGATCTCGTCGACCGTGCGCGCGACGCGCTGAAATCCGTCGTCGATCCCGAGGCGGGGCTGAACATCGTCGACCTCGGCCTGGTCTACGACGTCGCGATCGAGAACGGACGGCTGGTGGCGCTGATCACGTTCACGACCGAGGCCTGCCCGGTCGGGCCGCGCCTCGCCGCGGAGGCCGAGCGCGCCCTGGCGGCCGTGGCCGGCCCCGCCCCGGTCGAGATCCGCGTCACCTTCGATCCGCCCTGGACGCCGGAGCGCATCACCCCGGACGGCCGCGCGCTGCTCGGCCGATAGCGGCATTTGCGCGCGGGCGGCGGCGCCCGGTTGACCCTCGCGGCCCGAAACAGGTATTTTGGTACTGTCATACCTATTTAGGCACCCCGCCATGGAGTTCGCGCGCCAGGTTCCGGCCTGCATTCATCGGGAGCACCTCGAGACGCTCGCGCTGCTCGAGCGGATCGAGGCGGCGCTGGCGAAGGGCAAGGCCGCGCCGGCGCCGGGCGATGCCGGCTGGTCGCGCCTTCTCCGCGAGTTCGACGCCAATCTCGCCAACGAGATCGGGCGCCATTTCGGATTCGAGGAGCAGGAGCTGTTTCCGCTTCTCGCCGACGGCGGCGACGGCGACATCGCCGCGCTGCTCGCGGACGAGCACGCGGCCATTCTCGCGCTGGCCAAGCGCATGATCCCGGCCCTGCGCGCCTTCGCGGCGCACGGCGCCGCCGGGGATTGGCCGGCCCTGCGCGAGATGGCGCTGGAGCTGATCGAACGGCAGGTGGCGCATATCCAGAAGGAGGAGATGTCGCTGCTGCCGGTGCTTGAGGACGTTCTCGACGCCGAGCGCGATCGGGCGCTGCTCGACCGCTATCTCGCGGCGGCGTGAACGGGCAGAGGGAAGGAACAGGGAGCAAATCCATGACGACGGCGCAGCTGGCAACCGCCATTCCGGGCGGCAACACGGTGCGGGCCATGCGGCCCGACGATCTCGACGCCGTGGCGGCGCTCGACGCGCGGATCGGCGGGCGCATGCGCCGGGGCTATTTCGTCCGCCGGCTCGAATCGGCGCTGGCCGCGCCCGAGCGGCACGTCCAGCTCGCGGCCGAGGGCGACAACGGCGCTCTCGCGGGCTTCATCTTCTACCTCATCGAGGCGGGCGAGTTCGGCGCCGGCGAGCGCATCGCGGCGCTCGAGACCATCGGGGTCCTTCCCGAGCTGCGGCGGCGGCGGGTCGGGGCGGCGCTGATCGAGCGCGCGCGCGCCATCATGCGCCGCAAGGGCATCGCGAGCGAGACGACGCGCGCCGACTGGCGGAATCACGGCCTGCTCGCGTTCATCGACGGCGCCGGCTTCAAGCTCGCGCCGCGGCACGTGATCTCGTTCGATCTCGCCAATGCGCACTCCGTCCTGGAAAGCGAGGCGGAGGCCGCGGCGCTGGCCGCCGCCGGCCTGCAGGCCGAACCGCAAGAGATCGACTATGGCGGGCCCCAGTTCGAATCCGATCCGCCGGCGCGCGGCAGCATTCCGGTGCGCTCGATGAACGCCGACGATTTCGCCGCCGTGATGCGGATCGACCGCCTCACCTTCGCACGCGATCGCCACGACTATATCCGCTCCAAGATGACCGAGGCGCTGCAGCGCTCGGGCGTGCGCGTTTCGCTCGTGGCGGAGATCGACCGCACGCCGGTCGGCTTCGTGATGGCGAAGATGGAGTTCGGGGAGTTCGGCCGGACCGAGCCGGTGGCCGTGCTCGACACGATCGGCGTCGATCCGAAGTTCCGCCGCGCCGGCGTCGCCAGCGCCCTGCTGACGCAGCTCGTCGGCAACCTCCGCGGCCTCGCGATCGACCATCTCGAGACCGAAGCGGCGCGCGACCAGTTCGACATGCTCGGATTCTTCTACCGCCGCGGCTTCGCGCCCTCGCAGCGCCTGGCCTTCTCCCGCCCGCTCACGTGACGGATCCGCGGCGCCGTCAGGCCGGCGTTTCCTCGGCGGGCGTCTCGGCGCCGACCCCGAGATAGCGGTTGAGGAGCTGCGGCCGCGCCGCGAGGTCGGCCGTCCTGCCTTCGAACACGACGCGGCCCTTCGCGAGCACGACGCTGCGGTCGGTCACGGCCGCCAGCGCGCGGATGTCCTTGTCGACGACGAGCGTCGCGACGCCGGCCGCCTTGATCGCGGAGATCACCGACCAGATCTCCTTGCGCATCAGCGGCGCGAGGCCTTCGGTCGCCTCGTCGAGCAGCAGCAGCGTCGGGTTGGTCATCAGCGCGCGGCCGATCGACAGCATCTGCTGTTCGCCGCCCGAGAGCTGCAGGCCGAAATTGCGGTTGCGTTCCGCGAGGCGCGGAAACAGCGCGAGGATGCGCTCCAGCGTCCAGTCGGCCCGGCCCCCCGGACCGCGCCGCGCCGACATCACGAGGTGCTCGCGCACCGTCAGCGTCGGGATGATGCCGCGCCCTTCCGGCACCATCGCCAGGCCCGCGCGCGCGATGCGGTGGGTCGGCGTCCGCGTCACGTCGCTGCCGGCGAACCGGATCGTGCCCCGGCGCGGCGGCGTCAGCCCCGCGATCGCGCGCAGCAGCGTGGTCTTGCCCATGCCGTTGCGGCCGAGCAGGCCGACCGCCTCGCCCGGCGCCATGGCCAGGCTCACGCCGTGCAGCACGTGGCTCGCGCCGTAGAAGACATCGAGGCCTTCGGCGGCGAGGATGGGGACGGCCGTTCCGGCGGCGCCGTGCGGGCTCATGGCTGCTCCTCGGCGCCGAGATAGGCCGCCTGCACCGCGGGGCTGCTCTGGATCGCCGCCACCGGCCCGGTCTCGAGAACCGTGCCGTTGACCAGGACCGTGACGCGATCGGCGATCGAGAACACGGCGTCCATGTCGTGCTCGATCAGCACCAGCGTGTGGCTCTGGGCGATGCGCCGCAGCAGCGCGATCACGTCCTGCGATTCGCGATAGCCCATGCCGGCGAGCGGCTCGTCGAACAGCAGGAGCTCGGGCTGCGTCGCGAGAATCATCGCGATCTCGAGCTGGCGGCGCTCGCCGTGGCTCAGCGCCGCCGCGATGCGATCCTGGCGGTCGATCAGCCCGCACTGCTCGAGGCTGTCTCGGGCCGCCGCGGCGAGATCGCCGCGCCGGCCGGCCGGTCGGAAGAAGCGCAGCGACGTCGGCAGCCGCGACTGCGCCGCGATCCAGCAGTTCTCGAAGCAGGTGAGCTCGGTGAACACGTTCGTCCGCTGGAACGAGCGGCCGATGCCGAGGCGCGCGATGCGATCGGGCGTGAGGCCGGTGATCGCGCTTCCCTTGAACAGCACCGCGCCCGAGGTCGGCCGCATTTCGCCGGACAGGAGATTGAGGAACGTCGTCTTGCCGGCGCCGTTGGGGCCGATCACCGCATGCACGCGGCCGGCCTCGAACGCGACCGACACGTCGTTCACCGCGGCGAGGCCGCCGAACTGCTTGGACAGGCCGCGCGTCTCGAGCAGGGGCTCAGTCATCGCCGGGCTCCGCGGCCGCGCGCTTGCGCGCGCCCCGCCCGAAGAGCCGGCCCGCGAAGTCGCCGAGCGGCAGGCTCGCGATGCCGCGCGGCAGCAGCAGGACGACCGCGATCACGAAGACGCCGATGAACAGCAGCCAGTGCTCGGTGATGCCGGCGGCCACGTCTTCCAGCACGATGAGGACGAACGCGCCTGCGACCGGGCCGTAGAGCGTGCCCATTCCGCCGAGGATCACGATCACCAGCGCCTGGCCCGATTGGTGCCACGACAGAAAGGCCGGGTTGACGATGCCGTCCTGCGCCGCGCCGACGTAGCCGGCGAGGCCGGCCACGGTTCCGGCGATGGTGAACATCGCGAGCTTGTAGTGCCAGGTGGTGAAGCCCAGCGCCCGCGCGCGCGGCTCGTTGCAGCGGACGGCGTCGATGGCGCGGCCGAACAGCGACGCCAGCACCATGCGCGCGACGAGGAAGCTCGCGACCAGCGCCGCCAGCGCGAAATAGTAGAACGTCGTGCGGTTCTTGAGGTCGAAGATCGCGACGCCGAACAGCTCCGCGGTGGGCTTGGTGGCGAGGAACATGCCGTCCGATCCGCCGAGCGCCTTGGTGTCGTTGGCGAAGTAGTAGAGCATCTGCGCGATCGCGAGCGTCACCATGATGAAGTAGATGCCCGAGGTGCGGATCGCGAGCGCGCCGACCAGCAGCGCGGCCAGCGCGCAGACGACCAGCGTCAGCGGCAGCGTCGTCCACAGCGAGACGAGGCCGAGATCGCGCTGCAAGACCGCCAGCGCGTAGCCGGCCAGCCCGAAGAACGCCGCATGGCCCAGGCTGACCAGCCGCGTGTAGCCCACCAGCAGGTCGAGGCTCATCGCGAAGATGGCCATCACGATGATCTTGGTGGCGAGCTGGACGTAGTAGCGCTCGACGAATTGCGGGAAGACGGCGAGCAGCGCCACGATCACGAGCAGGATGCCGAGCAGCGATCGCGGGATCGGACGCATCGCCGCTTCCTATGCCGGCCGCGCGCCGAACAGGCCCTGCGGCCGCCACAGCAGCACCGCGGCCATGAACGCGTAGACCGAAAGGCTGGCCGCCTCGGGCAGGAAGACCTTGCCGAACGTGTCGACGAAGCCGATCAGCATGGCCCCCACGAACGCGCCCTGGATCGAGCCGAGGCCGCCGATCACGACGACCACGAACGAGATGATCAGGATGTGCTCGCCCATGCCGGGATAGACCGAATTGACCGGGGCCGAGAGCATGCCGGCGAAGGCCGTGAGCGCCGCGCCGAGCGCGAACACCAGCGCGTAGAGCCGCTTCACGCCGAAGCCGAGCAGCTCCACCATTTCCCGGTTGGCGGCGCCGGCGCGGATCAGCATGCCGAGCTTGGTGCGGTGGATCACGACGTACATCGCCGCCGCGACGCCGATGCAGGCGATCGAGATGAAGAACCGATACAGCGGGTAGGACTGCGCCTCGGTCAGCGGGATCGAGGCGGACAGGAGCGCCGGCACCGGAACGCCGTGCACGTCGTTGCCCCAGAGGATGCGCTGGAGCTCGTTGAAGATGAGGATCAGCCCGTAGGTGAGCAGCACCTGATAGAGGTGGTCGCGCGCGTAGAGGAAGCCGATGGCCAGGCGCTCGACCGCCAGGCCGAGGAGGAAGCTGAGCGGCAGCGCCAGCGCGATCGCGACGAAGAGGTTCCCGGTCTTGAGCGCCAGCCAATGCGCGAGGTAGGCGCCGATCATGAAGAACGAGCCGTGCGCGAGATTGATGACGCCGAGGATGCCGAAGATCAGCGTGAGCCCGCTCGCGACCAGGAACAGCAGGAAGCCGTACTGGACGCTGTTCAGGCTCTGGACGAGAAACGACGAGACATCCATGGGCGCCTCCCCCGCTCCGCGGCAAAGGCGGCGGCGGAACCACTTCCGCCGCCGCCCCGATCGGCCGGCTTCCGGATCAGGTCATGCCGCAGCCCCGGCCCGGATCTTCCACCGCCTTCTGCGCCACGCCGAGCACGACGTTGTCGCCGTTCTTGACCTCGCGCAGATAGATGTCCTGGATCGGGTTCTGGGACTTCGAGAACGTCATCGTTCCGCGCGGGCTGTCGAGCTTCGCCGCGCGCATCGCGGCCATGATCTCCTTCTTCGCCTTGACGTCGCCCTTCACCGCCTTCATCGCGTGCACCAGCAGCTGGCCGGTGTCGTAGCCCTGGACCGCGAACACGTCGGCGGGGCGGCCGGTCTTGGCCTTGAAGGCGGCCGTGAAGCGCTTGTTGGTCGGGTTGGCGAGCGATTCGGCGTAGTGGAGCGTGGTGATGATCCCCTCGCCCGCCGGCCCCGCCGCCTGCAGCGTGCCGTCGGTCAGGAATCCGGCGCCGAACAGCGGGATGCTCTTCTTGAGCCCGGCGGCGTCGTAGTCCTTCATGAACTTCACCGCGCCGCCGCCCGAGAAGAACGTGAAGACCGCGTCGGGCTTGAGCGAGGCGATCTCGGTGAGATGCGCCTGGAACTCGATGTTCGGAAACGGGATCAGGATCTCCTTCGCCACCTGCCCGCCGGCCTTGACGTAGCCTTCCTTGAACGCGCCGATCATCTCGTGGCCGGCCGCGTAGTTCCACGTGATCGACACCGCCTTCTTGTGGCCCCGCTTCACCATCTCCGGGCCCATCGGATAGCAGGTCTGCCAGTTCGAGAACGAGGTGCGGAAGACGTTCGGCGCGCACATCTGGCGCGTGACCGCGTCGGCGCCGGCGTTGGAGACGATCGTGATGGTTCCTTCCTCGCGCGCGATCTTGACCATCGCCATCGCGACGCCCGAATGCACGGGGCCGGTGAGGAAATCGACCTTCTCGCCGGCGATCAGCTTGTTGGCGTTATTCGCCGCCTTGGCCGGATCGGCCTCGGAATCGACTTTCACGTACTCGACCGGGCGCCCGCCAAGCGTGCCGCCGGCCCCCTCGATCGCCATGATCATGGCGTCGGTGATGTTGTGGCCGAGCGACGCGTAGGTGCCGGTGTAGGGCAGCAGGATGCCGACCTTCACCTTGGCCGTCTGTGCCAGCACGAACGGCGCGGGCAACAGCGATGCCGCTGCGCCGGCGCCGGCGGCCGCCGACAGGAAGCGTCGACGGGTCGGGGTCTTGCGGGTCGTCATGGCGTTCCTCCTGTGGTCTCGGTTATCGCGGCGGGCAATGCGCGCCGCCGCCGTCGCTGGATCCCCACAGTCGTTCGCCCTCAGCCGTGCAGCTGGTTGTACTTCTCCTCCAGTTGCGCCCGGTCTTCGACGAAGTCGGGATTCACTTCGATGCAATTGGCCGGGCAGACCAGCTTGCACTGAGGCTCGTCGTGCGCGCCGACGCATTCGGTGCAGCGCAGCGGATCGATGACGTGAATCGGATTGCCGGTGGCGATCGCTTCGTTGGGGCAGACCGGCCGGCAGGCGTCGCAGGCGGTGCAGTCTTGCGTGATGTGGAGGGCCATGGGCGGGCTCCGGCTCAGGCGGCTTTGCGTTCGAGCATGGAAAGCTTCTCGTGGCGGAAAGCGCCCCACAGCGCGGCGCCGATCGCGCCGGCATAGATCGAGTCGGGGCTGCTCTTGATCTCCACCGTGATCTTCTCCTTGACGCAGGTCTCGCGCATGGCCGCGACGAGGCCGCCGTCGAGCGCGAGCCCGCCGGTCATCATCACCACGCCGTCCTTGGTGCCGGCCGACTTGAGCAGCTTCGCGAGGCGATCCGCCATCGAGATGTGGATGCCCTTGAGGATGTTGGCGGCCGAGATGCCGCGCGACACCATGTTGATCACGTCGGTTTCGGCGAGCACCGCGCAGATGCCGCTGACCTTCTCGGGCGACGCGCCCTGCTGCGAGAGCACGCCGATCTCGTCCTGGGCGATGCCGAGATAGCGCGCGATGTTCTCGAGGAACTGGCCCGAGCCCGAGGCGCACTGGCTCGTCATCTTGTAGCCGACCACCTTGCCGCGCTCGTCGATGCGGATCGCGCGGCCGTGCAGCGCGCCGACGTCGAGCACCGCGCGCGACGCGGGATCGAGCTCGATGGCGCCGCGGGCGTGCGTCGTCATGGAATAGAAGTGGCCGGTCTGGAAGCCGAGGCTCTCGCCCTCGCCGGTCGTGGCGCAGTAGGCGATGTCGTCGCGCTTCAGGCCCGCCGCTTCGAGCGACTGGTCGTAGGCTTCGGCCGCGAGCTTCAGCGGATCGCGCTGGCGCACGCGGTCGCAGCGCTTCGAGATCAGACGGGTGCTCGGGCCGTCGACGGCGTAGAGCACCGTCTTGACCGCACCCGTTCCCACGTCGATTCCGGCAGTGAATACCATGGCCCTCTCCCTCAATGCACGACGGCGCGGCGCGCGAACTCGGCGGCGCCGAGCGCGCCGGTGTAGATCGAGTCGGGATTGATGTTGATCGCGACCTTGCCGTAGTTCTCCTCGATCAGCTTTCTCAACTCGGTCACCGCCGCCTCG
The DNA here is from genome assembly GCA_016792765.1 of Candidatus Odyssella sp. Lineage (GTDB taxonomy): Bacteria > Pseudomonadota > Alphaproteobacteria > Bin65 > Bin65 > SBBV01. The sequence goes on from JAEULD010000352.1 coordinate 22,726, forward strand.
TTCTTGGCGACGCCGCCGGTGAACGTGAACTGATCCTTGACTCCGCCGGACCGCGACAGGATCGACATCGCGCGCAGGATGATGGCGCGGTGCAGGCCGGCGATGATGTCCTCGCGCTTCTCGCCGAGCGCCAGGCGGTCGCGCAGCTCGGCGCCGGCGAACACGGTGCAGGTGGAGTTGATGCGTACCGTGCGCGTGGCCTGCATCGCGAGCGGCCCCAGCTCGTGGAGGCCGAGGTTCATCTCGTCCGCGATGTAGCCGAGGTAGCGCCCGCAGCCGGCGGCGCAGCGGTCGTTCATCTGGAAGTTCTCGACGATGCCGGCCGCGTCGACCTGGATCGCCTTCGTATCCTGCCCGCCGATGTCGAGCACCGTGCGCGTTTCGGGATACATCAGGTGGGCGCCGAGCCCGTGGCACAGGATCTCGGAGCGGATGTGCTCCTTGGAGAACGGAAGCGTCACGCGCCCGTAGCCGGTGCCCACGACGTAGGTTTCCTCGAGCGGGATCGCGAGCGAGGCACGCACCGCCTGCGCGACGTCCGCGCTCTGGCCGGCGAGCGAGGGCATGAAGCCGATCGCGCGATCGAGCGCGCGCAGAAGCTTGCCGCTCTCGTCGTCGGCCGGCGGCCGGTTCTCGACCTCGATGATCGAGCGGTCGTAGATGTTCAGCAGCAGGTCGAACGGGAACTTGTAGCGGCCCGCCACCTCCTCGCCGATGGCCATGAAGCGCGAGCCGGCGATGTCGCGGAAGAAATCGGACTTGCGCTTGGCGCCCTTCGCGAACAGCGCCGGGGCATCCTTGCGGAGCTGCGCGAACACCTCGGCCAGCGCATCGCGGATCTTGCCTTGCACATCGCGGAAGCGCTCGCCCTGCGCGTTGTCGCCGCAGACCCGCTCGAGGTCGCCGATCTGCTCGAGATACTGCTCGAGCCGGAACGCGCGCTCGAGCTCGGCCAGGAACTGCTCGAGCAGGCCGGCGCCGAACGCAATGGCGCCGAGGCCGCGGCGGAACAGCGTGAAGCGCGTGTCGATCAGGGCTTCGTGCTTGGCGACGCGCGTCGCCGTGTCGTAGTTCGAGCGCGAGTTGGTGATGCCGCGGCCGAGAATCGCGCTGTTCTCGTCCATCACCACCGCCTTGGTGGTGGTCGATCCGAGATCGATGCCGATGAAAGTGCGCATGGCCGTCCCCTACTGCATCGCCGCCGCGGGCGCGGCGCCGGGCATTGCCGCGGCCGGCGGCGCGATGCCGCTGCGGCGCTTCTGCTCGATCATCTGCAGGTAGCTCTCGAGCCGGTTCTTGACGTTCGCCGGCGAGAAGTAGCGCGGATCGACGAGGTCGGTCTCGATGAACGCCGCCGGCCGGCCGGTGCGCCGCTCGATCTCGCGCAGGATCAGGAGCTGGCCGGCCGAGAAGCTGTTGCAGCTCTTGATCGAATTGATCAGCAGGCCGTCGGCCTCGTATTCGTTCACGTACTTCTCGATGAGGTCGATGCGCGACGGCAGGTTCCGGTTCGTGTAGCAGCCGAGGCAGTAGTCGGCGAGCGATTCGAGCGGATGGTCGGGATCGTGCCGGAAGCCGAGATCGTAGACGCCGCCCACCTTGGTGTAGGTGCTGGCGACGACGACGGCGCCCTCGTCGTAGAACATCTTCCAGAAGTCGCGGAAGCTCGTCCAGTTGGGCGGGCCCTCGACGACGAGGCGGTACTTCTCCTCCTTCATCTCGCCGTCGGGCGTGATCGGGCCCTGGCCGTTCGCGATGCGCTGCTCGATCTCGCCGCGCAGCAGGCGGTAATACTCGGTTGCGTCGGGCGTGCCGCGAAACGCGGTGAAGATCGGGCCGACGTAGTAGACGCCGCCGAAATACGCGTCGATCGGCGACGGCTTGTTCTTGGCGCTCTGCAGCACCCAGACGAAATGCGACTCCGCCTTGGCCGATTCGCGCAGGATCTCGCGCAGGCGGTCGATGTCGAACTTCACGCCGCTGACGCGCTCGAGGCCGGGGATGATGACCTCCTTGAGCTGCTTGACGATGTAGTCGCGCATGTTCTTCGTGGCGTGCCCGTCGCCCTCGTAGGGCACGTGCAGCATCAGCGTCTCGCACTTGTACTGCTCGCGCACGAGCTCGAACCACTTCATGAACGTGAAGCAGCCCGTGTAGGACAGCAGCAGCGCGTCGGGCGCCGGCAGCGGATGGCCGTCGGGGCCGAGATTGCCCTTGGCGATCATGCCGAGATCGGCCTTCACGTAGGTGCAGACGTCTTCGGAGTGGCCGCGCTTCTCGGCTTCCATGATGTAGCCGCCGGTCTTCTTGCGCATGCCGTTCTGGATCGCGTTGATCTCGGGCAGGTTGTTGACGAGATCGAAGCACATGATGAGTTCGTTGAGGTTGCCCGGAACGAACGTGGAGACGACCTTCCGGCCCTGCTCCTTCGCGCTCGCCAGCTTCGCGTAATTGCCCGAGATCATCTCCTTCTGCTTCAGCATCGAAGCTTCTTTGACGACTTCCTTGGGTGCGCGCGCGTTCATTGGACGCTCCATAGCTTGATCGAATCGGCGAAAGTGCCGGCCTGCTCGCGGATGGGCTGCATCTGCCCGGAGTTCTCGGCGTACTTGAACGCCACGAACGGAATCTTGTGCTCGGCGAGGACGCGCTGCAGCATCGGGCGTTCGAGCAGCGCGGGATCGCAGAAGCTGGGACAGGCGAAGATCACCCCCTCGGCGCGGTTCTTCCGCACCGAGTCCACCAGCCACATGCCCTTTTCCTTCTCGGTGTCTTCGTACTTCGCCGCGGTGTGCGCCGAGTTGTGGAGATAGGCGTGGGCGAGGTTGGCGAGCGGATCGCCCTCGACGGCGACGTCGGACTGCTCCCACCGGTTGACCAGCAGGAAGTCGTCGTCGACGATGTAGCAGCCCGACAGCTCGATCGACTTGACGAGATTGAGCGGCGGCTGCTCGCAGAACGCGCCGGTGACGACGATGCGGCAATTGTCGCGCTTGCGCGCATCGGCCTTGTCCGCGGCGTCGAGATACTCGCGGAGCATGCGATTGTGCTCCTCGACCGCGAGCGTCATGCCGGCGCGCATCAGGAGATAGACGTCGGCCGCCGGCGCCTTCCAGGGCTGCGCCGCGCGGAACGCGTAGACCTCGCGCACGAGGCGGCGGTTCTCGTTGAAGAGCACGATCGAGGCCCGGATCTCGTCGTCGGAGATCCGGCGGCCGGCGAGCTTGCCGAGGCCCTCGCGCAGCTCGTTGAGCTCGTTGATGTAGAACGTTCCGCCGATGTCGTCGCGATAGTTCTGCGGCACGTCGAAGTATTTCGCGTAGACGTTCGGGAACATCACCTTCCACATGCCCGACAGGTTGCGGACCACGTCGCAGATGCTGGGGAAGAGCATCCCGTCGACGAAATCGAGCCGTTTCGTGACGGCGAGCTCGATGGTCGAGCGCGGGATGCGGCAGATGTAGCTCTGATAGTAGGCGTCGCCGTGGATCACCTCGAGCTGATCGCCGCCGCCGAAAATGCCGAGCGGCAGGCCGCCGCCGGCGTGGATGATCTCGCGCGGCACGTAGAACGGCATGTGCCCCACGACCTTGCGGCCGGGCTTCGCGGCCTTCCATTCGCGCGCGTAGCCGAAGTTCAGGTCTTCGTAGAGTGCGCTGCAGCGCTCGTTGATTTCACGCAGGGTCGTCATCAGCGGTGCTCCCAGTTCGCCGCACGCTTCTCGAGGAAGGAATTCAGCCCTTCCAGCGCGTCGCGTGTGGCCATGACGCCGTCGAGATAGAGGCGCTCGACCGCGCCGATTCGGCGGCGGAAAATATCGGCCAGCTCGCCGCGCGCCGCGACGTTGGCGAAGCGGATGGCGGCGGCGCTTTTCGGCATCAGATGCCGATCGAACCACGCCGCGGCGGCGGCCTCGGGATCGTCGGCGACCGCGGCCGCCAGGCCGAGCCGCAGCGCTTCGGCCGCATCGACGCTGCGGCCGGAGACGAGGAGATCGTCGGCGGGGCCGGCGCCGATGCGGGCGGGCAGCAGGCACGACGCCGCCGGCGCGATCACGCCGAGCGAGATCTCCGGCTGGCCGAGCTTCGCGTCGGGCGCCGCGAAGATCAGGGAGCCGGCGGCGGCCAGCTCGAGGCCACCGCCCAGGCACTGGCCGCGCACCGCCACCAGGATCGGCGCCGGAAAGTCGAGCATCGACTGCAGCAGCGCGTGGAAGCCCGCGAGCATCGACGCGCACTTCGCGGGCAGATGCTCCTCCACGCTGGCCCCGAACGAGAAATGCGGGCCTTCCGCGTCGAGCAGCACGGCCGCCAGATCCGGGCGCTCGCGGTGCTGGCGCAGCGCCGTGGCCAGCGCGCCGATCATCTCGGCGTCGAGCACGTTGGCCTTGGGCCGCGCGAGCCGGAGGCGCAGCAGGCGCCCGCCGCGATCGAACCAGACCTTGAGCGGCGCGCCGCTCATGCGCGCGCCCTGTTCTTGGGCATCACGCTCTCGGTGAGCCGGTCGGTCCACGGCGTGCCCTTGGCGAGCGCCTGCCGCAATCCGACGAAATCGATCTCGCGGTCGTCCTTGGTTCCTTCGTTGAACGCGCGGAAGCCGGCGCGGGCCTCGGTCATCATGTTGAGGGCGAGCCAGGCCCGGGCATCCTCCTTGTTGCGGTTCCACGCCTCGAGCTTGGGCTTGCGCAGCTCCTCGATCGTCTTGGTCGTGCAATCGGGGAACGTGAGCAGCAGCTTGGCGCAGAGCTCCTCGATCTTGGCGTCGAGCAGCGAGAGGTCGATCGTGCCGCGCGCCATCAGGGCCTTGCCCTCGGCGAGCGCCGCGCCGGTCTTCGCCTCGCCATAGGCCGGGCGGCCGTATTCGTCGACGACGAACTGCGTCTCGACGAGCGGGTTGGCGACGAACTTTCCGTCCACCTTGAGGGCCGGCACGACCGCCGTCAGCAGGCCCCAATTGAGCGCCTTGTGCGCCGAGAACGGCTCGCACAGGACGCAGGCGATCATCGCGCGCTCGGAGCCGACGATCACCGGCAGGAAATCGGTGGCGCCGCCGATCGGCGCCGAGCCGTGCTTCGGGCCCGCCTGGCCGAACCGCGCGAGGTCCTGCGCCACCGAGAAGTCGCAGGCCATGCCGATCTCCTGGCCGCCGCCGATGCGCATGCCGTTCACGCGGCAGATCACCGGCTTGTCGCAGGCCAGGATCGCCGAGACCATGTCGTTGAACACCCGCATGTACTGGCGGTACTCCTGCGGGTTGCCGGCGTAGTATTCGGCGTATTCCTTCGTGTTGCCGCCGGTGCAGAAGGCCTTGTCGCCGGCGCCGGTGAAGACCACGGCGTTCACGTCGCGCGCGTTCGAGGCGGCGCGGAAGGCGTGGATCACGCCTTTCGCCATGTCGGTGGTGTAGGAATTGAACTGGCTCTGGTTGTCGAGAACGATCCAGGCGTTGTAGAGGCCGGGCACGATCGCGCCGTTCGGCAGCCGCGCGGGGCGCTTCTCGAAGCGTACGCCCGGAACCGAATAGTCGGCGACGAGGTCGTGGTTCTTGAGTTCGGCGGGCTCGGCGCGGCGTGCGGGTTCGGCGTTCATGGGCGGCCTCCTCGGAACATCAGGCGGGGACGAGCACGGCGCGGCGCGAAAGCTCGTGGCGGTGCGCCGCCGCGAAAACGTCGTTGATCCGCTGCAGCGGATGCTTCTCGACGAACGGCTTGAGCTCGATCTTGCGGTCGAGCACGAGATCGAGCGCGCCGGGATAGAGCTCGGGCGGGCAGCCCCAGTTGCCGATGGCGCGCGCGTCGAACGCCATCAGGTTCGACAGGCGGATCTCGACGCGATCCATGGTGAAGCCGACGACCGAGAGCGTCGCGCCGTGCGTCAGCAGGCCGAACGCCGTCGCCTGGCCGGCCGCGGTGCCCGAACACTCGAACACGAACCACTCGGTCTGGGGCAGGTTCTTCTCCTTGGCGAAGGCCTGCACCGCGGCGCGCAGCGCCTTCTGGTCGTGGGCGCGCGCGTTGAGCGCGAGCGACGCGACCTTGCCCATCGCCGCGAGCTTCGCGTCGTCGACGTCGACCGCGACGACGGTGGCGCCCATCGCCTTGGCGACCTGCGCGGCGTAGCCCCCGACCCCGCCGATGCCGACGACGATGGCGAGGCTGCCGGGCCAGACGCCGGCGCGCGTCGCCGCCTGATACGGCGTCGTGACCGCGTCGGCGATCACCGAGAGTTCCGCCAGCTCGAGGCCGGCCTTGGCGAGGCGGCCTTCGTCCACCGCGCAGAGCCCGCGCGACGGCACCACCACGTGGCTCGCGAACCCGCCGTGAATGTCGTTTCCGGGCATGCGCTGCTTGCGGCAGATCATCGGCCTGCCGCGCTTGCAGAGCGCGCATTCGCCGCACGGCATCACCGACGGGACGACCACCGCCTTGCCGAGCCAGGAGCCGGCGCCGGCGCCGGGGCCGGCGGCGATCACGCGGCCGGCGATCTCGTGGCCGAGCGCCAGCGGGAGCGGGTGATTGGTCCGGACGCCGTCGTAATAATAGCCGAGATCGGTGTGGCAGACCCCGCAGCCGGCGATCTCGACGGTGACGTCGCCGGGCGCTTCCGGCGCCGCGTCGAATTCGGCCCGCACCAGCGGCGCCCCGACCCCCGTCATGAGCCAGCGATGAGCTGCGATCGCCACGGCCGTTCCTCCTCGGCGTCCTGGGCCGTCGTGCCGCATTCGCTTCTTCTTGACGGCCCTGAATTTATGTAATTAGGTACTGCAATGCTTATTTAGGGGTCAAGCCCGGCGGGGATGCCGCAATGTCGCAGGCGACGCCGCAGCCGGGAAAGCGATCGACGACGGGGACGAACCGCCATGAACCGTGACAACGCCGCGATCCAATCGCTCTCGTTCGCCATCGTGGGCTCGGGCGGCGCCGGCGTGATGACGGCCGGGCAGATGCTGCTCGACGCCGCCGCGCGCGCGGGCCTTTGCGGCCTGATGAGCCGATCCTCGGGCCCGCAGATCCGCGGCGGCGAGGCGGCCGCGCTGCTGCGGCTCGCGTCGACGCAGGTGGAATCGCACGGCGACCGCTTCGACGTCCTGCTCGCCGTCGACTGGCAGAACGCGCATCGCTTCGCGTCCGAGATTCCCATCGACGCGCGGAGCTTCGTCGTGGGCGATCCGGCCGAAGGCGCCGTGCCGGAGGCCTTTTCCGCCGCCGGGGCGCGCATCGTTCCCGTTCCGCTGAAGGCCATCGCCAAGAAGGTCCCCGGCGGGCGGCCGAACATGGTGGCGCTCGGCGCGCTCGGCGCGCTCGCCGGCATCGGCGCCGAGACGCTCGCGCGCGCGATCGAGGCGACGCTGCAGAAGGGCGGCGAGGCGCTGAAATCGAGCCTGGCCGCGATGCAGGCCGGCATGGCGGCCGTGGCGGAGGCCGGCGTGTCGCTGCCGCGCCTCGCCGCCGGGCAGGCGGCGGGTCGCTGGACGATCACCGGCAACGAAGCCACCGGGCTCGGCGCCGTGCGCGGCGGCGTGCGGTTCGTCGCCGCCTACCCGATCACGCCCGCCACCGAAATCCTCGAATGGCTCTCGTCGGCCCTGCCGCGCGTGGGCGGAACTCTCGTGCAGGCCGAGGACGAGCTCGCCTCGATCAACATGGCGATCGGCGCGTCCTACGGCGGCGTTCCCTCGCTCACCGCGACGTCGGGCCCCGGGCTGTCGCTGATGACCGAGGCCCTGGGCCTCGCCGTCGCCGCGGAAATTCCGCTGGTCGTCGTCGACGTCATGCGCGGCGGGCCCTCCACCGGCATTCCGACCAAATCAGAGCAGGCGGACCTCAACATCGCGCTGTACGGCCTGCACGGCGACGCGCCGCACGTCGTGGTGGCGCCGAACTCCATCGCCGATTGCCTGCCGGCGACGCAATGGGCCGTTCACCTCGCCGAGACGCTGCAGGTTCCGGCGCTGGTGCTGCCGGATCAGTCGATGGGCCAGAGCCGCATCGTGCTCGAGCGGCCGGCCAGCCTGCCGCTCGCGGGAGCGCGGCTGGTGGCCGAGCCGGAGACCGCGAATTACCGCCGCTATGCGCTGACGCCGAGCGGAATCTCGCCGATGGCCCGGCCCGGCACGCGCGGCACCGCCTACACCGCCGACGGCCTCGAGCACAGCGAGCGCGGCATACCTTCGAGCCAGGCCGGCGATCATCTGGCGCAGCTCGACAAGCGCGCGCGCAAGCTCGATCACGCCGACTACAGCCGCTACTGGGCCGAGATCGAGGGCGAGGGCGACGTCGCCGTCGTCACCTGGGGCTCGTGCACGGCGCCGGTGCGCGAGGCGCTCGCCCGCGCGCGGGCCGAGGGCGTGAAGGCGCGGCTCGTCTCGCTGCGGCTGCTCGCCCCCGCGCAGCCCGAGCGGCTCGCGGCCGCGCTCGCCGGCGTGCGCCGCATCCTCGTCGTCGAGCAGACGCATTCGGGCCAGTTCCACCGCTACCTGCGCGCGGCTTTCGACCTTCCGTGCGAAACCCGCGTCTTCCATCGCGCCGGACCGCTGCCGATGCGGCCCGGCGAGATCCACAGCAAGATCGTCAAGGAGCTCGCGGCATGAACATCGCCACCGCGCCCCAGCCGTTCTCGGCCAACGACTACAAGTCCGACTACAAGCCGGTGTGGTGCCCCGGCTGCGGCGACTATTCGGTATTGCTCGCGTTCACGAAGGCGATGGCGCAGCTGCAGCGCCCGCCGGAGGAGATCGCGGTGATCTCCGGCATCGGCTGCTCGTCGCGCATCCCCGCCTACACCAACTGCTACGGCTTTCACGGCGTGCACGGCCGCGCGCTGCCGGTCGGCACCGGCCTCAAGGTGGCGCGGCCCGAGCTCACCGTCATCGTGGCCGGCGGCGACGGCGACGGGTTCTCGATCGGCGGCAACCATTTCCTCCACGCCTGCCGGCGCAACATCGACATCACCTACATCGTCATGGACAACCGCGTTTACGGCATGACGAAGGGCCAGCCTTCGCCCACGACCGAGCCCGACTGGGACAGCGCGCTGGCGCCGGGCGGCACGGGCCTGCGCCCGTTCCACCCGCTGGTGATCGCGCTGGCCTCGGGCGCGAATTTCGTGGCGCGCGGCTTTTCGGGCGATCCCAACGGCTGCGCCGACCTCATCGTGCAGGCCGTGCGGCATCCGGGATTCTCGTTCGTCGAAATCCTCAGCCCGTGCGTCACCTTCCGGCCCGATCAGCGCGAATGGGGCAAGATGGTGCATGCGGCGCCGGTCAATCCCACCGACGACGCGGCGCGCGCCGCGCGCCGGATCATGACCGACGACGGCTTCAACACCGGCGTGCTCTACGCCGGCAACCGCGCGCCGTTCCGGCCGCAGACGGCGCCGGCGGCCGGCCTCGACGCGATCGAAGCGGAGTTCGCGCTATGACCGCGGGCGGCGAAAGACGCTATTCGGTGCAGGAGTTCTACGCGCTGCTCTATGCGATGGAGCACGAAGCCGCCGAGCGCTACGACGAGCTCGCCAATCAGATGGAGACGCACAACAACGCGCCGGTGGCGTCGCTGTTCCGCGAGCTGGCCGCCATCGAGCGCAAGCACGCCGTGAAGCTGCAGTCGCACGGCCAGTCGGTTCAGGCGATCCGGCCGCGCGATCTGCTGCTGGGCGCGAGCTTCGAGCTGCCCGAGACCGCGCCGCTCGACCGCGCGCACTATCTGATGACGCCGGCGCACGCGCTGGCGCTGGCGCTCGAGAACGAAGAGCAGGCCGCGCGCTGCTTCGACGCGCTCGCGGCCGCGGCACCCGACGACGAAGTGCGCAAGCTCGCCGCGGACATGGCCGCCGAGGAGCACCGGCACGCGGCGCTCATCCGCGCGAAGCTGGCCGGCCTGCCCGAGCCGCCCGCCGACTGGGACCAAGACCTCGACCCTCCCCGTTTTTCGGAGTAGCCCATGAACGAGATTCTGCACCCCGCCGGCTGGTCGCCGCCGATCGGCTACAGCAACGGCATCGCGACGGCGCAAGGACGCATCGTGTTCGTCGCCGGGCAGATCGGCTGGAACGCGCAGCAGCGCTTCGAGACCAGCGACCTCGCGCAGCAGTTCGAGAAGGCGCTGGAGAACATCGTCGCGGTTCTGGCCGAGGCCGGCGCCCGGCCCGAGCACATCTGCCGCATGACCGCCTATTGCACCGACAAGCCCGAATACCTCGCCGCGCGCGGCGGGATCGGGCGCGCCTGGCGGCGCATCATCGGCAAGCATTTTCCGGCGATGACGATGGTCTTCGTCACCGCGCTGCTCGACGAGGGCGCCAAGATCGAGCTCGAGGCGACCGCGGTCGTTCCGCCCCCGGCCTGAGCCGAGGCACCGGCGGAGCGCAACTTCTGCGCGCCAGGCACCCGTCGTTCTCGATCGTCAGGCAGTCCTTGCGCGATCGCTCACGCGGCCTTGCGGCCGGGCGGCTCGCACGCGATCGTTTCGTAGTCGGCGGGAATATTGAGCTCGAGCACGGTGAAATCGGCCGAGAAGCCGGTCACGTCGTGCTTCAGCCTGTGGGGCAGCGTCATCGCGTCGCCGGCGTGGATCGTGAACTCGCCCTGGCCCTCGACCTCG
>JAEULD010000360.1 GCA_016792765.1 Candidatus Odyssella sp.
CGCGCCGGCCGGACACGCGGCGGCCCAGGGCGTGGACTGGAAACTCTGCGGGCCGGAAGCGGCGGGCGACGCCGAGCGCGCCATCGAGGCCTGTTCGCGCATCGTCGCCGCGCCGGCGCTCAAGGCCGGCGATCGCGCCTCCGCCTACATCCATCGCGGCACGATCTTCCTGCGCCGCGGCGACACCGAGCGCGCGATCAGCGATTACGACGCGGCATTGCAGCTCCGTCCGGGCGACGTGGTGGCGCTCAACCGGCGCGGCGAGGCGCGCAGCAACCGCGCCGAGTTCGTGAGGGCGCTGGCCGATTACGACCAGGCCGTGCGCCTCAACCCGCGCTATCCGCTGGCCTTCCGCAATCGCGCGCGCATCCATTTCTATCGCGGCGATTTCGTCGCCGCCGCCGAGGATTTCCGCACCGCCGAGAGCATCGATCGCGGCAACGGCTATTCGCTGCTGTGGCGCTACGTCTCCGATGCGCGCAGCGGCGTCGTCGACAGCGCCGGCCTCGCCTTCGGCTGGCCGCGCCTGCGCGACGGCTGGCCGAAGCCGCTCGTCGCGTTCTTCCTCGACCGCATCGACCGGGCCGCGATGCTCGCCGCCGCGGCGGCCGGGCCCAATCGCGCGGAGCAGGAGTGCGAGGCGCGGTTCTTCCTCGGCCAGAAGCACATCGTCGCCGGCGAGAAGGACGCCGCGATCGCCGCGCTGCGCGAGGCCCATGCGTCGTGCCCGCGGCATCTGGTCGAATACCACGCCGCCGGCGTGGAGCTTCATCGCCTCGGCGCCGCCCCGTAAGGCGTCAGTGCCGGTAGTTGGGCGCTTCCTCGTCGAGGAGGCGCTTCAGCGCCTCGAAATGCGCGGTCGCGCGCTCGCTGTCCACGCCCAGCATCTGCTCGGCCGTCTTGCGCACGACCTCGGCGTCGATGAGCTTGACGGCCTGCCCGGTCGACATCGCCAGCACCTGCATCATGCAGACCCGCTCGAGGTAGTAGAGGCGGTCGTAGGCCTCGTGCACGGTCGGGCCGGCGACGATCACGCCGTGATTGGCGAGGAATAGGATGCTGCGCTTGCCGATCAGCCGCGCGATGCGGTCGCCCTCGCTCTCGTCGAAGGCGAGGCCGTTGTAGTGCGGATCGTAGGCGATCTGATCGTGGAACATCAGCGCGTTCTGCGAGGCCGGCAGCAGAAACGGCTTCTCGAGCATCGACAGCGCGGTGGCATAGGGCGCGTGGCAGTGCAGGATGCAGCGCGCCTGCGGCACCGCGCGGTGCACGCGCCAATGGATGTAATAGGCCGTCGCTTCGGGCGGCGAATCGCCCTCGATGAGCCGCCCGTCGGCGCCGACCAGCAGCAGCATCGAGGCCTTGAGCTCGCGCCAATGCCGCTTCTGCGGGTTGATGAGGAAGCGGTCGCTCGTACCCGGCACCATGAAGCTGAAATGATTGCCGATCGCCTCGCCGAAGCCGTGGCGGTCGCCCCAGCGCAGGGCCGCGGCGAGATCGATGCGCGCCTGGCGCAGGACGGCAGGATCGGTCATAGCGGGTCTCCGGCACGGCCGCTCATTGCATGAATTTCGGAAGCCACGTCGCGAGCGGCGGATAGAGGATCATCATCGTGATCAGGATGAAGTGGCAGGCGATGTAGGGCAGCGCCGCCTTGCTCGCCTGCCAGAGCGTCGTGCCCGGCACCACGCCCATCATCACGAACAGCAGCAGGCCGAACGGCGGGGTCGTGAACCCGATCTCGAGGGCCAGCAGGATGATGACGCCCCACAGCACGAGATCGAAGCCGAGCGCCTTGGCCAGCGGCACGAAGATCGGCAGCGTCAGCAGCATCATCGAGAGCTGGTCCATGAAGCAGCCGAGCACCAGCAGGATGGCGATCATCATGACCAGCATCGCGGTGGGGCCGAGATCGAAGCCGGTCGCCCATTTCACCATTCCGGCCGAGGCGCCCGACTGCGCGAGCAGCTGGCTGAAGGTGGAGGAGGCCATGATCAGCAGAAAGCTCATCGCGCTGACGCGGAACGCGTCCATCAGCGCTTCCCTGATCGCCTCCCAGCTCAGCGCCCGGTAGGCGATCGCCAGCAGCAGCGTCGCGAGCGCGCCGAATGCCGCCGACTCGGTCGGCGTCGCGATGCCGAGGATCATGAAGCCCACGACGAAGAAGACGATGAAGCCCATCGGCAGGATGTTGACCGACACCATCCCGACCTTCGCCCAGAACCGCATTTCCGGCACTTCGTATTGCGGAGCGGCCAGGGGGTCGATGCGCGTCTGGGCGTAGATGAGGCTCATGTAGAGCAGGCCCAGCACGATGCCCGGAACCACGCCGGCGAGCAGCAGCGCGCCGATGTCGATCTGCGCGAGCGAGCCGAGCAGGACGGCGAGGCCCGAGGGCGGAATGATCACCGCGAGCCCGCCGGCGCCGAGCACCGGCCCCAGAGCCATATGCGGCTTGTAGCCGCGCTTCAGCATCTCGGGCACCATCAGCGTGCCCATCATGCCGGTGTTCGCCATCGACGAGCCCGACAGCGCGGCGAAGATCACGCCCGCCGTCACGGTCACGTAGGACAGCCGCCCCGGCAGCCGGCCGAAGCACACGTCGATCGCGTCGAGCACGCGCTTCGCGAGCCCGGAGCGGAAGAACAGCGTGCCCATGATGAGGAACAGCGGCACGGGCGCGAGCGAGAAGTTCGTGATCGAGGCGATGCCGTTGCGCAGCATCTGTTCGATGCCGGCTTCCGTGCGTCCGACGAACACCGCGATGCCGACGATGTTCACGAGGAAGAACGAGAAGGCGACCGGGATGCCGAGCGCCATCAGCAGGCAGATGCCGCCCAGGAACAGCGCCGCGGCCCAATACCATTCCATCGGCGCTAGAAACCGTCTTTCTCTTGCGCCTTCACCTTGTAGAGCGTGTCGACGCCCACGAGGTAGCGCAGGAATTCGATCGCCGAGAAGCCGAAGCCGAGCGGCAGCGTGACGTCGAGGATCCAGCGCGGCATGTCGAAGGAGCGGTATTCCATGTCGCCGGTGGCGATGCCCTGGGCCAGCAGCTTCGCGCCGTAATAGGCGAGCGCCGCCGAGAGCAGCGTGCAGACGAGATAGACCATCCACGCCATCGCGCGGTGCAGCGAAGGCGGCACGCTCTCGATCAGCGCCTCAACCAGGATGTGGCCCTTCCTGCGCACCATGTAGGGGGCGCCGAGCATCGTGGTGTAGAGCAGAACGTATTCGGTGAAGGAAACGGTGAAGTTCGGCGGCTGCAGCTTCAGCGTGCGCACCGTCACGTCGTAGACGATCGCGGCGGCGACGAGCGCCAGCAGCGCGCAGCACAGCGCGGCCAGCGCCTGCGAGGCGCGCAGCGAGAGCGCGAACAGCGGCGCCAGGGCCCGCCCGATCGCGCTCTCGCCGCCGGCCATGCTAGTCGGCCTTGTAGAACTTCGCGCGCAACGCGTCGTAGTGCGTGGCGTCGCGCTCCTTGAGGCGCTTCCACGGGATCTCGAAGGCGGCGGCGAGATACTTCTTCCGGCCCTCGCCCTTGAGCTCGACGATCGTCATGCCGCCGGCGCGCAACTTGGCGTCCTCGGCTTTCGTGATCGTGGCCTCGGCCTCGTAGGAGGTCTTCTCGTAGTCAAGGCCGGCCTTGATCAGATAGTCCTTCTGCGCCGCATTCAGTTTGTTGAACGCGTCGTTGTTGACGATCAGCATGACGTCGGTCTGCATGAACTGCGGATCGACCCGGAACTTCAGAAACTTGCTCCATCCGAGGTCGTTGAGGCCGTTGATCGGCCATCCGGTGGCGTCCACCGTGCCGCGCTCGAGCGCGGTGTAGACCTCGGGCACGGGAATGACGATGCCCGTGCCGCCGAGGCCGGTCACGAAGTCGCGCCAGGCCGGCGCCACGCGCACCTTGATGCCCTTGAGATCGACGTTTCCGTCGGCGGACAGCTTGGGCTGGTTCTTGAAGAAGATGTGGAATCCGAAGCCGCCCGCAGCGTGCGCGAGGATGGTCCCGTTCAGCTTCTTGGCGAACACAGTGTTCAAGAGGTCCATGCCGCCGTTGGCGCGGCGCTGGGCCGGCGTCAGGTTGCTGCCGAACACGGCGTCGCCCTCGGGCACGAGGTTGAGCCACAGGCCCGGCGGACCGAGCTGCATGTCGATCACGCCGGATTTCACGGCGTTGCCGAGCTGCGCGGGCGGCGTCACCTCGGGGCCGCCGGCGAAATCGATCCTGATCGGCGATTTCGGATCGCCGTTGACCTTGTCGACGAACAGTTTCTGGAAGGTCTGCGAATAGCTGACCGTCTTCGGAACGAACGACACGACCTTGAGCGTGGCCTGCTGCGCGTGCGCGGCAAACGGCACCGCCGCCAGCGCCGCTGCGAGCGCCAGCATACGAGATTTGGCAATCATGGCTTCTCCCTCTCCATCGGCCGCGCCCCGAGGCTGGCGCGCGGCATCCAACCGCAAACAAGACTAGACAGGCGGTTCCGCAAAAACAATGCTGGCGCCTCGCGGGGCATGCGGAACGGACAAGGGGCACGATGCGATGACGGATGGCGAAATCGCCGCGCTGGTGCAGGGAGACCGCGTGCACAGCCGCGTCTACACCGATCCCGCGATCTTCGCCCGCGAGCAGGAGCGGATCTTCCGCCGCGTCTGGCTCTATCTCTGCCACGAGAGCCAGATCGCCGCGCCCGGCGATTTCCTGCGCACCCGGCTCGCCGGCGTGCCGGTGATCGCCGTGCGCCAGGCCGACGGCGGCATCAAGGCGCTGGTGAACCGCTGCACCCATCGCGGCGCCGAAGTGTGCCAGCACGAGAGCGGCCGCGCGCAGCGCTTCCGCTGCCCGTATCACGGCTGGACGTTCGCGGCCGACGGCCGGCTGGTGGGCCTGCCGCTGCGTGCCGGCTACGCGCCCGGTTTCCAGATGGCCGATCACGGCCTTGCCGCGGTGCCGCGCGTCGCCGCCTATCGCGGCTTCGTGTTCGCCTCGCTGGCGCCCGACGGGCCGGGCCTCGCCGATTACCTCGGCCCGATGGCCTCGGCGATCGACGACATGGTCGATCGCGCGCCCGACGGCGCGGTCGAAGCGGTCGGCGGCCTGCACCGCCATGCGTTTCCGGGCAATTGGAAGCTGCAGATGGAGAACCTGCAGGACTACGCGCACCCCGCCTTCGCCCACGAATCGTCGAACGCGGCGGCGCGGCCCGACGAGCGCGAGCGCGTCGAGCTCGACGAAGAGGACATCATGGCCGCGAACCGCGGCGCGGACATCGCGTGGATCGAGCGCGCGGGCGTCTCGGCCTTTCCGGGCGGCCACAGCTATATCGGCGCGCTGCCGCTGCAGCAGCCGATGCCGCCCGAGGCCGAGCGCGCCTATCTCGCGGCGCTCCGGGCGCGGCACGGCGAAGCGCGCGCCAACGAGATTCTCGCCGTGCAGCGCCACGTGGCGATCGTCTATCCGACGCTCGCGTTCCAGTCGGCGCTGCAGCAGATCAAGGTGATCGTGCCGGTGCGCGTCGATTACACCGAGGTCTACGTCCATTGCTTCCGGCTGAAGGGCGCGCCGCCGGAGTATCACCGCGCGGCCGTGACGTTCGTGAACGCCGCCAATTCGCCGGCCTCGCTGATCCTCACCGACGACCTCGAAATCTACGGGCGTGCGCAGCAGGCGATGACCGAGGCGCCGGGCTGGCTGCGGTTCGCCTGCGGAACCGGCCGCGACGTGGCCGACAATCGCGGCGGCGCGAAGGGCCCCGGCTACAGCGAGCTCGCCATGCGCAACCAGTTCGCCACGTGGAGCGAATACATGACCGGCCGGATGCCGCGCGCCGCATGAGCGAGGGATCGAACGCGGCCGCCGCCGCAACTGCGGTCGCGGCCTTCCTCCATCGCGAAGCGCGCCTGCTCGACGAGCGCCGCTTCGAAGACTGGCAGGCGCTGTTCGCGCCCGACGGCGTCTATTGGGTCCCGGCGCGCGAGGGCCAGGCCGATCCGCTGCACGAGGTTTCGATCTTCTACGACGACCGGGTGATGATGGCGGCGCGCATCCGGCGCCTGCGCCATCCGCGGATTCATGCCGAGATTCCGCCCAGCCGCGCGGTGCGCAGCGTGAGCAACATCGAGGTGCTGGAGCCCGCCGCAGAGGGCGTCGTCGAGGCGCGCTCGGTGCTGCTGATGACCGAGTTCCGCGGCGGCGCGCAGACCGCCTATCACGGCCGCGTCGCCTGGCGCCTCGTGCCCGCGGCCAAGGGCGATTTTCTCATTCGTTTGAAGCGGGTAGACCTGGTCAACGCCGAGGGCATGCACCGCGGGATGACGGTCCCGTTCTAGCCCGGCCCGGGGGTCCGATCCGCCCTGTCGCAGGCCCCGTTTCGCCTTGCGAATCCCCTTCCAAGAGCTATATTTTCCCCAAACAACAACATCCCGCTGATCGCCGGGGAAAGCCTGGCGCGGAAGGGTGGGCCGGAGGCCCATCCTTTTTTGTTTGCCGAAACGGTTCGCCGAAACGGCCCGGCCGGGTGTTTTTCGCACGCACGGAGCTTGATGAACGCACTCGCGGACCGCATTGCCGCCCTGATCGAGCCCAGCCTCACGGCCATGGGCTACGATCTCGTGCGCGTGCAGATCGACGGCAAGCGCCAGCTCCGCCTGCAGATCATGGCCGAGCGCAGCGACGGCTCGGGCATGGGCGTCGAGGATTGCGCGGCGGTCAGCCGACACGTCTCGGCGCTGCTCGAGGTGGAAGACCCGATCGAGGGCTCCTACACGCTCGAGGTCAGCTCGCCCGGCATCGACCGGCCGCTGACGAGGCCCGCCGATTATTCGCGCTTCGCCGGCCACGTCGCCAAGGTCGAGCTGAGGACCGCGCGCGACAATCGCCGCCGCTTCACCGGCACGATCAAGGGCCTCGAAGGAGAGGCCGTCGTCCTCGACACCGAGGAAGGTTCCGTTTCGCTCCCGCTGGCCGAGATCGAACGCGCCAAGCTGGTGCTCACCGACGCGCTCCTGAAAAGCGCGAAACCGCTCAACGCCTAACGACGAAAAGCCAGGATCATGCCCGCAGTCGCCGCCCATCCCCGTCCCGAACTCCTGCAAGTCGCCGACGCCGTCGCCCGCGAGAAAGGCATCAGCCGCGACGAAGTGCTGGAGGCCATGGAGCAGGCCATCCAGAAGGCCGGCCGCTCCAAATACGGGCCGCTGCTCGACATCCGCGCGAAGATCAACCGCTCGAACGGCGAGGTGATGCTCGCGCGCTACCAGACGGTCGTCGAGGCGGTCGAAGACGAGCACAACCAGCTCACGCTGGCGCAGGCGCAGAAGCGCGACCCGGCGAAGAAGGTGGGCGACGCGTTCGTCGACGTGCTGCCGCCGATCGATTTCGGGCGCATCGCGGCGCAGACCGCCAAGCAGGTGATCGTGCAGAAGGTGCGCGAGGCCGAGCGCGAGCACCAGTTCGAGGAATTCAAGGACCGCGTCGGCCAGATCGTCCACGGCGTCGTGAAGCGCGTCGAATGGAGCGGCACGGTCGTCGATCTCGGCCGCGGCGAAGGCATCATCCGCCGCGAAGACCTCATCCCGCGCGAGATGTTCAAGCAGGGCGACCGCGTGCGCGCCTACATCTTCGACGTGCGCAAGGAGACGCGCGGCCCGCAGATCTTCCTCTCGCGCACCCATCCGCAGTTCATGGCCAAGCTGTTCGCGCAGGAGGTGCCGGAGATCTACGACGGCATCATCGAGGTGAAGGCGGTGGCCCGCGACCCCGGCTCGCGCGCCAAGATCGCCGTCGTCTCGCGCGACAGCTCGATCGATCCGGTCGGCGCCTGCGTCGGCATGCGCGGCAGCCGCGTGCAGGCGGTCGTCGCCGAATTGCAGGGCGAGAAGATCGACATCATCCCGTGGTCGCAGGATACCGCCACGTTCGTCGTCAACGCGCTGGCGCCCGCCGAGGTGACGAAGGTCGTCCTCGACGAGGAAACCGGCACGATCGAGGTGATCGTGCCCGACGACCAGCAGAGCCTCGCGATCGGCCGGCGCGGCCAGAACGTGCGCCTCGCCTCGCAGCTCACCGGCTGGCACATCGAGATCCTGACCGAGGCCGCCGAATCCGAGCGGCGCCAGGAAGAGTTCAAGACGCGCTCGGCCCTGTTCATCGAGGCGCTCGACGTCGACGAGGTCATCGCCCACCTGCTGGTGACGGAAGGCTTCCGCAACATCGAGGACGTCGCGTTCGTCCCGCTCGAGGAGCTGTCGGCGATCGAAGGCTTCGAGGAGATCGCCGAGGAGCTGCGCGAGCGCGCGCAGGGCTATCTCGAGAAGCGCGACGCCGAGTTCACCGAGAAGCGCCGCTCGCTCGGCGTCGAAGACGCCGTGGCCGAGATCGACGAGCTCAATCCGCAGCGCCTGGTGAAGCTCGGCGAGGCGGGCGTGAAGTCGATGGACGATCTCGCCGATCTCTCCACCGAGGAGCTGCGCTTCTACATGATGGACGCGCCGCCCCGCATCTCGCCCGACGAGTTCGGCCACTTGAAGGACGAACGCCGCGCCAAGCTGCTGGCGAAGTCCGTGCCCGAAGACGGCAAGATCGCGCTCACGGCCGAAATGCTCAACTACATGAAGCCGCACCGGCTCAACAACGCGCTCGGCTCGAGCCCGATGAAGCACGACGAGGCGGAGAAGATCCTGCTCGCCGCGCGCAAGCGCGTCTACGGCGACGATTTCGAGTGGAAGAAGCCCGAAGCCGAAGCGGCGAAAGAAGGAGCGGCGGCCTGAGCGCCATGATCGGGGCCATGACCGAAACGGCGAAGCCGGCGCGGCGTTCGGAGAAGGTCTCCGAGCGGCGCTGCATCGCGACGCGCGAGAGCGCGCCGCGGGCCGGGCTCGTGCGCTTCGTGCTGGGCCCCGGCGGCGACGTGGTGCCCGATCTCGCCGAAAGCCTGCCCGGCCGCGGCGTCTGGGTCGGCGCCACGCGGACGGCGGTGGAAACCGCGCGCGCGAAGAACCTGTTCGCGCATGCGTTCCGCGCGCCGGCCAGGGCGCCCGCCGATCTCGCCGACCGCCTCGCGCGCATGCTCGCCGGCCGCTGCATCGACCTCATCGGCTTCGCGCGGCGCGCGGACCAGCTCTTCGTCGGGCGCGACCAGGTGAAGGCCGCGATCGGCCAGGGCGCCGTAGCGCTGCTGCTGGCCGCCTCCGACAGCGAAGGCCGCGACGCGGCCGACCTCGCCGCCCGCTTCGCCGGAGAACGCTCGGTCGCGCTGACCGCGGCGGAGCTCGGTGCGGCGCTCAAGCGCGAAGCCATCGTCCACATGGGAGTGAAGCCCGGCCGTCTCGCAGAAACACTCGCCCGCGAACTCCGGCGCCTCGAAGGCCTCCGGGCCGGAGAGGCACAACCCGCGCAGACGTCGCGCGGCCATCGCCATTGAGGAACCAGCACCCTTATGCCCGAAACCAAAGAAACCGACAGCAAGAAGCCTCTGAGCCTCGCGCGGCCCGGCCGCCTCGAGCTCAAGAAGACCGTCGATGCCGGCATGGTGAAGCAGAGCTTCTCCCACGGCCGCACCAAGCAGGTCTCGGTCGAGGTCAAGAAGAAGCGCACCTTCACGCGCGGCGAGAAGACCGGGGAGATGACCGAGTCCGAGAGCGCCGAGGCCAGCCCGTTCAAGCCGACGCCCGGCCCCGATCTCGGCCGCGAGGCGCATCACGCGCTGTCCGACGCCGAGAAGCAGGCGCGCCTGCGCGCGCTCGAAGACGCGAAAGCGCGCCAGGAGCACACGCCGGCCGAGATACGCGCGCTCGAGGCGCACGCCGCCGAAGCCCTGGCCGAAGCGCCGCCGCCGCCCGTCGTCGAGGCGCCGGTCGTCGAAGCGCCGCCGCCCGCGCCGGCCGAACCGCCGGTCGAGGCGACGGCGCCGGTCGTCGAAGAGGCGCCGGCCCCGGTCGAGGAGAAGGCCCGCCGCAAGCCGCCGGAACCGGACCCGGAGCAGCAGCTTCGTCAGCTCGCGCTCGACGCCGAGCGCCAGCGGCAGGACGAATTCGCGCGCCAGCTCGCCGCCCAGCAGGTGGGCGGCCGCCTGATCGTCAAGGCGCAGGCCCCGGTCGGCGCCGAAGAGACGCCGGCGGCGGCCGAAGTGCCCGGCGCCGCGCCGCCGGCCGCGCCGGTCGAGGACGAGGAAGAGGAAGAGGCCAAGGCGAAGCGCGGCCGGCAGAAGAAGACGCCGGCGGTCTCGCCGAAGCCCACCGAGCGCCGCCGCGGCAAGCTCACGATCAACCAGGCCATCGACGAGGGCGAAGGCATCCAGCGCGTGCGCTCCGTCGCCGCGTTCCGCCGCGCCCGCGAAAAGGAAAAGCGCAAGGCGCATGCCGAGCAGCAGCCGCAGGAGCGGAAGAAAGTGTCGCGTGAAGTCGTGCTGCCGGAGACGATCAGCGTCCAGGAACTGGCCAATCGCATGGCCGAGAAGGGCGCCGACGTCGTCAAGATCCTGTTCAAGATGGGCGTGATGGCCACCGTCACGCAGAGCATCGACGCCGACACGGCCGAGCTGGTGGCGACCGAGATGGGCCACCGCGTCAAGCGCGTGTCCGAATCCGACGTCGAGGCCGGCGTCGAGGGCGAGACCGACGATCCCGCGACGCTCCAGGAGCGGCCGCCGGTCGTCACGGTCATGGGCCACGTCGACCACGGCAAGACGTCGCTGCTCGACGCGCTGCGGAAAACCGACGTCGCCGCGCACGAGGCGGGCGGCATCACGCAGCACATCGGCGCCTATCAGGTGACGATGCCGTCGGGCGCCAAGATCACGTTCCTCGACACGCCGGGCCACGCCGCGTTCACGCAAATGCGCGCGCGCGGCGCCAAGGTCACCGACATCGTGGTGCTCGTGGTCGCGGCCGACGACGGCGTGCAGCCGCAGACGATCGAGGCGATCCAGCACGCGAGGGCGGCGGGCGTCCCGCTCATCGTCGCGGTCAACAAGATCGACAAGCACGACGCCGATCCCACGAAAGTGCGGCAGGCCCTCCTGCAGCACGAGATCGTCGTGGAAGAGATGGGCGGCGAGACCATCGCCGTCGACGTCTCGGCCATCAAGGGCACCAACCTCGACAAGCTCGAGGAGTCGATCCTGCTGCAGGCCGAGCTGCTCGAGCTCAAGGCCAACCCCGATCGCGAGGCGCAGGGCACCATCGTCGAGGCCCGGCTCGACCGCGGCCGCGGCCCGGTGGCGACCGTGCTGGTGCAGAAGGGCACGCTCGAGGTGGGCGACATCGTCGTGGCCGGCAACGAGTGGGGCCGCGCCCGCGCGCTCACCAACGATCGCGGCGAGCAGGTGAAGTCGGCCGGCCCGTCGATGCCGGTCGAGATCCTCGGCCTCCAGGGCGTACCGCAGGCGGGCGATCCGTTCTCGGTCGTGCCCGACGAGGCGCGCGCCCGCGAGATCACCGAATACCGCACGCGCCAGACGCGCGAGCGCGGGGCGGTGGCGCGCGGCACGATCGAGCAGATGTTCTCGAGGATCAGCGAGGGCGCGGCCAAGGAGCTCGCCGTCGTCGTGAAGTCCGACGTGCAGGGCTCGGCCGAGGCGATCGTCAACGTCATCGAGGGCCTCTCCACCGACAAGGTGAAGGTGCGCGTGCTGCTCTCGGGCGTCGGCGGGATCAACGAGTCCGACGTCACGCTGGCCAAGACGTCGGGCGCCTTCATCATCGGCTTCAACGTCCGCGCCTCGGCGCAGGCGCGCGATCTCGCGCAGCGCGACGGCATCGACATCCGCTACTACTCGATCATCTACGACATCGCCGACGACGTGAAGAAGCTGATGGAAGGCCTGCTCGCGCCGATCAAGCGCGAGAGCTTCATCGGCTACGCGCAGATCCTCGAGGTGTTCAAGATCACGAAGATCGGCAACGTCGCGGGCTGCAAGATCACGGAAGGCGTCGTCAAGCGCGGCTGCGGCGTCCGCCTGCTGCGCGACAACGTCGTCATCCACCAGGGCACGCTCTCCACGCTCAAGCGCTTCAAGGACGAAGTGCGCGAGGTGAAGGCCGGGCTCGAATGCGGGATGGCCTTCGAGAACTATCAGGACATCCGCCAGGGCGACCAGATCGAGTGCTACGTCGTCGAGGAAGTGGCGGCGACGCTGTAGGCAAAGCGGCAAACGCGTAGGGGCGCGCTGCGCGCGCCCTGTTCGCGCCATGCGAGGCGCCCGTCGGGTGGAGACAGGGCGCGCGCAGCGCGCCCCTACGCTGCCGGCCCCTCGGGCCATATCAAGATGCGCAAGACTCACGACCACGAACATTCCTCGGGCCGCCACCTCCGGGTCGGCGAGGCGATCCGCCATGCGCTGGTGGAGATCTTCGCGGACGGGCATTTCCGCGATCCGGAGCTGCGCGACGTCTCGATCACCGTCACCGAGGCGCGCACGACGCCCGATCTGCGCAACGTCACCGTCTTCGTGATGCCGTTGGGCGGGCAGGGCCGCGACGCGATCGTGGCCGCGCTCAACCGCGAGGCGCATTGGCTGCGCGGCGAAGTGACGCGCGCGGTCCGCCTCAAATTCGCGCCGCGGCTGCGCTTCGCCGCCGACGAGACGTTCGACGCCGCCGACCGCGTCACGGCGCTGCTGCACGATCCGCGGGTCGCGCGCGATCTGGCGCCCCCGCCGCGCGAGCGGCCGCGGTCCGCGCGTCGCCGCCGTGGCTAGGAAGAAACGCGGCCGCCCGATCAGCGGCTGGCTGGTGCTCGACAAGCCCGAGGGCGTCACCGCCACGCGGGCCACCGGCATGGTGCGCCGCATCTTCGACGCGCAGAAGGCCGGCCACGCCGGCACGCTCGATCCGCTCGCCAGCGGCATCCTGCCGATCGCCCTGGGCGAGGCCACGAAAACCGTGCCCTATGCCCTGGAGGGGCGAAAAATCTACCGTTTTTCAGCGGCTTGGGGCGAGGCGCGGGAGACCGACGATCGCGAGGGCAAGGTCACGGCCGAAAGCCCGGTGCGCCCCGACGAGGCCGCGATCCGCGCCGTCCTGGCCCGCTTCACCGGCATCATCGAGCAGCGCCCGCCGGCCTTCTCGGCGATCAAGGTGGATGGCGAGCGCGCCTACCATCTCGCCCGGGCCGGCGAAGCCGTCGACCTAGCGCCGCGGCAGGTCGTCGTCCATTCGCTGGAGCTGGCGGGCATGCCCGACCCGGATCATGCGGAATTCCGGGCCGTCTGCGGCAAGGGCGTCTATGTCCGCAGCCTGGTCCGCGACCTGGCCCTGGCCCTCGGCACGGTCGGCCACGTCTCGGCCCTGCGCCGGGAGGCGGTGGGGCCGTTCACCCTGGCCCATGCCGTGCCTCTGGCAAAACTGGAGGAAATGAGCCATATTCCCGGCCCGAGCGGGGCCTGTGGCCCCGCCGATTCGTTACTGGCACTTTTGCGGCCGATCGAGACCGCGCTGGACGACATCCCGGCGCTGGCCCTGACCGGACGCGAGGCCGATCGCCTGAAGCAAGGCCGGCCGGTGCCCGTACTCCGCAGCGACAACCGCAAGGTCGTCGACGCCCTGGCCGAGGGTGCAACCCTCTACGCCATGGCCGAAGGCAAACCGGTGGCCTTGCTGACCTGGGACGGTGCGCTCGCGCACCCGCTGCGGCTCTTCAACCTCTAGCCTCTCGAAAGGAACCCGATGTCGATTACGGCGGAACGTAAACAGGAAGTGATCAAGCAATTCGCGCCCAAGGCCGGAGACACCGGCGCGCCCGAAGTGCAGGTCGCCATTCTCACCGAGCGTATCCGAAACCTCACCACCCATCTGGAAGGCCACAAGAAAGACAATCACTCGCGCCGCGGCCTCATGCTGATGGTCGGCCAGCGGCGGCGGCTGCTCGATTTCCTGAAGCGCAAGGATCAGAAGCGCTACGAGGCGTTGATCGAGCGGCTGGAGATTCGTCGCTAAGGCCCGCCGATGGGCGAGGATCAGGCAGCGATCCTCCATCAAAGCGCCGGCGGGATCCGCCCGCTGGCTCGAAACCAACGTCACGGCTTCGCCCATGGGGGCGAACGCCGCGCGGCCTCGCGCGCAGTCCGAAGGCTGCCCGCGCGCGGAGCCGCATCATGTCCGCAAAGGAAAGAGAATGTTTCAAGTCCATCGTGAAGAAATCAACTGGGGCGGGCGCAAGCTCGTCCTCGAAACCGGCCGCATCGCCCGCCAGGCAGACGGCGCCGTGCTCGTCACGCTCGGCGAAACCACCGTGCTGTGCACGGCCGTCGGCGAGCGCGAGCCCAAGCGCGACGTCGATTTCTTCCCGCTTACCGTCCACTACCAGGAGAAGACGTTCGCCGCCGGAAAGATTCCCGGCGGCTTTTTCAAGCGCGAAGGCCGCCCGACCGAGAAGGAGGTGCTGACCTCGCGTCTGATCGACCGCCCGATCCGCCCGCTGTTCGCCGACGGCTTTCGCGCCGAAACGCAGGTGATCGCGACCGTGCTCTCGCACGACATGGAGAACGATCCCGACATCGTCGCGATGATCGGCTGCTCGGCGGCCCTGACCATCTCGGGCCTGCCGTTCCTGGGCCCGATCGGCGCCGCGCGCGTCGGCTACGTCGACGGCCAGTACGTGCTCAATCCCACGATCGAGCAGATGACGAAGTCGGATCTCGATCTCGTCGTCGCCGGCACGTCCGAGGGCGTGCTGATGGTCGAGTCCGAGGCGAAGGAGCTGTCGGAGCAGGTGATGCTCGGCGCCGTCGTCTTCGGCCACGAGCAGTTCCAGGCCGCCATCGAGGCGATCATCCGGCTCGCCGAGAAGGCGGCGAAGGAGCCGTGGCCGATGCCCGAGCCCTCGCCGCTGGTCGCGGAGCTGAAGGCGCAGTTCAAGGCGCAGTTCGAAGGCGATCTGCGGAAGGCCTACGGCAACCGCGTCAAGCAGGAGCGCTACGCGGCGATCGGCGCGGTCAAGGAAAAGGCGCTGGCGCTCGTCGCCGACGACGAAGCCAAGGCGAAGGTCGCGCCGCAGGTGTTCAAGGATCTCGAAAGCGACATCGTGCGCTTCAGCATCCTCGACACCGGCACGCGCATCGACGGGCGCGATACCAAGACGGTGCGCCCGATCGTGGCCGAGGTGGGCGTGCTGCCGCGCGCGCACGGCTCGGCGCTGTTCACGCGCGGCGAAACGCAGGCTCTCGTCGTCGCCACGCTCGGCACAGGCCAGGACGAGCAGATCATCGACGCCCTCGTCGGCGAATCGCGCCAGCACTTCCTGCTCCACTACAACTTCCCGCCCTATTCGGTCGGCGAAACCGGCCGCATGAGCTCGCCGGGACGGCGCGAGATCGGCCACGGCAAGCTTGCCTGGCGCGCGCTCAATCCGCTCCTGCCGAAGAAGGAAGACTTCCCCTACACGATCCGCATCGTCTCGGAGATCACCGAGTCGAACGGCTCGTCGTCGATGGCCACGGTGTGCGGCTCCTCGCTCTCGCTGATGGACGCGGGCGTGCCGCTGTCGCGGCCCTGCGCGGGCATCGCGATGGGCCTCATCAAGGAAGGCGACCGCGTGGCCGTGCTGTCCGACATCCTCGGCGACGAGGATCATCTCGGCGACATGGACTTCAAGGTCGCCGGCACCGAGCAGGGCGTCACCTCGCTCCAGATGGACCTGAAGATCACGTCGATCAACAAGGAGATCATGGAGGTGGCGCTCAACCAGGCGCAGGCCGGACGCATGCACATCCTGGGCGAGATGGCCAAGGGCCTCGCCGCGGCCCGCGCGGAGGTCAGCACCTACGCGCCGCGCATCACGACGATCCAGATCCCGAAGGACAAGATCCGCGAAGTGATCGGCACCGGCGGCAAGGTGATCCGCGAGATCACCGAAGTCACCGGCACGAAGATCGACATCGAGGACGACGGCACCATCAAGATCGCGGCGGTGGACGACGTGAAGGCCAAGGCCGCGATCGACTGGATCAAGGGCATCGTCGCAGAGCCCGAAGTGGGCACGATCTACAGCGGCACCGTCGTGAAGGTCGTCGACTTCGGCGCGTTCGTGAACTTCTTGGGCGCCAAGGACGGGCTCGTGCACATCAGCGAGCTCGCCCAGAACCGCGTCAACGCGGTCGCCGACGTCGTCAAGGAAGGCGACAAGGTGAAGGTGAAGCTCATCGGCGTCGACGATCGCGGCAAGGTGAAGCTCTCGATGCGTCTCGTGAACCAGGAGACCGGCGAGGAGCTGCCCGACACGCGCCCGCCGCGCCCGCCGCGCGAAGAGGGCGAGGGCGGCGAGCGCCACGAGCGGCGCGACCGCGGCGATCGCGGCGGCCGCGACCGGCGCCGCGCCTGAGGCCGAACGGACGAGGGGCGCCGCCCGCGGGTGGCGCCCTTTTCGTTTCCGCGGCCGAGGCGTGAAGCGGCGGCCGCGATGCGATATCCTGGCGCCCGCGTGACCGCGGGGCAGGGCCGCCGTGCCATATTTCCTTCCGCTGCTGATGATCGTACCGACCGCGCTGGGCGCCGCCCTGCGCGGCTATTGGATCGTCGTCCTCCCGGTCGCGACCTACGTGCTGCTGGTGCTGGCCGATCTCGCGCTCGGCAAGGCCGATCCCGCGGAGCGGCCGAAGCCGCACTGGCTCAATGCCGTGCCCACCTGGCTATGGGTGCCGCTTCAGCTCGGCCTGTGCGCCTGGTTGCTGTGGGAGATCCATCGCGGGCACGTGAGCGCCATCGAGGCGATCGGCCTCGGCTTCGCGCTCGGGCTCGCGAGCGGCGGCGTGGGCATCACCGACGCGCACGAGCTGGTTCACCGCCGCGCCTGGTGGGAGCGCTTCCTCGGCCAGGCGCTGCTGGTCGCGGTCACCTATCACCACTTCTACGTCGAACACGTCTTCGGCCATCACCGGCGCGCGGCCACGCCGGCCGACCCGGTCACGGCGCGGCGCGGCCAATGGCTCTACGCGTTCCTGCCGCGCGCGATCGGCGGCAGTTTCGTCTCGGCCTGGCGCATCGAAGCCGAGCGCCTCGCGCGCGCCGGGCGAACGCAATGGTCGCCGCGCAACCGGGTGCTCGCGGGGCTGCTCGCCCAGGCCGCGCTCTATGCCGCGATCGCGGCCTATGCCGGCTGGATCGGCGTCGCGTTCTTCGCGGTCCAGAGCGCCGTCGCCATCCTGCTGCTCGAGACGATCAACTACGTCGAGCATTACGGCCTCGAGCGGCGCGAAACGGCGCCCGGCGTCTACGAGCGCTACGGCGCCGCCCATGCCTGGGACAGCGCCTGCCGCTTCGGCAACTGGATGCTGTTCGACCTGCCCAAGCATGCCAGCCATCACCTGCATCCGGGCCGGCGCCACGACGCGCTCGAATACGAGCCCGCGGCGCCGCGCCTCCCGGTCGGCTATCCGCTGGCGGTGATCCTGGCGGCGATTCCGCCGCTGTGGTTCCGCATCGTCGATCCGCGCCTGCCGCCGCGGATTCCCCTCGCGGCGATCGCCGCCTAAGCTTTGCCGATGCAGACGCTCGATATCCCCCGCATCATCGGCCATCGCGGCGCCTGCGCGCATGCGCCGGAGAACACGCTCGCCTCGATCCGCAAGGCGGCGGCGCAGGGCGCGCGCTGGGTCGAGTTCGACGTGCGCCTCACGCGCGAGGGCGAGCTCGTGCTGATGCACGACGGCGACGTGAAGCGCACGACGAACGGCCGGGGCCGCGTGCTCGATCTCACGCTCGCCGAGCTCGGCGCACTCGACGCCGGCGCGTGGTTCGGCGCCGCCTTCGCCGGCGAGCGCGTGCCGACGCTGGCCGAAACGATCGCGCTGCTCGCCGAGCTCGGCCTCGGCGCCAACATCGAGATCAAGTCCGGCGCGGCCGAGGCCGGCGCCACCGCCGCGGCGCTGGCGCGCATTCTCGCCGCGCATTGGCGCGCCGCCGCACCGCCGCTCGTCTCCAGCTTCGAGGTTCCGGCGCTCGAGGCGATGCGGGCGGTCGCGCCGCACTGGCCGCGCGGCCTGCTGCTCAAGGAAATCGGCGGCGATTGGCGCGGCCTGCTCGACCGGCTCGGCGCCGCCACGCTCAACGTCGACCACCGGCCGCTCGATGCCGGCCGGGTCGCGGCGGCGCGCGCCGCCGGCCGGCCGGTGCTCTGCTACACGGTCAACGATCCCGCCCGCGCCCGCCAGCTCTTCGCCTGGGGCGTCAGCGCCGTCTTCACGGATCGCCCCGATGCGCTGCTCGCGGCGTGACGAAAAATGATTTGGGTTCGGGCAAGCGGCTGCCTATACCCTCGATAAGAACCGAGGTTTGGCGCCCGTGCGCCTGGAACCCGATCCGCAGACTCTCGCCTCGCCTCCGCCCGTTTCGCACGGGCCGGAGAGTGGGAGGAGCGCGGCCGGGTCTTTGCGCGTGGAAGCCAAAACACGGAGAATATTGGAGAATCAGGGGAGCGCGGCCGGCCCGGCCATGTCGGATTTCCGCACCAAGAGCGCGTTCGGCTACGAGGATCTGCTGAGCTGCGGGCACGGCACGATGTTCGGCCCGGGCAATGCGCGGCTGCCGCTGCCGCCGATGTTGATGTTCGACCGCATCGTCCACATATCCGAGACGGGCGGCGCCCACGGCAAAGGGCAGGCGGTCGCGGAGTTCGATATCAAGCCCGATCTCTGGTTCTTCGCCTGCCATTTCGAAGGCGATCCGGTCATGCCGGGCTGCCTCGGGCTCGACGCGCTGTGGCAGCTCACCGGCTTTTTCCTCGGCTGGCGCGGCCTGCCGGGGCGGGGCCGGGCGCTCGGCGTCGGCGAGGTCAAGTTCACGGACCAGGTGCTGCCGACCACGAAGCTCGTGCGTTACACGGTCGACGTGAAGCGCGTGCGGGCGGGAAAGCTCGTCCTCGGCATCGCCGACGGCAAGCTCGAGGCCGACGGCAAGGTCATCTACGAAGTCGGCGACATGCGGGTCGGCCTGTTCGTCGCTGGAGAGGCGTGAAGGCACATGCGGCGCGTCGTCGTCACCGGAATCGGCATCGTTTCCTCGCTGGGCAACAACCCGGGCGAGGTTCGCCAGGCGCTCAAGGACGGGCGCTCCGGCATCGTCTTCGCGCCCGACTACAAGGAAATGGGTTTCCGCAGCCACGTGCACGGCGCGATCACGCTCGACCCCGAAACGGCCGTCGATCGCCGCCTGCGCCGCTTCATGGGCGACGGCGCGGTGTGGAACTACGTCGCGATGCAGCAGGCGATCGCGGATTCGGGCCTCGGCGAGGCCGAGGTCTCCAGCGAGCGCGCCGGCCTCATCATGGGCTCGGGCGGGCCCTCGACGAAAGACCAGGTCGAGGCCGCCGATCTGCTGCGCACGAAGAAATCCTCGAAGCGCGTCGGCCCGTTCATGGTGCCGCGCACGATGTCGAGCACGAACTCGGCCACGCTCGCCACGCCGTTCAAGATCAAGGGCGTCAACTACTCGATCACCTCGGCCTGCTCCACCAGCGCGCATTGCATCGGCAACGCCGCCGAGCTGATCCAGTGGGGCAAACAGGACGTCATGTTCGCCGGCGGCGGCGAATCGCTGCACTGGTCGCTGTCGGTGCTGTTCGACGCGATGCCGGCGCTCTCGTCCGGCTTCAACGAGACGCCGGCCAAAGCCTCGCGGCCGTTCGACACGAAGCGCGACGGCTTCGTGATCTCGGGCGGCGGCGGCTGCGTCGTGCTCGAGGAGCTGGAGCACGCCAAGGCGCGCGGCGCCAAGATCTACGCCGAGCTCGCCGGCTATGCCGCCACCTCCGACGGCTACGACATGGTGCAGCCCTCGGGCGAGGGCGCCGCGCGCTGCATGCGCCTCGCAGTCAACGGCATCCGCGAGCCGGTCGACTACATCAACACGCACGGCACCTCGACGCCGATCGGCGACGCGCAGGAGCTGAAGGCGATCCGCGAAGTGTTCGGCGCGCCCGGCAGCAACCGCATCCCCTATTTCAATTCCACCAAGTCGCTCACCGGCCACGCGCTCGGCGCCGCCGGCGTGCACGAAGCGATCTACACGCTGATGATGATGCAGGATCGCTTCATCTCCGCCTCGGCCAACGTCGAGGAGCCCGATCCCGAGGCCGCCGGCATGCCGCTGGTCACGCAGCGCAAGGACGGCATCGACCTCGGCGTCGCGATGTCGAACAGCTTCGGCTTCGGCGGCACCAACGCCTCCCTCGTCTTCAAGCGCTACGACGCGTAAGAGAAGATCGCAGCGAGACGGGGAGGCGGGGAGATAACGGTTTTGGGCGCGCCTTTGGCGCGCCCTTTTTGCTTTCCTCCCCGTCTCCCCGCCTCCCTGCTATCCGTTGTTCAATCCACACGAGGTAGGACATGGGCGCCGTTGCGCTGTTGAGCGCCGCCGAGGCCGAGGCGGAGATCGGGGAGCTGGCGGAAATCCTCTGGGATTGCGTCGAGGACGGCGCGAGCGTGAATTTCGTGAAGCCGTTCACGCGCGAGCAGGCGCGCGGCTTCTGGCGCCGCGTGATCGCCAGCATGAACGAGGGCGGCACGGCGATGCTCGGCGCGCGGCACGAGGGGCGCCTTTCCGGCACCGTGCTGCTCGGCCTCGATACGCCGCCCAACCAGCCGCACCGCGCCGACATCAAGAAGCTGCTCGTGCACCGCCGCGCGCGCCGGCACGGCCTGGCGACCGCGCTGATGGCCGCGGCCGAGGCCGAAGCGCGCCGCCGCGGCCGCACGCTGCTGACGCTCGACACGCAATGCGGCAGCGCCGCCGAGCGCCTATACCGCGCGCTCGGCTACACGATGTTCGGCATCGTTCCGCGCTATGCCGTCGCCCCCGACGGCCGCACCGTCGACGACTGCGCGTTCTTCTACAAGACGCTGGCGTGATACGGCTGTCGGCGCTTCCAAGATTGCAGGAAGACGGGGAGGCGGGGAGACGCTTGGACGGGCGCGCTTTGGCGCGCCCCAAATATTTCCTCCCCGCCTCCCCGCCTCCCTGCTAAGTCATTGGGCAGCAATCGGGGAATTCCCAGGATGAACGCACCGGCGGGGTTGATGGCGGGCAAGCGCGGCCTGGTCCTCGGCGTGGCCAACGACCGCTCGCTCGCCTACGGCATCGCGCGCGCCGCGCGCGCGCAGGGCGCCGAGCTCGCCTGCACCTACCAGGGCGAGGCGTTCGGCCGCCGCGCGATCCCGCTGCTGCAGGAGCTGGGGGCCGGGCTGGTGCTCGCGGCCGACGTCGAGGATGCGAAGAGCCTCGACGCCGTGTTCGCCGAGATCGCGGCGAAGTGGGGCGGGCTCGATTTCGTCGTCCATTCGCTCGCCTTCTCGGATCGCGAGGAGCTCAAAGGCCGCTACGTCGATACCAGCCGCGCCAATTTCCTGCGCACGCTCGACATCTCCTGCTACTCGTTCACCGACATCGCGCGCCGCGCCGAACCGCTGATGAAGAACGGCGGCGCCATGCTCACGCTCACCTTCGAAGGCGCGCGCCGCGTCTTCGCCAGCTACAACGTGATGGGCATCGCCAAGGCCGCGCTCGAGGCCTCGGTGCGCTATCTCGCCGGCGATCTCGGCAAGCACGGCATCCGCGTCAACGCGCTCTCGGCCGGGCCGATGCGCACGCTCGCCGGCGCCGGCGTGTCCGACGGCCGCTACGTCTACAACTGGACGCAGGCCAATGCGCCGCTGCGCCGCAATCCGCTGCTCGAAGAGGTCGGCAATGCCGGCCTCTATCTGATCTCGCCGCTGTCGGGCGGCGTTACCGGCGAGATCCACTCGGTCGACTGCGGCTACAGCGTCGTCGGCATGGGCGTGGTGCCGGAGAAGGGCTAAGTGCCGCTGGTTAAAGTGATTCCAAACGGCGGCGTAATTCCTTGTTTGGGCCTTTGAACCCGCCTCCGATGAGGTTATATTCCGGCCGATGAGCACCGAGCGCCCCTATGCCGAGCTGTTGCAGCGGCTGCGCGCCGTCGGCCTGCGGCCCACGCGCCAGCGGCTCGCGCTCGCGCGCTTGCTGTTCGAGAAGGGCGACCGGCACCTGACGGCGGACGACCTCCATGCGGAGGCGGAGCAGGC
>JAEULD010000001.1 GCA_016792765.1 Candidatus Odyssella sp.
ATCCTATCCGAACGCGTTCGATCAATCCGCGCCGCTGTTCGGCAACGCGGTCCGCATCTGGAATCGCGAGACGCGGTCGGTGATCTGCTTCGATCCGCCCTATGGCGGCGGCGCGCTGTTTTCGCGCGTGAACGCCAACGAAGGCCGGCACAGCCACTGGTTCGTTTCGATGGTGCCGTAACGTCCGCGAGTCCGGCGATGAGGGCCACCAAGACCGCGCTGTTCGAGGCCGCCAGGCGCTGGGAAGCGGCCGCCGTCCGTACGATCGCGACCAGGCTGCCGTCGCTGGCGGCGGCGACCGATCCCAGGGGCCGCACCGCGCTCCACATCGCCTGCGCGGTCGATCCGAAGGGCAAGGCGCTCGGCGAGAAGGACGGAACGCGGACCGCGGCGGCGCTGCTCGCGGCCGGCGCCGCGCTCGAGGCTTTCGTGCCGATGCCGGAAGGCGAGGGCGACTTCCGCGCCAGTCCGCTGTGGTACGCGGCCGCGCGCGGGCGCAACCTGCCGCTCGTACGCTTCCTGCTGAAGCGGGGAGCCGATCCGAGCTACGCGCTCTGGACGGCGGCGTTCCACGACGACGCCGCCCTCATGCGCACGCTCATCGCCGCCAAGCCGCGGCTCGACCTCGTCGCGCATGGCGAGACGCCGATCTTCTACGCCGCCCGGCTGCGGCGCCTGAAGACGCTGCCGCTGCTGATCGCGGCCGGCGCCGATCCCGCGATCAAGGACCCGCAGGGCCGCGACGCGGTCGATATCGCGCGCGCGGCAGTTGCCGAAGGCGCTCGTCGAGCGCCTCGCGGCGGCGAGAGGAGCGGCCTGAGGGGTCAGCATGACCCGCGCCCGACCGAGCGCCGGCATCTTCGGAGATTTACGAGATCGACCATTATCGTCGTCATTTCAGTGATTTGACATTTATTTAAACGATCGTTCCAATACGCTTCGGGCGTTCTTTTCGCATTGCAGCATTGCGCTTTCGCCCATGCTGCGGATGCGAATGGATCGTAGGATTCCGGCATCTCCCCCATCGAGAGGAGGGGTTCGTGACCCCGCATGACGGCCGCGACCAGGCTTGGCAGCGGCTCACCCTCGGCGCCCTCGGCGTCGTCTATGGCGACATCGGCACCAGCCCGCTCTACACGATCCGCGAATGTTTCGGCGCCGCCACCGGCATCGCGCCCACGCTGCCGAACGTCCTCGGCATCTTGTCGCTGGTGTTCTGGTCGCTGATCCTCGTCGTCACGGTCAAGTACGTCCTCTTCATCCTGCGCGCCGACAATCGCGGCGAGGGCGGCACGCTCGCGCTGATGGCGCTGGTGGCCGAGCGGCTCGGCGCGGGGCCGCGTCGGCGCTGGGCGCTGGCGCTCGGCATGGTCGGCGCCGCGCTGTTTTTCGGCGACGCGCTGCTGACGCCGGCGATCTCGGTGCTGAGCGCGGTCGAGGGCCTCAAGGTCGCGGCGCCCGTGCTCGAGACGTGGATCGTGCCGGCGGCCATCGTGATCCTGGTCGCGCTGTTCGCGGTGCAGAAGCGCGGCACCGGCCTCGTCGGCGGCCTGTTCGGCCCGGTCATGATCGTCTGGTTCGCCGTGCTCGGCGCGCTCGGCGCCGTCTCGATCGCGCAGACGCCGGCGGTGCTCGCGGCCGCAAATCCGGCCTACGCGATCGCGTTCTTCGCCGAGCACGAGCTCGTCGGCTTCCTGGCGCTTGGCGTGGTCGTGCTCGCCGTCACCGGCTGCGAGGCGCTCTACGCCGATCTCGGCCATTTCGGCCGCCGCGCGATGAGCCTCGCCTGGCTGTTCGTGGCGCTCCCCGGCCTGCTGCTCAACTATTTCGGCCAGGGCGCGCTGCTGCTGCGCGCGCCGGCGGCGGTCGAGAATCCGTTCTATCTGCTGGTGCCGTCCTGGGGACTCTATCCGATGATCGCGCTGGCCACGCTGGCCACGGTCATCGCCTCGCAGGCGGTGATCTCGGGCGCCTATTCGCTCTCGCGCCAGGCCGTGCTGATCGGCTTCCTGCCGCGCCTCACGATCCGCCACACGTCGACGCGCGAGATGGGCCAGGTCTACATGCCGCACGTCAACGCGTTCCTGTTCGCGGGCGTGCTCGCCCTCGTGCTCGGCTTCCACACCTCGAGCAATCTCGCCGCCGCCTACGGCATCGCCGTCACCGGCCTCATGGTGGCGACGACGGTGCTCGCCTACTTCTATCTGCGCCGCGTACGCGGCTGGGGCCGGGCGGCCGCCGGCGCGCTCGTCGCGCCGTTCCTCGCGATCGACGCCGCGTTCTTCCTCGCGACGCTGGTCAAGATCCCCGAGGGCGGCTGGGTCTCGCTGTTGATGGCGGCGCTCGTGTTCACCGTCATCGCGGTGTGGGTGAGCCAGCGCGGCGCGGCGCAGCGCCGGGCGGAGGCGGATGCGCTGCCGCTCGCCGATTTCGTCGCGCGCATCGCCGAGAAGCAGAAGGCGGCGCCGGGAGGAAACGGCACGCGGCGCGTGCCGGGCACCGCCGTCTTCCTGTCGCAGCGCGCCGGCGTGGTGCCGCACGCGCTGCTGCACAATCTCAAGCACAACCACGTGTTGCACGACCGCGTCGCGATCGTCACGGTGGAGACCGCGGACCGGCCCTGGGTGCCGCTCGCCGAGCGCGTCGAGTTCGAGAAGCTCGGCTGCGGCTTCTACCGCATCCGCGCGCGCTACGGCTTCATGCAATCGCCGAACGTACCGGCCGTCCTCGAGCAGTGCGACGGCCGCGAGGGCTTCGCCGCCGAGCCGATGACGACGTCCTACTTCTTCGGGCGCGACAAGTTCATCGCGCGCGCCGCCCACGGGCTCGGCCGCTGGCGCGAGGCGATGTTCATCTTCCTGCAG
Organism: Candidatus Odyssella sp.; assembly: GCA_016792765.1. Classification (GTDB taxonomy): domain Bacteria; phylum Pseudomonadota; class Alphaproteobacteria; order Bin65; family Bin65; genus SBBV01. The sequence goes on from JAEULD010000001.1 coordinate 2,865, forward strand.
CGCAACGCGATCAGCGCCGCCGACTTCTTCCGCATTCCCGCCAACCGCACCGTCGAGCTCGGCACGCAGATCGAAATCTAGCGCCCCTCGCGCCCGGGCCGGGGATCGCCGCGCCCCGGATCAGCGCGACGCCTTGCTCGCGCGGCCCTGCACGTGGCCCGGAATTTCGGGGCCGAGCTGCACCCAGGCGTGCTTCTTCTCTTCCCACACCGAGCGCGCCGGCGGCGGGAACGCCGGATCTGCGAACGACCCGACCGCGATGCCCCAGGTGCCGGGCAAGAGTTCGGATTCCCAGAACAGGTTGGAGCCGCAGTCCGGGCAGAAGCGGTTGTGCATCGTGCGGCCGTCGCCGCCGGGCCGCGCGAATTCCTTGTAGGCGCCGCTGACCGCCACCTTGTCTTTCGGATAATAGGCGCCGACGCCGAACGGCGAGCCGGTGCGCCGCTGGCATTCGGTGCAGTGGCAGGCCAGGACGACGGCGGGCTCGCCCTCCGCCGTCACGCTCAGCTTGCCGCACGCGCATCGCGCCGTCCTGCCCATCGCGCCCTCCCCGGATGCCGGCGCGACGATAGAGGCGCGGTGCGCGCGCGGCAACCGCCATCGCCACGCGCGCCGGGAGGGTCTATTCTCGCGGCGCGATCTGCACGCGAGGTTCTTCATGCCCGACGCTTCCGGAATGCGCCGCATGCGCGACTCGCGCAACGTGCTCGGCGGCCCGCTGCAGGGCTGCAGCGACCGGCCGGCGACCGGCTTCTTCCGCGACGGCTGCTGCAACACCGGCGACGAGGATGTGGGCTCGCACACGGTCTGCGCGCTGATGACGGCGGAATTCCTCGCCTTCAGCGCGCGCGCCGGCAACGATCTCTCGACCCCGGTGCCCGAATACGGCTTTCCCGGCCTGAAGCCCGGCGACCGCTGGTGCCTGTGCGCGCCGCGCTGGCAGGAAGCGCTCGGCGCGGGCGCCGCGCCGCGCGTCGTCCTCGCCGCCACGCACGAAGGCGCGCTCGACTACTGTTCGCTGGCCGATCTCAAGAAATACGCGGTCGATCTCGTCTGAATCCGACCGGCGAAAGTTCCGGCTCGGCTCGCGCCGATCGGCGCTAGGCCCGCTGCAGCGGCGCCAGCAGCGTGCGCAGCTTCTCGAGCGCCTTCTGCTCGAGCTGGCGGACGCGCTCGGCGGAGATGCCGAGCTCGCGCGCCAGCGCGTCGCGCGTCTTGGCCAGCTCGGCGAGGTAGCGCCCGGCGATGATCGCGCGCTCGCGCTGCGACAGCGCCTTCATCGCGCGCGCGATCAGGCCCTGGCGCCAGCGCTGCTGGCTGGCCGCCGCCGCCTGCTCCTCGGGATTGGGCGCGGGATCGGCGAGTTCGGCGGCCGGAGATTTCGCTTCGCCCCGCCCCGCGTCGAGCGAGCGGTCGAAGCCGGCCGCGCGGCGCGCGAGGGCCAGCACCTCGCGCATCGGCACCTTGAAGCGCAGCGCCAGCGGGCGCAGCACGTCTTCGCCGAGCTGGCCGGCGCCGCCCTTGAGGTCGGCCATCATGCGGCGCAGCCGGAAGAAGAGGGCGCGCTGCGCGGTGCCGGTCGAAAGGCGCACCAGCGACCACGAGCGCACGACATAGGCCTGGATATGCGCGCGGATCCACCAGGCGGCGTAGGTGCAGAGGCGGATGTTGCGGCGCGGATCGAACCGGCGCACCGCGTGGATCAGGCCGATGGTGCCTTCCTGCACGAGGTCGTTGAGCGGAATGCCGAAACGCCGGTAGCGCCGCGCGATGTGGACGACGAAGCCGAGATGGGAACGCACGAGCTGGCCGGCCGCAGCCTCGTCGCCGGCGCGCGCCCGTTCGGCCAGCGCGCGCTCTTCGGCCACGCCCAGCGGCGGCTCGGCCTGGCCTGGCCGGCCCTGGGCGCGCGCCGCATGCGCAGGCGCCGCCGGGATGCTGTTCTTGCGTCGCACGTAGAAGGTCATGGGCCCGTTCGTCGCCGTTCCCCAGGCAACGCGCGAGCATCGCACACGGCACCGGGAAAGCAAGCGCGGCGCGCGCGCGCCTTCGCGCAAGGCGCCGCCGAGTTCGCATCTCGGGGGCCGCAGAGTATGATAAGGTAAAGCAATCGGACGTATGAGGAGCGACCCATGGCCAAGGCCGGCAAGACGAAGCGCCCCGAACAGCCGAAGCAGAGAGCGGCCGATCCCGCCGAGCGCGCCCTCGCCGCGGCGATGGACGTGGCCGTGCGCATCGGCTGGCGCCGCGCGGCGCTCGCCGACATTGCCGCGGCGGCCGGCATGAGCCTCGGCGAGCTGCATGCGCAGTTCTCCGACAAGGCCGCGATCCTGCGCGGCGTCGTCGAATTCGCCGACCGCAAGGTGTTGGCCGGGGCGCCGGAGCCCGATCCCGAAAGCTCGGCGCGCGACCGCCTGTTCGACGTGCTGATGCGCCGCTTCGATGCGCTCAAGCCCTATCGCGAAGGGCTCGCGGCGGTGGCGCGCGAGGGCGGCGGCGTCGGGGTCGGCGACGCGATCTGCGGCGCCCAGCGCATGCTGCGGTCGATGGCCTGGATGCTCGAGGCGGCGGGCATCGCCACCGGCGGCTGGGCCGGCGCCTGCCGCGTCAAAGGGCTCGCCGTCGTCTACGCCGCCACCTTCTCGACCTGGCTGCGCGACGAAAGCGAAGACATGGGCAAGACGATGGCCGCGCTCGACAAGAATCTCGGCCGCGCCGAGCGCTTCGCCAACACCTTCGCGTTCCGCCGCGCGGGCGGGCCGGGCGAGGGGCGCGAGCGCGGCGAGCAGGGCGAGGGCGCGCCTGCTTGACCCTGCCGCCCGCGCCGCGCGATAACCGCGGCGGGGAGCGTGCGGGGATGGGGAGCATCGGCTACGCCGATTTCGAGCGCGTCGATATCCGCGTCGGCACCGTCGTCGGCGCGGAGCCGAATGTGCGCGCCCGCAAGCCGGCCTACGTGCTGACCGTCGATTTCGGCCCGGCCATCGGCATCAAGAAAACCTCGGCGCAGCTGACGGTGCACTACACGCCCGAATCGCTGGTCGGCCGCCAGGTGGCGGCCGTCGTCAACTTTCCGCCGAAGCAGATCGGCCCGCTGATGTCGGAGGTGCTCGTGCTCGGGTTCCCCGACGCCGAGGGTGCCGTGGTCCTGGTGGGCGTCGACAAGCCGGTGCCCAACGGCGGCAAGCTGTTCTAGGCCGCGCGCGTGGAGGGAATCGCCGCACTCGTTCGCGCCACGCACTGCACCGGCTGCGGCGGCAACGATTGGCGGTTCCTCGTCGAGCAGCGCGGCCATGTCTGGTGGCGGTGCGCCGACTGCGGTTTCGTGCGGCTGATCCCGATGGCCGACGAATCCGCCGCGCGGGCGGAGATCGGCGGCGACGCGATCGGCCGCAGCTACATCGCCTCGTATCGCCCCAAGCTCGCGCAGAAGATGCGCCGCAGCCGGCGCCGCGTGCAGAGGCTCGCGCGCCGCATGCCGGGCCCGCGCCTGCTCGACGTCGGCTCGAACGTCGGCTGCCTGGTCGAAGCGGCGCGGCGCATCGGGCTGGCCGGCATCGGCGTGGAGATCAACCCGACGCTGGTCGATTTCGCGCGCGACACCTATCCGTCCTGCCGGTTCGTGGCCGCTTCGATCGAGCAGGCGCCGCTGGACGGAACCGCCTTCGACGGCATCTACTGCTCGGAGGTGATCGAGCACGTGCCCGATCAGGAGCAGTTCGTGGCGGCGCTCGCGGCGCGCCTCGGGCGGCGCGGCGTGCTCTATCTCACCACGCCGCACGCGCGGGAGTATCTCCGCAGCGGGCGAAGGCGGCGGGAGGATCTCGGCGCGCCCGATCACAAGCTCTACCACACGCATCGCAGCCTCCGCGCGCTGCTGCTCCGCCACGGCTTCGCCAAGGTGCGCTTCGTTCCCACGTTCGGCCGCGGGTTGAAGCTTTACGCGGTCAAGGGCGGCGCGTAAGACGTGCGGCGATGATCACCTCGTTCCGCGATCTGCTTGCATGGCTCGACGGGCGCGGGCTGCTCGCGCGCGTCGCGCGGCCGGTCGATCCGGCCTACGAGCTCGCCGCCGTTCTGCGCAAGACGCAGAAGGGGCCGAATGTCGGGCTGCTGTTCGAGAACGTGAAGAACAGCCCGGCGCGCGTCGCCACGAACGTGATGTCGCGGCGCGAAACCCTGGCGGCCGCGCTGGGCCTGGCGCCCGAGCGGCTCTTGCCCGATCTCGCCACGCGGGTGGCGAAGGCGATACCGCCCGAAACGGCCGCCGCCGCGCCGGTGCAGGAGGTCGTGATCGGCGCGAACGAGCTCGATGTGGCGCGCGATATCCCGCAAGTCGTCCATTCCGAGCGCGATGCCGGCGCGTATGTCACCGCCGGCATCTTCCTCGCGCGCCATCCCGAAACCGGGGTCTACAACGCCTCCTGGAACCGCGCGCAGATCGTGGGCGGCGACCGCCTGCGCGTGCGCATGATGCCGCCGCAGCACCTCGGCCAGTATCAGGCGGCGGCCGAGGCGGCGGACAAGCCGCTGCCGGCCGCGATCGTGATCGGCGCGCCGCCGGCGCTGATGCTCGCCGCCTCCTCGAAGATTCCGTTCGAGGCCGACGAATTGGCCGCGGCCGGCGCCTGGCAGGGCGCACCGCTGCGCGTGGTTCCGGCCAAGACCGCGCCGCTGCTCGTGCCGGCCGACGCCGAGATGGTCATCGAGGGCGAGATCGCACCGAAGCTGCGCGAGGAAGAGGGCCCGTTCGGCGAGTTCATGGACGCCTATGTCGAGGTCGGGCGCAACCACGTGTTCCGCGCCAGCGCCGTCACGCGCCGGCGCGACGCGATCTATCACGTGATTCTCGCCGGCGGCACGGAAGACCTGGCGCTCCTGAGCCTCATGCTCGAGATCGAGATCTGGAAGGCGGTCGCGCCGGTCGCGCGCGTCGTCGATGTCGGATGTCCGGGCCAATTGCTCGGCTGTGTCGTCGCGATCGACAAGACGCGCGACGAGGACGCCAATGCCGCGATGCAAGCCGCGGTCGGCGCGCATCGCTGGATGAAGTTCGTCGTCGTCGTCGATGCCGACGTGAACCCGCACGATTCGGAGGAGGTGCTGTGGGCGATCCACACGCGCTTCTCGCCCGAAACCGGCGTGCTGCACCAGAAGGGCGTGGCCGGCTTCTCGCGCCCCGACGTGGCCAATCTGCATCTCGGCAAGCTCGCGCTCGACGCCACCGCCCCCGTCGCGATGAAGAAGCAGTTCGCGCGGCGGAAATTCCCCGGCATCGAGAAGATCGACCTCGCCGAGTATTTGGGAGAGCGTTTCCGCTCACGCTAAACTCTCCGCGCACTCTCAGTATTGTGTCGTCCCGGATGCTGCGCAGCATGGCGCGCCGCTTGTGCGACATGATGTGCTGCTGATCCGGGACCTCAACGAGGCGGTGACGCAAGTTGCCAACGCGCCACGGATGTTGACGCTGCCGCCGCCTCGTAAGCGCGCAGTCGTTTGCTCCGTTGCCTCGTTTAGGTCCCGGGTTAGCAGCGCACCACGCCGCGCGGGGCGCGGCGCGCTGCGCAGCACCCGGGACGACGTTGAAGGGAACTGTGCGCTACCAGGGTCGAAGTCCGTCCCAGTTGGGGTTCGAGGCTTCGATCAGCTCGATCTTCCACGCGCGGCGCCAGCGTTTCAGGCGCTACTCGTGATCGATGGCGTCGCGAATGTCATCGAAGCCCTGAAACCAGACCAAACGGTTCGCGCGCCACTTGACGGTAAAGCCGGGCACTGCGCCGGACTTGTGCTGCTCGATCGGTGTTGGAAGAGTCGTCGTCACGCCCGTGTAGAGTACACCGCGCGGCTTGCTGGCCAGGATGTAGACATACGCCCTCTCGGCCATGCGAAACCGCGCGGCGTCCCGTTCTACTTGTCGAAAACCTTGCTCGCCTGCTTCACGATCGCGTCCGGGATCGTGAGGCCGTAGGCCTTGGCGGCGGCGGTGTTGAGCTGGACTTCGAACACTTCCGCCTCGACGGCCACGATGGTGCCGGGGTCCTTGCCGAGCAGGACCGGCACGGCCACCTTCTTCGCCCAGTCGACGCCGTTCTGATACTGGTGCTGCGCCACCGCCGAGATGGCGCCGCGCTGGACCGCGAGCACGTCGAGCGAGAACCACGGGATCTTGGCGTCGCGCGCCACCTTGATCAGCGCGTCGTAGGCAGAGGCCACGGTGTTGTCCTGCGGCGTCAGGATCGCGTCCACCTTGCCGACCAGCGATTCGGCCGCGTTCTTGATCTCGGCGCTGGAGGTGACGGTCACCGTCACCCACTTGATGCCGCGCTTCTCGGCCTCGGCCTTGGCCAGCGCGTCGAGCGCCTTGGAGTTCGTCTCGCCCGAGTTCCAGATCGTGCCCATCGTCTTGATGCCGGGCTTGATGGCCATGATGATGTCGAAGTTCCGCTTCACCGGCGGGATCGTGTAGAAGCCGGTCACGTTGGTGCCCGTCGGCTCCGTCACGCTCTTGAGCACGCCGGTCTCGATCGGGTTGGTCACGCAGCCGAACGCGACCGGGATTTTCGTGTCCTTGGCGAGCCGCAGCGCCGCCAGCACCACCGGCGTCGTGCACGGCGCGAGCAGGTCCACCTTGTCGGCGATGAACTTCTCGATGATGTTGCGCGCCGCGCCCGGATTGCCCTGCGCGTTCTGATAGTCGAACACGAGGTTCTTGCCGACCTCGAAGCCGGCCTGTTTCAGCGCGTCGATGAAGCCCTGGCGCGTCGCGTTGAGCGCCGGGTGGTCGACGATCTGCGAGAAGCCGATGCGGTAGGTCTTGCCCGGCTCGGGCGCGGTCCTCTGCTGCGCGAGCGCCGGAGCGGCGGCAAGTACGGCCGCCGCGGCCAGGGCGGCGCGGCGCGAAATTGTCCTTGACGGCATGTAGCTCTCCCTCGTTGCCGGCGGAAGCCGCCGGAAGCGGGGATATTAGCCGTTTCCGCCGGAAAGGAGGACTCTGTCGTCGGTCAGGTCCCCCTTGCTCACTTCGTGGAACTTGGCGATCAGCGCCGGCACGGTGAGCGCCGATTTCGCCTCTCCGGACACGTCGAAGATGATGCGCCCGGCATGCATCATCAGCAGCCGGCTGCCCCAGCGGATCGCGTCCTGCATGTTGTGCGTGATCATCAGCGTCGTGAGCTTCTGCTCGGCCACCAGGCGGCCGGTGAGCGTCATCACGATCTCGGCGGTCTTGGGGTCGAGCGCAGCCAGGTGCTCGTCGAGCAGCAGCAGGCGCGAGCCCGAGATCGTCGCCATCAACAGCGCCAGCGTCTGCCGCTGCCCGCCCGAGAGCGTGCCGATGCGCGCGCCGAGCCGGTTCTCGAGCCCGAGGCCGATCGGCGCCAGCGCCGCGCGATAGCGCGCCCGCGCCGCCTCGTTCACCGCGATGCCCAAACCGCGCCGCTGCCCGCGCTTTTCTGCCAGCGCGAGATTCTCCTCGATCGTGAGCACCGCGCAGGTGCTGTCGGCCGGGTCCTGCGCGATGCGTCCGATCGCGGCGGCGCGGCGGTAGACCGGCTCGCGCGTGATGTCGCGGCCCTCGAATTCCACCCGCCCCTCGTCGGGCACGGCCAGGCCGGACACGGCCTTGATGAGCGTGGACTTGCCGGCGCCGTTCGAGCCGATGATGGTCACGAACTCGCCGGCCGCGACGGCGAGATCGACGCCGTCGAGCGCCTTCACCTGGTTCGGCGTGCCGCGGAAGAAGTATTTCGTCACCGCGCGGAGGGCGAGGATGCTCATTTGAGGATCCTCATCCGGAAGCGCGGCACCGCGAGCGCGGCCAGCAGCAGCACCGCGGTGACGAGCTTCAAGTCGTTCGCGGTCAGGCCCACGCGCAGCGCGGCGGCGGCGAGGAACTGGTAGATCAGCATGCCGACGATCGCGGCGACCACCCACCAGCCGACGGTGCGGTCGCCGAAGATCGTCTCGCCGATCAGCACCGCCGCGGCGCCGGCCACGAGAATGCCGATGCCCATGCCGATGTCGGAAAAGCCGTGGTTCTGCGCGATCAGCGCGCCCGACAGCGCGATGAAACCGTTCGACAGCGCGAGCCCGACGATCTTCGTCTTGTCGATGTCGACGCCGAGCGAAAGGATCATCGCCTCGTTCTGGCCGGTCGCGCGCACGGCGAGGCCGAGATGGGTGTGGAAGAACCGGACGAGCGCGAAGCCGGCGACGGCGAGCAGGACGAAGGTGATCGGGATCGTGGTCGCCGCGTTGTCGCGCAGGCCGAGCCCGAAGAGGTTCAGACCGCGCACCACCTCGCCGACGATCGTCGGCTGGTCGAGCAGCGGCACGTTCGCCGCGCCCATGATGCGGAGGTTCACCGTGTAGAGCGCCGTCATGACGATGATGCCGGCGATGATGTTGTTGATCCTGAGCTTGGTGTGGACGAGCGCCGTCAGCACCCCCGCGGCCGAGCCGGCGAGCGTCGCCGCGATCGTGGCGAGCAGCGGGTGCCAGCCCGAGACGATCAGCGCGGCGACGACGGCGCCGCCGAGCGGGTAGCTGCCCTCGGCGGTGAGGTCGGGGAAGCGGAAGAAGCGGAACGTGATGAGGACGCCGAGGCCCAGGAACGCGAACAGGAATCCCTGTTCGAACATGGTGCGGACGAGCGCTTCGAGCTGGGCCATCGCACGCGGCTCTCAGGCGGCAAGCATGCGGCGCGGCACTCCGCCGTCGAAGGTCTTTCTCACGCGCATCCCCCGGGCCCGCCGCTTCTGGCGCGCCTCCCATGTCGAAGCTACGCACCGCGCCGCTTGAGGTCAACGCGCGACCGGGGCACACTCGCCGGCGGCACGCGGGATTTTGCATGGACGTTCGCACCGATACATCCGTGGCCGCGCTCGTGGAAGACGGGCGCGCGAACCGGCGCATCTACGCCGATCCCGCGATCTTCGAGCTGGAGATGCGCCGCATCTTCGGCCGCGCCTGGCTCTATGTGGGCCACGAGAGCCAGGTGCCGAAGGCCGGCGACTATGCGACCGCGACGCTCGCGCGCCAGCCGGTGATCATGGTGCGCGGCGCCGACGGCGCGGTGCGCGTGCTGTTCAACAGCTGCCCGCACCGCGGCGCGCTGGTCGCGACCGGGCGGGGCGGGCACGTCGAGAGTTTCCGCTGCGACTATCACGGCTGGACGTTCCGGCTCGACGGCGCGCTGCAATCGATCCCGCGCGAGGGCGACTATGCCGGCACCGGCTTCGACCGCGCCTGCGCCGACATGCGGCTGGTGCCGCGCGCGGACTCCTATCGCGGCTTCGTGTTCGCGAGCCTCGCGGCCGACGGGCCGGATCTCGCCGCGTTTCTCGGGCCCGCCGCCGCCAATCTCGACAACATGGTCGACCGCGCGCCCGACGGCGAGCTCGAGATCGCCGGCGGCTGCTTCGAGACGCTCCAGCGCAACAACTGGAAGATCTACCTCGAGAACCTGCACGACGGCGCGCATGCGATGATCGTGCACCAGTCGTCGTTCGGCCCCGGCAAGGCTGCGGCGTCCGCGGCCGCCGATCCGCTCACGCGCTTCCGCGCCGAGGTCGTCGCCGCCAACAGCCAGAACTACGAGCAGATGGGCGCGCTCGAGGTGACGTCCTACGCGCGCGGACACAGCGACATGCGCGGCTTCCGCCGCGCCGCCTCGGACGAGCCGTACTATCTCGATTACGTCGCGAAGCTCGAGGAGCGGCTCGGCAAGGAGCGGACCGAGGCGGTGCTCGGCACCCAGCGCCACAACGCGATGTTCTATCCGGGCATGTCGGTGCATCCGGTGTTCATGCAGCTCCGCGTGATCCAGCCGCTGGCCGCCGACCTGACGCGCGTCGACATCTGGGTGCTGCGCATGAAGGGCGCGCCGGCCTGGATGCACCGCCGCAACGTCGCCTTCGCGAACACGGTGCATTCGCCGTCGTCGATCGTGAAGGCCGACGATCTCGAGATCTACACCCGCGTCCAGCGCGGCGTCGTGGCCGAGGGCGAGGGCTGGCTCGACCAGCGCCGCGGCACCGAAGCGGCGGGGGCGGACGGCGCGCGTTCGACCGCGCTCAGCGAGGCGTTCATCCGCAACCAGTACCGCGCCTGGCGCGACTACATGGCGGCCGAAGCATGAGCACGCCCGGTCGCGCCGAAGTCGAGCAGTTCCTGATCGAAGAGGCGGCGTTGCTCGATCGCGGCGCCTGGGAGGCGTGGATCGCGCTGTTCACCGTGGACGGCTGGTACTGGGTGCCGGCCTCGCCGGCGCAGAGCGACCCGTTCGACCACGTCTCGCTGTTCTTCGAGAACCGGCCGCTGATGCTGATGCGCGCCGAGCGGCTCCGGCATCCGCGCGCGCACGGCGTGGCCGCGCCGATCCGCACGAGCCGCGTCGTCGGCAACGTCCAGCTGGTCGGCGGCGGCGACGGCGGCGACATCCTCGCGCGCTCGCGCTTCCACATGACCGAGGTCCAGGACAACCGCCAGCGCGTGCTCGCCGGCACCTGCATCCACCGCCTCGCCGCGACCGACGAGGGCCTGCGCATCCGCGTGAAGCGCGTCGATCTCGTCAACGCCGACACGCCGCACGAGGCGATGCAGGTGTTCATCTGAGCCGCCGCGCCGGGCGTCAGACCGGCAGGCGGATCATGACGCGCAGGCCGCCCATCGGCGAATCGGTCAGCCGGATGTCGCCGCCGTGGCCGCGCACCACGTCGCGCGCGATGGTGAGGCCGAGGCCGGCGCCGCCGGTGCTCCGCCGCTTCTCGTCGTCGAGGCGGTAGAACGGGCGAAACACCTCTTCGCGCTTGTCTTCGGGAATGCCGGGCCCGTCGTCGTCGACCGTGATCTCGATGAAGTGGCCCTTTCGTTGCGCCTGCAATTGGACGGCGCTGCCGAAGCGGGCGGCGTTGGCGACGAGGTTGGTGAGGCAGCGGCGGAAGCCGTTGGGGCGGATCGTGACGCGCAGCGGCCCTTTCGTCCGCAGCGTCGCGTTGGCGCCGTTGCGCTGCGCCGCCTCCACGACATCCTCGAGCAGCTCGGGCAGGTTCACCGGCACGGCCTGCTCGGTGCCCTCGCCGCGCGCGAAGGCGAGGTATTCCTCCACCATCTGCTCCATCTCGGCGACGTCGCCGGCCAGGCCCTTGGCGCCGGGCTCGTTGCCGAGCATCGCGATCTCTAGCTTCATGCGCGCGAGCGGGGTGCGCAAATCGTGCGAGACGCCGGCCAGCATCTCGGTGCGCTGCTGCAGCTGGCGCTGCAGCCGCTCGCGCATGATGAGGAACGCGGCCGCCGCCTGGCGCACCTCGCGCGCGCCGTAGGGCTTGAAGTCGGGCACGTCGCGGCCCTTGCCGAACGCGTCGGCGGCCTGCGCGAGCCGCCGGATCGGCTTCACCAGGTTGCGCATGAAGATCACGGCGATGCCGAGCGTCACCGCCGCGCTGCCGAGCGACCACAGCACGAAGATCTCGTTCGTCGTGCTGCCCAGCTTCCGCCGCGTCGCCACCACCTCGAGCACGCCGCCGTTGCCCCTGACGACGACGCGGATCTGCCGCGGCAGCGAGACCGTGTCGATCTGGAACGGCACGCGCAAATTCTCCATCGCCTCGATCAGCTCGGCGCCGGCGCGGGTGTCCTGGCCGGTGTGGCGGATCTGCGGGCCGAGCGTTCCGCCGGGCCGCCAGGTGAGGTTGATGCTGAGGAACTGCTCGGCCAGCTCGATCGCCGCGGCGCGCTGCTTCGCTTCGGTGCTGGTTTCGATCAGCGTCAGCGCGAGGCCGATCTCGCCGGCGAGCGAGCGCGCGGCGTTGCGCGTCACCGCGTCCACGTGGTTGTCGAAGAAGATCCAGATCGCGATCACCTGCACGAGAATGATCGGCGCCGCCAGGATCGTGAGCGCCCGTCCGAGCAGCGATTTGGGAAGGTAGCGGCGGAGCCACTGCATCGCACTCAGTCCGGCAGCAGGAGGTAGCCCTTGCCGCGCGCGGTCTGGAGATAGCGCGGCCCGCGCGGATCCTCCGCGAGCTTGCGGCGCAGGCGCGTCACCTGCACGTCGATCGCGCGCTCGCCGCCTTCGGCCCCGGTCTCGGCGGCGAGCTCTTCGCGCGACATCGGCGCGCCGGCCTTGCGCGCGAGCGCGCCCAGCAGCCGCGCCTCGGTCTCGGTCAGCTTCACGCGCTCCTCGCCGCGCAGCAGCTCGAGGCGGTCGAGGCGGAAGCGGAACGCGCCGAGCCGGATTTCGCTCGCGGCCGCGGGCGCCGCGGGCCGCGCCGCGCGCCGCAGCAGCGCCTTCAGGCGCAGCACCAGCTCGCGCGGCTCGAACGGCTTCACGAGATAGTCGTCGGCGCCGTGCTCGAAGCCGGCGATGCGGTCTTCGCTCTCGCCCATCGCGGTGAGCATCAGGATCGGCGTCTCGATCCGGCCGCGGAGATCGCCGGCGAGATGCAGGCCCGATTCGCCCGGCATCATCACGTCGAGAACGATCGCGTCGAACGCGAAGCTCCCCACCGAGGCGCGGGCCTCGCGCGCGTCGCCCGCCACCGTCACCCGGAAGCCGTTGTCGGCGAGGAAGCGGCGCAACAGATCGCGCAGGCGCCGGTCGTCGTCGACCACGAGCACGTGGGGCTGTTCGGTCTCCATCGCACGATTATAGACCGGGCAGGGCGAAACTGAACGATAGATGAATGGCGCGCTCAGGATGGGTTCAGCGCCGGGCCGTTATGCAGTCGGACAGAAAGCGGGGCGAGCGAACGCTCCGTGTGCATGGGTCAAAGGAGAAGACACGATGAACATCGCTCGCATCGCCCGCGTCGCCGCCGCGGCAATTGCCGTCGTCACGGCCGGCACGCTTGCCACCGCCGGCGCCGCCGCCGCGGCGCCCGCGCTCGCGCTCGGCGCCGACACCGGGCCCGCCGCCGCGCCCGCGGCGACGCCGGTGCATCACTACGGCTCGTATCACAACAACTACTACAACAACTACTACCAGCCGTACTACGCGCCCTACGGCTATGCGCCCTATGGCTACGCGCCGCCGCGCCCGCGCTACTACGCGCCCTACGGCTACAACCCGTACGGCTATCACGGCTATCGCCGCCCGCACACCGGCCTCTACATCCGCACGCCGGGCCTGCGCCTCGGCATCGGCTTCTAGTCTCCGCGCCAGTTCGCGCATCGCCAAGGGGCGCACGGCAACGTGCGCCCCTTTTTCTTGCCGCGGCGGATGAAGGCGCGCGTGGGCCGACCGACCGCCGGATGAACGGCCGCTCACGCGACGGTCACGATTGTCCCAACCGGCGAACCCGTGCGCGGCCGGCGCGTATTGAGAGGTGCGGGAAGCCGGCGCTTCCCAACGATCCACACTCCCGTAAGGAGGCTCTCATGAAACGCATCGGCATCGCGACGGCGGCCCTGGCCGCGGCAACGGCGATCGGCATCTCGGGCGCGGCCCTGGCCGCCCCCGCCGGCAATCTCGTCAGCGGCGAGCAGACGGCGGCAACAAACGGCACCGAGAACGGCGCCGTGACGCAGGCCCATCACCGCGGCTATTGGCACGGGTACTACTACGCCCCGTACTACTACGGCCCCTATTACCGCCCGTACTACTACACGCCGTACTACTACGGGCCGCCGAGCTTCAATTTCGGCATCCAGATCCGCTAGACGGGGCGGACAGAAACGGGAAGAGAGCGCCGCTCGCGGCGCTCTTTTCTTGTGCGGGAGCGGAGTCGCGCGTTCAGCCCAGCTCGAAGGTGGTAACGCCGAACACGCGCATGAGGTCGACCGCCGGGGCCTCGCCGGTATACATGCGCGCGGTTTCGAACACCGGCGCGAGGCCGTAGCGGGCGGCGAGCGCCAGCGCCGCCGGATTGGGCTCGGGCACGTCGAGGAAAATCGTCTCGCCGCCCGCGCGGGCGGCCAGCGCGCGGAAGAGTTCGTCGGCGACGGCGTCGTCGTCGGCGAACAGCGGGCCGATCTTGTAGCCCTTCTGGCAGGCGCGGATCGCGCCGAAGCCCGCCAGCGCGCCGTCGCGCTCGGCTGCGATCGCGGCGCCGGCGAGCGGGCTGAGCCACAGGCTGAGGAAGCCGGCGCGCGCGGCCGGAAAGCAGCGCCGGTCGTAGGCCGCCAGCCGGTCGAACGGCAGCGTGCGCGCCGGACGCAA
>JAEULD010000064.1 GCA_016792765.1 Candidatus Odyssella sp.
TGGGATCCCTCCTTCTACTCGGCCGCGGACTTGGCGGGAGCGCCGGCGTAGGGGCCCTCCATCCAGTCGACTTTGGTCATTTTCCGCACGATCACGAACTCGTCGCGGTTCGTGCCGATCGTGCCGTGGTAATTGAAGCCGTAGCTCTGCTGCGCGTAGCCGCCGATCATGTGCGTCGGCTTCGGGCAGGTGCGCGTGACCGAGTTGTGGATGCCGCCGCGCGCCTGCGTGAGCTGGCTTCCCGGCGTGTTCACGATCTTCTCCTGCGCGTGATACATGAGCGTCATGCCCTCGTTCACGCGCTGGCTCACCACGGCGCGCGCGACGATGGCGCCGTTGGCGTTGAACAGCTCGATCCAGTCATTGTCCTCGACGCCGATCTTCTTCGCGTCGGTTTCGCTCAGCCACACCACTGGCCCGCCGCGATTGAGCGTGAGCAGGATGAGGTTGTCCGAATAGGTGCTGTGGATGCCCCATTTCTGGTGCGGCGTGATGAAGTTCAGCGCGATCTCCGGATTGCCGTTGCTCTTCTTGCCGAGCAGCGGCGTCACGGTCTTGGTGTCGATCGGCGGCTTGTAGAGGCAGAGCGCCTCGCCGAACGCGATCATCCAGGGGTGATCCTGATAGAGTTGCTGGCGGCCCGTGAGCGTGCGCCACGGGATCAGCTCGTGCACGTTCGTGTAGCCGGCGTTGTAGCTCACCTTCTCGGATTCGAGCCCGCTCCAGGTGGGTGAGGAGATGATCTTCCTCGGCTGCGCCTGGAGGTCGCGGAAGCGGTGCTTCTCATCCTCGCGGTGCAGCGCGAGGTGCGTGTGATCGCGGCCGGTCTGCTTGCCGAGCGCTTCCCACGCCTTCACCGCGACGTGGCCGTTCGTCTCGGGTGCCAGGGTCAGCACCGCCTCGATCGCATCGAGATCATCCTCGAGCCTCGGCATGCCCTGCGTCACGCCGGGCTCGGTGACCATGAAGTTGAGCTCCTTCAGGAACGCAACCTCTTCCTCGGTCTTCCACGCGATGCCCTTGCCGCCATTGCCGAGCTTGCCGAGCAGCGGGCCGAGCGCCGTGAACTTCTTGTAGGTGTTCGGGTAATCGCGCTCGACGACGGTCATTGCGGGCGCGGTCTTGCCGGGGACGAGGTCGCACTCGCCTTTTTTCCATTCCTTCGGCTGGAACGGCTGGGCGAGCTCGGCCGGCGTGTCGTGCATGATCGGCGCGAGCACGAGATCCTTCTCGACGCCGAGATGGCCGACGCACACCTCCGAGAATTTCTTCGCGATGCCGCGGAAGATCTGCCAGTCGCTCTTCGCCTCCCAGGCCGGGTCCACCGCGCGCGAGAGCGGGTGGATGAACGGGTGCATGTCGGAGGTGTTGAGGTCGTTCTTCTCGTACCAGGTCGCGGTCGGCAGCACGATGTCGGAGTACATGCACGTCGTGGACATGCGGAAGTCGAGCGTGCAGATGAGATCGAGCTTTCCTTCCGGCGCCGGGTCGCGCCACGTCACCTCGAGCGGCTTCGCGCCGCCCTCGGCGCCGAGGTCCTTGCCGAGCACGCCGTGCTGCGTGCCGAGCAGGTATTTGAGGAAATACTCGTGACCCTTGCCGCTCGAGCCCAACAGATTCGAGCGCCAGACGAACAGGTTGCGCGGGAAGTTCTTCGGATTGTCGGGATCCTCGCAGCTCATCTTGAGTACGCCCGATTTGAGCTGCGCCACGGCATAGGGGCCGGGCTCGGCGCCGGCCTGCGCGGCCTCTTTCGTGAGCTTGATCGGGTTCGCCTCGAGCTGCGGCGCTGAGGGCAGCCAGCCCATGCGTTCGGCGCGCACGTTGAAGTCGATGAGGCTGCCCTTGAGCGTGCCCTTGGCAAGCGGCGAGAGGATTTCGTCGACGCCGAGCCGCTCGTAGCGCCACTGGCTCGAATGCGCGTAGAAAAACGAGGTCGAGTTCATCTGGCGCGGCGGGCGGTTCCAGTCGAGCGCGAACGCGATCGGCTGCCAGCCCGTTTGCGGGCGCAGCTTCTCCTGGCCCACATAGTGCGACCAGCCGCCGCCGGTCTGGCCGATGCAGCCGCACATCACCAGCAGGTTGATGATGCCGCGGTAATTCATGTCGGCGTGGTACCAGTGGTTCACGGCCGCGCCGAGGATGACCATCGACTTGCCGTGGGTCTTGTCGGCGGTGGCGGCGAATTCGCGCGCAACCGCGATCACCTTCTCGCGGTCCACACCGGTAATGCGCTCCTGCCAGGCCGGCGTGTAGGGCACGTCGTCGTCGAAGGATTTCGCGCAATCGCCGCCGAGGCCGCGATCGACGCCGTAATTAGCGAGGAAAAGGTCGAACACGGTGGCGACGAGCGCTTCGCCGTCCTTGAGCGCCACGCGCTTGGCCGGGACGGCGCGCATCAGCACATCGGCGTGGCTGGTCGAGCGGAAGTGCTCGTGCGCGATCCCGCCGAAATAGGGGAAGCCGACGGAGATGACCTCGTCGCTGGCGCCCTTGAGCGTCAGGCGCGGCTTGAACTCCTGCTTGCTCGCGGCGTCGCGGCTCTCGAGGTTCCACTTGCCCTGCTCGCCCCAGCGGAAGCCGATCGAGCCGGTGGGGACGACGACATTGCCGGTTGCCTCGTCCACGGCGAGCGTCTTCCAATCGGGATTGTTCGCCTCGCCCTTGTTGTCGGCGAAATCGGAGGCGCGCAGCAGGCGGTCCGCGATCCAGCGCCCGTCCTTCTGCACGAGGCGGACGAGGTTCGGCATGTCGGTGTAGCGCCGGCAGTAGTCCTCGAAATAGGCGCTCTTGCCGGAGTTCGCGTGATACTCCTTGAGGATCACGTGGCCCATCGCCATCGCGAGCGCGGCATCGGTGCCCTGCTTCGGTGCCAGCCAGATGTCGCCGAACTTCGACGCCTCGGAATAGTCCGGCGTCACGGTCACGATCTTCGTGCCCTTGTAGCGTACCTCGGTCATGAAATGCGCGTCGGGCGTCCGCGTCTGGGGCACGTTCGAGCCCCAGAGCATGATGAACATCGAGTTGTACCAGTCCGCGCTCTCCGGCACGTCGGTCTGCTCGCCCCAGGTCTGCGGCGAGGAGGGCGGAAGGTCGCAATACCAGTCGTAGAAGCTCATGCAGACGCCGCCGATCAGCGAGAGATAGCGCGAGCCGGCGGCGTAGGAGACCATCGACATGGCCGGGATCGGCGAGAAGCCGAGCACGCGGTCGGGCCCGTAGGTCTTGACCGTGTAGGCGTTGGCGGCGGCGACGATCTCGTTCGCCTCGTCCCAATCCACGCGCACGAAGCCGCCCAAGCCGCGCATCTGCTTGTAGTCGCGGGCCTTCGCCGGGTCCTCGACGATCGACGCCCAGGCACTCACCGGATCGCGGTGCTGCTGCTTCGCGGCGCGCCAGAGCCGCGCGAGCCGTCCGCGCACCATCGGGTATTTAAGGCGCTGCGCGCTGTAGAGGTACCAGGAATAGCTGGCGCCGCGCGCGCAGCCGCGCGGCTCGTGGTTCGGCAGATCGGGCCGCGTGCGCGGATAGTCGGTCTGCTGCGTCTCCCAGGTGACGATGCCGCCCTTGACGTAGATCTTCCACGAGCACGAGCCGGTGCAGTTCGTGCCGTGCGTCGAGCGCACGATGCGGTCGTAGGACCAGCGATTGCGGTAGGCCTGCTCCCAGCTCCGGTCCTCGTTGGTCACGACGCCGTGGCCGTTCGAGAACTGGTCGACGTCTTTCTTGAAAAACAGCAGGCGGTCGACGAAGTGGCTCATTGGATCCTCCGGAAGTCTTCGATCAGCAGGGCGCTTCGGCGCCCTTACGGGCGTAGAGCGCCCAGTTGATGGCGATGTTGCCGGCGTAGAAGATCGCGGCCCAATAGAAAAACGCGACAGGCGTGCCGAACAGTTCGAGCGAGAGGCCCATCATCAGGCCGGCGGCGAGCGGCCCATAGGCGGCCATGGCGCCGGTCCAGCCGATGATGCTCGAGGCTTGGCGCGGCTGGAACAGCATCGGCATCTGCTTGAAGGTCGATGCGTTGCCGAAGCCCGCGAAGGTGAACAGGCCGAGCATGAACGCGAGGAAGAACCAGAATTCGCCGAGCGACTTCGGGGCCATGAAGAAGGTGGCGCCGATCACGCAGATCAGCATGCCGATGCCGGCCCAGTGCGTGACTTTCGCGCCGCCGAAGCGGTCGCTGAGCGGCCCGGCGACGATGCGGGCGACCGAGCCCACGAGCGGCCCCAGGAAGGCGTAGGTCAGCGGGTCGGGCGCGTTCGGGAAGTGCCCGTAAAGCGTCTTGATCAGCAGCGGGAACGTGGCCGCAAAACCGGCGAACGACCCGAAGGTCATGATGTAGAGCGTCGTCATGAAGAACGCGTGCTTCAGCTTGAAGATGTCGAGTTGCTCGCGAAAGTTCGCGCGCACGGGGATGCTCTTCAACATGAACCATGCGACGACGCCGAACACCGCGATGAACGGCACATAGATGAGCGCCGCGTTCTGAATCCAGACGGACTTCTGGCCGGCGGGCGAGGTGAGCACCTGCGAGTCGCCGCCGAGCGCGCCGAAGAGCGCGAAGCCGATGATCCAGGGCGTGACGAACTGGACGATGCTGACGCCGAAGTTCCCGATGCCGGCCTGGATAGCCAGCGCCGTCCCCTGCAGCCGCTTCGGGAAGAAGAGACTCGTCGACGGCATGAACGACGAGAAGTTGCCGCCGCCGAGCCCGGCGAGGAACGCGAGCGCCATCAGGACCCAGTAGGGCGTGGCCGGGTTCTGCACGGCGAAGAAAAGGCCCACCGCCGGAATGAGCAGCGAGAGGGTCGAGAACGCCACGACGTTGCGCGTGCCATACAGCGGAACGAGAAACGTGTGCACGATGCGCAGCGTGCCGCCGGCGAGGCCGGGCATGGCGGCGAGCCAGAAGAGCTGCGCGGTCGAGAACTTGAAGCCGATCGCGGGCAACCGCACGACCAGCGCGCTCACCAGGAACCAGACGATGAACGCAAAGGTGAGATTGACCGTCGTGACGGTAAGCGTTCGCCAGGCGATCGAGCGCCCTTGTGTTTGCCAGAACTCCGCGTTCTCGGGCTCCCACCGGGTAAGCCAGGTTCTGCTGCGGACCGGCGCGGGGGCTGTGGTTTCGGCGGTGGTGGCCATGGCTTCTTTCTCTCGGGGCGGGCTCGTTGCGTTTAGCTGTGCGCCGGTTGTGCGGCGGCGCGGAGCGCAGGCGCTTCGGCGGGGCGGCTTGCCTTGCGTTCGCCGGCTTCGCCCGGCGCGGGCTTGCCGAGCACTTCGAGCTCGGGCAGGTCGCGCGGTCCGGCAAGCGAGGGCACACGCTTCTTTTCCATGCGGATGATCGCGAAATGCATCCAGGTGAGGGCGGTGGCGACCAACAGGAACAGAAGCATGAAGCAGCTCGTCCACACGCCGGTGATGTCGTTCATCGCGCCGAACGCGATCGGAAGCACGAAGCCGCCGAGGCCGCCGATGAGGCCGACGACGCCGCCGACGGAGCCCACGTGATTCGGGTAATAGACCGGAATGTGCTTGTAGACCGCGGCCTTGCCGATCGACATGAAGAAGCCGAGCACGAAGATCAGGACCGTGAACGGGATGAACCCGAGCGCCATCGAGAAGGTGATCGGCCCGCGGATGCCTTCGACAGTGTAGGTCGTGGCGGGATAGGAGAGCAGGAAGGTGACGATCACCGAGGCGATGAACGTCCAGTACATGATGCGGCGCGCACCGAACCTGTCGCTCATCACGCCG
>JAEULD010000072.1 GCA_016792765.1 Candidatus Odyssella sp.
CCCAGCATCGGCCGCACTTCGCGCGTCAGGCGCTCGATCGTCTCGCGCTCCTGCGCGGCCGGAACGCCGGCATAGCGGGCGACGAAGATCGCCTCGGTGAAGCCGAGATCGATGTATTTGCGCAGCCGCTCGGCGGCCTGCGCCGGCGTGCCGACGAGCGTGCGCTTGCGGAACAATTCGCGGACGTCCGGCTCGCCGAGGCCGAGCAGGATCGATTCGTCGTAGGCGTAGTCGCGGTTCCATTCGTCGTGCGTCTGCACCTTGCGGAACGCGGCCGCGTGCTCCTGCACCCAGCCCTTCGCCTCGGCGATCGCCTTCTCCTCGGTGTCGGCGAGGTGGACGAGGAACGCGATCGCGCTCTTCTGCTTCCTGGGGTCGTGGCCGGCCTTGGCGTAGGCGTCCTTGTAGGCCGTGTGCTTCTCGACCAGCGACGCGAAGCTCATCGGATACTGGTTCATCATCAGGTGATAGCCGCCGGCGCCGGCGCGGGCGAAGCTCGCGAGATCGTTGGACGCCGCGACCCAGATCGGGATCTCCTTCTGGAAGGTCTGCGGCCAGGGATCGATGCGCGCGAACTTGGTGAACTTGCCGTCGTAGGCGAACGGCTGGCCGGCCCAGAATTTCCTGATGATGTCGAGCGCCTCCATCACGCGCTCGGCGGTTTCGGCCTGGCTCACGCCGAACGCGTCGAATTCGTGCGGGACGAAGCCGCGCGAGACGCCCATGTCGAAGCGGCCCTCGGAGAGGTGGTCGACCAGCGCATAGTCCTCGGCCACCTGCAGCGGGTGGCGCAGCGGAACCAGCGAGACGCCGGCGGAGAGGCGGATGCGCTTCGTCTCGCGCGCCCAGGCGGCGAGGATCACGGCCGGGTTCGGCACCGCGCCGCCGTAGTAGTGGAAATGATGCTCGGTGGTGAGCACGCGCGCCCAGCCGAGCCGGTCGGCCAGCTTCACCGACTGCAGCAGCTCGCCGTAGAACGCGGCGAGGCTCGGCGCGAAGCCGGCGCGGTAGGTGGGCAGATAGAACAGCGAGAAATCCATAGGCGAGCCCCCAAGATCACGGCCGATGCCCGCCGGGCGCCGGCGAATGCCGGCCGCCGAAGCTACGCACTTTGCCTTGGCGCTCAAGAGTGCGAGAGTGATTCTCACGGGCTGAGAGAGGATCGGCGATGGCGACGTCGCGGCGCACGGTCGGGGTGGAGAGCGCGCGCAAGGTTCTGCAATTGCTGCTGAGCTTCGACGCGGCGCGGCCGCGGGCGGCGGTGGGCGATCTCGCGCGCGCGGCGGGGCTTCCCCTCTCCTCCGCCTATCGCCTGCTGGCGCTGCTGCGCGAGCAGGGCCTCGTCGAGGAGGCCGGCGGCGGGCGCTACCGCGTGACGCCGCGCGTGCACGCGCTGGCGCGCGCCGCCGACGCGGCCAGCCCGCTGATGGCGGCGGCGCAGCCTGTGCTCGCGCGCCTCGCGGCCGAGACCGGCGCCACCGCGGTGCTGTTCCGCATCTTCGGCGACGCGGCGATGCCGGTGGCGGCGGTGGAGCCGCGGCGGCCGGCGCATCTCTCCGGCGTTTCGGGCCGCAGCTTTCCGCTGCACACCGGCGCGCCGTGCAAATTGCTGCTTGCCGCGCTGCCGGCCACGCTGCGCGCGGCCTATCTCGACCGCATCGAGCGCGCCGACCCGGCCCAGCGCGCGCTGCGCCGCGAGCGCGAGGCGGAGCTCGCGCTCATCCGCCAGCGCGGCTACGCCGAGAGCTTCGGCGAGGTCGACCCCGGCATCTATGCGATCGCGGCGCCGGTCGTCGTCCGGCGGCGCACGATCGCCTCGGTGTGGGCGGCGCTGCCGGCGCGCCGCGTCGATCCGGCGCGCCGCGCCGCGCTGCGCGAGGCGACGCGCGCGGCCGGCCACGCGCTTTCGAAGCGGCTCTCGGTGCCGCCCGATCCTGGACAGGCCGCGCGCGCCCGCTATTAATGGCCGCCTTCGCGGAGGGACCGACGATGCTGAAGATCTGGGGCCGTACGAACTCGATCAACGTGCAGAAGGTGATGTGGTGCGTGGCCGAGCTCGGCCTGCCGCACGAGCGCAGCGACGCCGGCGGCGCGTTCGGCGGCCTCGACACGCCCGAATACAAGTCGAAGAACCCCAACAGCCGCATCCCGACGATCGACGACAACGGCACGATCGTGTGGGAATCGAACACGATCGTGCGCTATCTCGCGGCCCGCTACGGCGCCGGGAAACTGTGGCCGGTGGACGCCGCCCAGCGCTCCGAGGCGGACCGCTGGATGGACTGGCAGCAGACGACGATCGCGCCCGACATGTTCCCGGTGTTCTGGGGCCTCGTCCGCACGCCGCCCGAGAAGCGCGACCTCGCCGCGATCAAGGCCGCGGGCGAGCGCCTTGCCGCGTCTTTCGCGCTGCTCGACAAGCATCTTTCGTCGCGCGAATACGTCGCCGGCCCCGAGCTGACGATGGGCGACATTCCGGTGGGCTGCGCCTATTGGCGCTACGCGAAGCTCGACGTGCCGAAGCCGCGCCTCGCCGCCTGCGACGCCTGGCACCAGCGCCTGCAGGAGCGCCCCGGCTTCCGCCAGCACGTGGCGATGCCGCTGAGCTGAGGGGGCCGCCGCCCGAATCGCCGTCCGCTTTCGCGGGGACGACGAATGAGCTGATCTTGTTGAATTCTCCCGTCTGGCCTGTATCATTTCCGGCCATGGACGCCATCGACCGGAAAATCCTCGACTACGTGCAGCAGAAGGGCCGCGACACCTATGCCGAAATCGGCGCCGCGGTGGGCCTCTCGGTGTCGGCGATCAACGAGCGCCTCAAGAAGCTGGAGCGCAACGGCCTGATCAAGGGCTGGGGCGCGGTGGTCGACCCCAAGGCGGTCGGGCGCGGCGTGCTGGCCTACATGTTCCTGCTGATCGACCGGCCCGACAACGAGAAGAAGCTCGTCGAGGCGATCTGCGCGCTGCCGCAGGTGCTCGAATGCCACCACGTGACCGGCGACTGGTCGTATCTCATCAAGCTGCGGCTCGCCGACGTCTCCGAGATCGAGACGGTGCTCGCCGATACGATCAAGCAGAACCCCGGCGCCATCCGCACGCATACCGTGCTGGCGCTCTCGACGCGCAAGGACACGGCGGCCATCCTCGGCCTTTCAACCTGAGCGCGTAGCGGCCGGCCGGCCGTTAACCCGCCCTTCATGCTGCGGGCGCAGGCTTCGAGGCGCGCGAAACCGCCCTTCGGCAAGGCCTTGACGCGGGGCGGCGCGCTCAGCGGCGCGGAGCCTGCCCATGCCGGCGTGCCTCCTCCACCCCTCCGGCGCACTTGAAGCGCGCATCGGCCGCGCCCAGATAATGGGCGTCCCGACCGGGCCGGCACGCGGCTTGCGGAAACGCGCAGCGCCAGGGCCCGCCCGATCGGCAGGCGGTGCCATGACGGGCCGCCGGGCGACCGGGCGCTTTGGGCCCGGAACGGTGACCGGACCGTGCACATCCGGTGCAGCTCGCTCGGAAGGAGGAGCTCGCGCGATGACACGGCTTTCGCTGTTCAACAGCCCGCTGCTGCTCGGCTTCGACCACATCGAGGAGATGCTGGAGCGGCTGTCGAAGGCGCCGGGCGATTCCTATCCGCCCTACAACATCGAGCAGACCGGCCCCGACGGGCTGCGCATCACGCTGGCGGTTGCCGGCTTCGCGCCCTCGGATCTCGCGGTGACGGTCGAGAACAACCAGCTCGTGATCCGCGGCAAGCAGGCCGAGAGCGGGCAGCGGGTGTTCCTGCATCGCGGCATCGCGGCCAGGCAGTTCCAGCGCATCTTCGTGCTCGCCGAAGGAATCGAGGTGGCGGGCGCCGGGCTGGATAACGGGCTTTTGAACATCGACCTCGTGCGCCCGAAAGCGGAATCGCGCGTCCGCACCGTAGAGATCAGGAGCGGTCAGACCGAAACCCGGCCGAACGGGCGCGGCGAGACGATCGATCTCTCCGCCGACAAGAGACCAGCCTGACGGGGGCCGTGGACGAAGAAAGGATCGCAGCCATGTTGACGGAA
>JAEULD010000312.1 GCA_016792765.1 Candidatus Odyssella sp.
CCGCTATCCTCGCGCCGCCAGCCCGTCGTGGAACGCCGAGACGACGGCCTCGAAGCCCTGCGGCTCCTCGCGAAACGGGAAATGCCCCGACCGGTTCAGGACGTGATAGTGCGTCGCCGCCTGGCGCGCCGCGATCGTCTTGAACAGCACCATGCCGTGCTCGAGCGTCGTCAAGGGATCGCTGCGCCCCCACACGATCTGGACCGGCACCGGAAACGCGGCGGCGCGGCAATGCGCATAGAAACGCGATTTCGCGGCGACGACGCTCGCGCCGAAGGCGGCCTGCGGCGCGCCCGCTTCGGCGCGCGCCCCGCCCTGCGATGCCGCGGCGGCGACGCAACGGTCGAGCAGCGCCGCGTCGATGTGATGATGCGACCATGACAGCCGCTCCAGCGCCCAGGCCTGCGAGGCGCGCGAGAAGCGCGGCGGCGGCGGATGGGCGAGCGCGAGGTTTTCCGGGTTGTCGCCGATCGGCGCGGCGGCGGGGCTCGCGGCCACCGTCACCGAGCGCAGCGCGGCCGGGTTCTCCAGCGCCATCCACAGCGCCACGAGCGCGCCTTCGGCATGGCCGACGACGTGGCACGGGCCGCGCCCGAGCGCGCCGATGAGCGCCAGCGCGTGCCGCCCGGCATCGTCGATGCGGTGCGGCTGGCCCGCCGGCGCCGGCGTGTCGCCGAAGCCGGGCAGGTCGGGCGCGACCACGTGGCGAAAGCGCGCGAACAGCGGCAGCGCCGGCGCCCAGATGTGCGCGCCGCTGCAGTAGGGCGTGACGCCGGGAATGCCGCCGTGCAGGAACAGCACGGTTTCCGCATCCGGCCCGCCGCGCAGCAGCGACAGCGCCGCGCGCTGCGTTTCGATCCGTTCCGCCTTCAATGCCGTCATGCGCGCACCGTCACGCCGAAGCCCAGTCCGCGAACCGCCCCATCAGCGCGTTGAAGCGCCCGGGGTGCTCGCGGAACGGAAAATGGCCGGATTGGTTGATCACGCCGAGCACCGTGCGCCGCTCGTGGGCGGCGATCCGCTGGAACAGCTCGAAGCCGCCCTCGACCGTCGCGGTCGGGTCGTCGGCGCCCCACACGATCTGGGTGGGCCGCTGCAGCCTGCCCTCGCCGATCCATGCCAGCGCCTCGCGCTTGTCGCGGGCCAAGCCCGGCACGAACAGGCGGGTCCGCAGGCCTTCGCGCTCCATCTTGTCGATCGAGGCCGCGTATTTCGGCAGAGTCAGCGTCTCGACGAGGAGGTCGACCCAGGCTTCGTCGATCCATTCGCGGCGGATGCAATAGTGTTCGTAGACCCAGCGCACGGCCTCGCGCGTGCCGAGCGGAAACGGCGGCTGCGACAGGGCGACCTCGTTGGTGCCGACGCGCGGGCTGAGCGTGCCGCTGTTGACGATCGTCAGCGAGCGCACGAGATGCTGCCTCTCGAGCGCGAGACGCGTCGCCGCGAAACCGCCGCGCGAATGCCCGACGAGATGGACCGGCGGCAGCTTCAGCGCCTCGATGAAGTCGCCGGCGTGCCGGACCACGGCCGCCATCGTGTAATCCGCGTCTTGCGCGGGATTGTCGGTGAAGCCCTGCCCGAGCTTGTCGAACGCCACGACGCGGAAGCGCCCGGCCAGCGCGGCCATGTTCGGCGCCCACGTCTCCAGGCTGGCGCTCGCCTCGGCCATGCCGAAATTGGCGCCGTAGACGAACACGATCGGATCGCCGCTTCCGGCTTCGCTATAGCGGGTGCGAATGCCGCGGACATCGATCCACCGGCTTTCGAGTTTCGTCACGATCCCCCCTCGGCCATGCCCGCGTCCCGCGCGGCCGGCCCCCCAAGGCACGGTGCGGCCGCAAGGTTATGCCAGCGTCGCGGCCGGCGCCAAGCGCATCGCCCGAAGCCCCGGCCCGCCGCCGCGCATACCCCGCCAAACGAAAGCGGCGGCTCCCGAGGGAGCCGCCGCCCGTCTTGCGCGATCGTCGCCGATGCGCCTGGTACTACATCTGCGACTTCTTGTTGTTGTCGAACTTCCAGAACACGTAGCCGCCGCCCATCACGTCGCCCTTCTTGTCGAGCTTGATCGGGCCCATGACGGTGGTGAAGGCCTGGCCGCTGCGCAGCACCGGCGATACCTTCGCCATGTCGAACGACTTCGCCTTGGTCGCGGCCTGCGCCCACACCTGCACCGCGGCGTAGGTGTAGAGCGTGTAGCCTTCCGGATCCTGGTTCGCGGCCTTGAACGAATCGACCACGGCCTTCGACGCCGGATTGAGGCGCGGGTCCGGTCCCTGCGTGAACATGACGCCGTTCGACGCGGCGCCGGCGACCTTGATCACGTCGTCGGTGTCGAGCGCGTCGCCGCCCATGATCACCGGCTTGTAGTTCTTCTCGGCCGCCTGGCGGGCGATCAGCGCCGTCTCGGGCGCGTAGCCGCCGATGTAAACGACCTGCACGCCGGCCGCCTGGAGCTTGGCCACGACCGCCGCGTAGTCCTTTTCGCCCGGCTTGTAGGCCTCGTAGATCGCTTCCTTGCCGCCGGCCTTGTTGAAGGCCTTCTTCGTCTCGTCGGCGAGGCCCTTACCGTAGGGCGTGTTGTCGTGGAGGATCGCGATCTTCTTGCCCTTGTGCGTGGCGGCGAGATACTTGCCGGCCACTTCGCCCTGCGCGTCGTCGCGGCCGCAGACGCGGTGGACGTTGGTCCACTTCTTCTTCGCCGCTTCGTCGGTGAGCTTCGGGTTGGTCGAGGCCGGCGTGATCTGCAGGATCTTCGCCTTCCAGTACACTTCCGAGGACGGGATCGACGAGCCCGAGCAGAAATGGCCGATGACCGCGGCCACCTTGGCGCCGGCCACCTTGTTGGCCGCCGTCACCGCCTGCTTCGGATCGCAGGCGTCGTCTTCGACCATGAGCTTGACCTGCATGCCGTTGACGCCGCCGGCCTTGTTGAGGTCGCGCACCGCCGCCTCGGCGCCGCGCTTCATCTGCTCGCCGAACGGGGCTTCCTTGCCGGTGATCGGGCCGATCACCGCAATCGTCACTTCCTTCTGCTGCGCGTTCGCCGCCAGCGCGAATGCCGACACCGCGGCAAGCGCAAGGATCGGGATTTTACGCATCGATTTGGCACTCCCTTGTCGATTGATGAGCCGCGGCCCGGCGGTTCCCTCTCGCTCCCGAGCCACCCGCGCCGCTGGGGCGATATTAGTCGCCCCGCCCCGACGGCGACAAGGGAGGGAATGCCTTCCGGCCGCTTATTTCGGCTGTTTTTCGCGCCAGCCGAGCGGTCCGGTGCGCTCGTAGAGCCAGGGGTATTGGGCCGTCATGCGGCGCGCGCGCGCCAGCCGGTGGGCGAACATCGCCACGGCGACGAGAAACAGCGAATCGAGCAGATATCCGGTCGGCGACCACAGCTCGCCCTCGGCGAAGGCGCGGTTGAGGCCGCGGTCCACGAAACCGAGCAGGAACGGATAGACGATCACCTGCCAGTAGGGCCGCCAGGTGACGGCGACGGCGCGGCCGGTGGCCCAGGCCGCGAAGCCCATCATGACGATCGTGACGACGATCGTGCCGCCGAGATGGGTGTCGAGCAGCG
The DNA here is from genome assembly GCA_016792765.1 of Candidatus Odyssella sp. Classification (GTDB taxonomy): domain Bacteria; phylum Pseudomonadota; class Alphaproteobacteria; order Bin65; family Bin65; genus SBBV01. The sequence goes on from JAEULD010000312.1 coordinate 3,575, forward strand.
GAACGGTCATCGGTGCCCCCCGCCCTCGAGATAGGCCGCGCGCACCTCGGGATTGGCGAGCAGATCCTTGCCGGTCCCGGCCAAGACGATGCGGCCGTTCGCCATCACGTAGCCGCGGCTGGCGAGGCGGAGCGCCTGGTGCGCGTTCTGCTCGACCAGCAGCAGCGTCATGCCGGCGCGGCTGATTTCCGAGAGGATGCCGAAGATCTGCTTCACGATCAGCGGCGCCAGGCCGAGCGAGGGCTCGTCGAGCAGCAAGAGGCGCGGCCGGCTCATCAGCGCGCGCGCGATCGCGAGCATCTGCTGCTCGCCGCCCGAAAGCGTGCCGCCGCGCTGCGCGGCGCGCTGCTTCAGGATCGGGAACAGCGCATAGGCGCGCTCGAGATCGGCGGCGAAATGCGCGGGGTCCGACAGCGACGCGCCGAGCAGCAGGTTCTCGTACACCGTCATGCGCGGGAAGATGCGGCGGCCTTCCGGCACCTGGGCGATGCCGCGGCGGATGATGTCGTGCGTCGGCATGCGCGCGATGTCGGCGCCCTCGAACTCGATGCGCCCCGCCGCCGCGCGCGGGTTGCCGCAGATCGTCATCAGCAGCGTGGACTTGCCGGCGCCGTTGGCGCCGATGATCGTGACGATCTCGCCCTTGCTCACGTCGACGTCGACGCCGCCCAGCGCCTCGATGTTGCCGTAGCGCGCGCGGAGGCCGCTGACCTTCAGCATCTCAGGCCGCCTCCTCGGGCTCGCCGAGATAGGCGCGGATGACGGCCGGATCGTTGCGGATCTCGGCGGGCGTGCCGTCGGCGATCTTCTTGCCGTAGTCGAGCACGATGATGTGGTCGGAGATCTCCATCACGACGCTCATGTCGTGCTCGATCAGCAGCACGCCGATCTCGTGCTCGTCGCGGATGAAGCGCAGCAGCGCGTTGAGCTCTTCCGATTCGCGCGGGTTGAGGCCGGCCGCCGGCTCGTCGAGGCACAGCATCACCGGCTCGGTGCACATCGCGCGCGCGATCTCGAGCCGCCGCTGGCCGCCATAGGGCAGGCCTTCGGCCGCGTCGTCGGCGCGCTCGGTGAGGCCGGTGCGGTCGAGCCAATACTTCGCGCGATCGATCGCGGCGGCCTCGGCGCGCTTGTAGCCGCGATAGCCGAACAGGCCCAGCACCGTGTAGCCCGAGGCGCGCATCAGCGTGTTGTGCTGCGCGACGATGAGGTTCTCGAGCACCGTCATCTTCGGGAACAGGCGGATGTTCTGGAAGGTGCGGGCGACGTGGGCCTCGGCCGCGATGCGGAAGCCTTCCATGCGCTCGAGCAGGAATTCGCGGCCGGTGGCGGCGTGCAGCAGGCGCATGCGCCCGACGGTCGGCTTGTAGAAGCCGGTGAGGCAGTTGAACACCGTCGTCTTGCCGGCGCCGTTGGGGCCGATGACGGCGGTGATCTGGCGGTCCTGCGCCGCGAAGCTCACGTCGTTGACGGCGACGAGGCCCCCGAAGCGGATCGTGAGATGCTCGACCTCGAGCAGCGGGCGGCTCACGGCGTCTTTCCCTTGCCCGGAGCGTTCAGGCGCACGGTCGGCTCGCGGTGCGCGAGCAGGCCCGCCGGCCGCCACAGCATGATTCCGACCATCGCGAGGCCGAAGGCGAGCATGCGGAAATCCTTCACCTCGCGGAACGCCTCGGGCAGGCCGATCAGCAGCAGCGCCGCGAGCACCACGCCGAGCTGGCTGCCGAAGCCGCCGAGCACGACGATCGCGAGGATGATCGCCGATTCGATGAACACGAAGCTCTCGGGGCTGACGAAGCCCTGGCTTGTCGCGAAGAACGAGCCGGCGAAGCCGCCGAACATCGCGCCCACGCCGAACGCGGTGAGCTTCGTGTTCGTGGGGTTGATGCCGAGCGAGCGGCACGCGATCTCGTCCTCGCGCAGCGCCTCCCAGGCGCGGCCGATCGGCATGCGCCGCGCGCGCAGCGCGAACCAGTTCACGACCAGCGCCAGGCCGAGGATGATGTAGAAGAGAAAGATCTTCTCGTGCGTGGCGCTGTACTGCACCTCCCAGAAGTTCTTGCTGAACCACTGCCAGAACGCCATCTGGCCCTCGGGCGCCTCCTCTTCCCACGACAGGCCGAGCAGCGTCGGCCGCGGAATGCCGGAGATGCCGTTGGCGCCGTTGGTGAAGCCGTACCAGTTCTGCAGCACGACGCGGACGATCTCGCCGAAGCCGAGCGTCACGATCGCGAGATAGTCGCCGCGCAGGCGCAGCACCGGGAAGCCGAGCAGCACGCCGGCCAGCCCCGCGAACAGGCCGGCGAGCGGCAGGCAGACCCAGAAGCTCCACTCGATGCCTTCGGTCGTGGCGAGCAGCGCGAAGGTGTAGGCGCCGACCGCGTAGAACGCGACGTAGCCGAGATCGAGCAGGCCGGCGAGGCCGACGACGATGTTCAGGCCCCAGCCCAGCATGATGTAGGTCATCACCAGGATCGCGACCGACATCGCCTGCTGGTCGTGGCCGAGCGCGACCGGCAGCGCGACGGCGCAGAGGCCGAGCAGCGGGCCGGCATAGCGCGCGACGTGCTGCACGGTGGCGCCGGCGCGGTCGGCCGCGGCCTCGCGCGATTTCGCGTCGGCCCGGACGCTGCGGCGCGCCAGCGCCGCGCGAACCGCGAGGAACACGGCGGCCGCGAACACGCACCAGCGCACCACCGGCGCCGAGAACGGCATGTAGGCCTCGGCGTACTCCCGTGCCGTGGCGGTGCCGAACAGCGTTTCGGGCAACAGGCCGATCAGCAGCAGAAGCGCCGCGGCGCCGGCGCCCACGACCACCGCGCCGCGATAGCCTTCGCGCAGCAGGATGACGGCGATGCGGCCGAAGAACGCGATGAGGCACGCGGCGAGCACGTCGGGGAAGCGCGTGAACAGCGCGAGCGCGCCCGGCACGTCGCGCAATTCGAAGCCGACGAGGACGATCGTGAGCATGAGGACGACGAAGGCGGTGAGCCCCGCCTCCTTCGCCATGGCGCCGTAGTCGAGCGGCCGCGCGTCGGTCGTCATCGGCTAGACCTTCTCGATGTCGGGCTTGCCGAGCAGCCCGGTCGGCCGGAAGATCAAGACGACGACGAGGACCATGAACACGGCGACGTCCTTGTACTCGCTGCCGCGCTCGGCGTAGCCGGCGAAGAAGGTCTCGATCAGGCCGATCAGCACGCCGCCGAGCATCGCGCCCGGCAGCGAGCCGATGCCGCCCAAGACGGCGGCGGTGAACGCCTTCACGCCGGCCAGGAATCCGATGAAGAAATCGATCGAGCCGTAGCGCAGCGTGTAGATGAGGCCGGCCACCGCCGCGAGCACCGCGGCGAGGACGAACGTGGCCGCGATCGTGCCGTTGACGTTGATGCCGAGCAGCGCCGCCATCTTCTGGTCCTGCTCGCAGGCGCGCTGGGCGCGGCCGAGCGGCGTTCGCGTGATGACGTAGGTGAACGCCGCCATCAGCACGACCGTAATGACGATGATCATCAGCTCCATGTAGCTGATCTGCACCGTGTAGTCGGTGTTGTCCGGCGTCTTCACGGTCCACAGCTCGATGCCGCCCGGGATCAGCGGCCGGAGCGGGCGCGGCCGCGCGCCCTGCAGGAGCTGCACGTAGTTCTGCAAGAAGATCGACATGCCGATCGCGGTGATCAGCGGCGCCAGGCGCGTCGAGCCGCGCAGCGGGCGGTAGGCGACGCGCTCGAGCGTCCAGCCATAGGCCGCGTTGATGACCATCGACAGAAGCAGCATGGCCACGATCGCGACCGGCACCCAGCCGATCCCGATCGCATCCATGATGAAGAACGCGATCAGCGCTACGAATGCGCCGATCATGAAGATCTCGCCGTGCGCGAAATTGATCATGCCCACGATGCCGTAGACCATCGTGTAGCCGATCGCGATCAGCCCGTAGACGAAGCCCAGCGAGATGCCGCTGATGAGCTGGTTGAAGAAATAGGAGAAGCTGTCCTGCATCGCTCAGCGCCCCGCCGCCCGGCGGGGCTCTTTCCGACGATGCAATCCGCGGTTCGCGCCTTCCCGGCGGCGCGCGGCGCTACGCGCGACGGCTCTTGTGTTCCCCGCCATCCCTGCCCTTGTCGCTCCCAGCATGGCGCCGCGGCGGGTCACGCCGGTTGCGCCGAGGCGACCGCCTTCATAGCCAAGCCCCTGTAGCGAGACAATGGAATTTGGCTCGGCCGCGACGTGTTATCCCGCGCCCGCGCCGCCGTCTGGACACGCAAAATGCTTTAGACTTAAAACAATCCTGCGCCCGCCTCCGCCGGGCCCTGTCCCGTGCTATGAAGGCACGGCGTTCTCGGAGATCACGCCATGAATATCGCGGCCAAGCCCGCCACGGTGCCGTCGAACCAGCACGCCCCGTTCCAGTGGGACGATCCGTTCCTGCTCGACGACCAGCTCAGCGAAGACGAGCGCATGGTGCGCGACGCGGCGCGCGCCTATTGCCAGGACAAGCTGCTGCCGCGCGTCCTCGAGGCGCACCGCCACGAGAAGTTCGACCGCGCGATCATGACCGAGATGGGCGCGCTCGGCTTCCTCGGCTCGACGCTGCCCGAGAAATACGGCTGCCCCGGCGTCAACTACGTCACCTACGGCCTGGTCGCGCGCGAGGTGGAGCGCGTCGATTCGGGCTATCGCTCGGCGATGTCGGTGCAGTCCTCGCTGGTCATGCACCCGATCTACGCCTACGGCACCGAAGAGCAGCGCATGAAGTATCTGCCGAAGCTCGCCACCGGCGAGTGGGTCGGCTGCTTCGGCCTCACCGAACCCGACCACGGCTCGGATCCCGGCGGCATGAAGACGCGCGCAAAGTCGGTGCCCGGCGGCTTCAGCGTGACCGGCGCCAAGATGTGGATCACGAACTCGCCGATCGCCGACGTGTTCGTCGTGTGGGCGAAGACCGACGACGGCGTGATCCGCGGCTTCGTGCTCGAGAAGGGCATGAAGGGCCTCTCGGCGCCGAAGATCGAGGGCAAGTTCTCGCTGCGCGCTTCGACCACCGGCGAGATCGTGATGGACAACGTGTTCGTGCCGGAAGGGAATCTCCTTCCGAACGTCACCGGCCTCGCCGGACCGTTCGGCTGCCTCAACCGCGCGCGCTACGGCATCGCGTGGGGCGCGCTCGGCGCCGCCGAGTTCTGTTGGATGGCCGCGCGCCAATACACGCTCGACCGGAAGCAGTTCGGCCGCCCGCTCGCCGCGAACCAGCTCGTCCAGAAGAAGCTCGCCGACATGCAGACCGAGATCACGATCGGGCTGCAGGCATGCCTGCGCGTCGGCCGCCTGTTCGACGAGAAGAAGCTGGCGCCCGAGATGATCTCGATGATCAAGCGCAACTCGTGCGGCAAGGCGCTCGACATCGCGCGCACCGCCCGCGACATGCACGGCGGCAACGGCATCTCCGACGAGTTCCACGTGATCCGCCACGTGCTCAAC
>JAEULD010000083.1 GCA_016792765.1 Candidatus Odyssella sp.
GGAAGGGCGGACATCGCGCTCACGCCGCCAGCTTCGCCTGTTCGTAGTCGAACGCGATCGGCGTCACGTCGCCGGCATGGATCTCGCGAATGCGCTTCTCGGAGAGCGGCTTGCCGAACTGGTCGTTGCGCATGAGGATGCGCGACTTCAGCTGCTCGGTCGTGATCCGCTCGAACAGCGCCCAGTCCGCGGCCGACAGGCCCTCGCGATCGAGGCCGACGATGCCCTTCAGCATGTGGCCGAACTCGTCGTCGTAAACCTTGGCGCAGGCCTCGGCGATGATGCCGTCGCGGCCCTCGTGCCCGGCCGGATTGGCGGAGAGCTTCATGCCTTCGCTGAACAGCGTGCAGTATCCGCCCTCGGTGAACTTGCAGGCCCGCTCGCCGAGCGCGCCGTATTTCGTGCGGTGCTCGTGGCGGACCGCGCCGAGCGCCTCGTCGGCCTTCCAGCCGGTGTTCTTGACGAGGCGCGGATTCATCTTCGCCTCGCCCGGCTTCAGCATCGCGTCGTAGGCGTCGGCGAACGCGCAGTAATGCGCGAACTCGGCCCACAGGCCTTCGGCCTCGTCGAGCACCGCGTGGCGGTCGACTTCGAGGTCGATCTTGGGAAACATCGCCTCGAGCCGCTTCAGCGTGCCCAGGAACAGGCCGTCGGACGGATGGCCGATGACCACGCTCCACACTTCCTTGTAGCACTGGTAGGCGAGCCACTGCTTGTCGGTCTCGCGCGTGCGGCCGCTCCAGGTCCAATAGGTGCGGAAGACTTCGGCTTCGCCGGCCCAAAGGCGCGCATTGGCCTCGATGACGCGGCGGAGATTGTCGCTGATGCTCATGGTATTTCCTCCCGGTTCGATTTAACGGTGGGCACCCGCGCTTGTCACGCCGGGCGCCGCATGGCGCGAATGCGCAGGCCGCGGAGGCGCGCGCTGCGCGCCGCTATACGCTCTGCGCCTTCCATTCCGCCGCCACGGCCTTGCGGTCGAGCTTGCCGCGGTCGGTCTTGGGCAGGCCCGGCACGATCGCGATCCGCTTCGGCGTCTTGAAGGCGGGCAGATGCCGCGCGCAATGCGCGAGAATCGCTTCGGCGGTCAGCGTGGCGCCGTTCCGCAGCACCACCGACGCCACGACCTCCTCGCCGTAGATGCGGTCGGGCATGCCGACGGCCACGGCTTCGGCGATGTCCGCGTGGCGCATCAGCACCGCGTCGATCTCGAGCGGCGAGATGTTCACGCCGCCGCGGATGATGAGGTCTTTCTCGCGGCCGGTGAGGTGCAGGTAGCCGTCGGCGTCGAAAAAACCCATGTCGCCGGTCAGCACGCGCCCCGCCGCGTTGACGCGGATCGCGCCGTCCTCGCCGATGTAGCGGAATTCTCCGTCGGGATAGGCGCCCACCTGGACGTGGCCGATCTCGCCGGCGGGCAGCGCGTTGCCGTCGCGATCGACGACCGCCGCGCGCAGATAGGGCAGCGGCTTGCCGACCGAGCCGTAGCGCTTCGTGCGGTCCGTGCAGCCGGAGATCCAGCCGGTCTCGCTGGAGCCGTAGCCCTGCGCCACCGGAATGCCGAAACGATCCTCGAAGCGGCGCCACTCCTCGACCGTGAGCGGCGCCGAGCTCGAGGTGACGAAGCGCAGATGCGGTAAGTCCGCGGGGCGGACGGTATCGTCGCCCTGCAGCAGCATGTTGAGCACGGTCGGGTTGCCGGTCGCGACCGTCGCCTTGTACGCGGCGATGTCGGCGAAGAAACGGCTGCGCGAAAACTTGCGGCCGAGCAGCAGTGTGGCGCCCACCGACAGCGTGCCGAGCGCGCTCAGCATCTGCGCCGAGGCCCAGTTGAACGAGCGGTAGTCGTAGACGCGGTCGTCCGGGCCGAGCCCGAAAGCCTCGGCCGTCGCGGCCGAGTTCGGCAGTAGTTCGCGATAGGTGAGAATCACGCCCTTGGGTCGCGCGCTGGTGCCGGAGGTGAAGAAAATCACGGCATCGTTGCGGCAGGCGGCGGCGTCGGCGGGGAGCGGCGGCGGCGCGGGCGGCGCGGGCGCGAGGTCCGCGAAGAAGCCCTCGCCGCCGGCCTCGGCCCAGCGCCCGAGCGGGCGCCATTCGCCGCCGGTCCGCGCGATCAGCCCGCCGAGGTCGAGGCCGTCTTCGAACAGCACGAGGCGCGGCCTCAGGGCCGGCAGCAAGGCGTCGAGATAGGCGCGGTTCATCTCGAGATGGACCGTGCAGATCGTGGCGCCGGCGTAGAGCACGCCGGCATAGACGGCGAGGTGCTCGAGCGAGTTGTTCGCGAGCAGGACCACGCGGTCGTTGGGGCCGATGCCGCGCGCCGCGAGATGGCCGGCGATGCGGGCCGCGAGCGGCGCGAGCGCGCCATAGCCGAGCACCCGCCCGTCTTCGACGGATACGAGATAGGGCTTGTCGGGATGCGCGCGCGCCGCCGCGGCGAGCCAGCCGCGCAGCAGGGCCGGGCCCTGCGCGGGCGCCGTCTGCGCGGCGCCTGGCGCCGCCGCGATCCGGGAATCCTGCGGCGCGGTCATCAGCGCCTGTACTTGTCGAGATTGCGAGTCATGCGCAGGATCACGTCGCGAAACAGCTCGAACTCCGCCTGGGTCACGTCCTCGCGCGCCTGCATCGTGATGTGCCGCGCGACCGGCAGCAGGCGCGCCTTCAGCTTCTTCGCCTTGGGCGTCAGCCACACCTGCGCCTTCCGCTTGTCCTCGGCGCTGCGCTCGCGGCGCACCAGCCCCGCCTTCTCCATGCTCTGCAGCGCGATCACCGTCGTCGGCTCCATCATGCCGACGCTCTCGGACAGCTCGCGCTGCGAAATGCCGTCCTTCGTCCACAGCACGCGCAGGAAATACCATTGTCCGCGCGTGACGCCGAATGGCGCGATGCGCTTCTCGATCAGGCGCTGGAACGCGCGGTGCGCGTCGCGCACGAGATAGCCGGCGCTTTCTTGCGGCGCGAAATCCGCCGTCTTCGCCGCGTCTCCGCCCTTCATGGCCTTCTTCGTCATGCCCGCTCCCGGCGCGGCTTTCCGGCCCCGGCGTTGACAGGCTCCGGCACCGCTGCCAATATTACTTAGAAATCTACCTAAATGGAACAGGGTCGTGCGCGCGGGCCGCGCACCGCCGGTTCCCCCGAGTGGCCCAGCAAATCCGAGAGACGGGAGGAGCGACCGTGAACGTCGTGGTCAAGAAGAGCGATGCGAAGCCCGAGCCGAAGACGAAAGAGGTGCGCGATCTGCGCACGACTCTCGCCTGGCTCAAGACCCAGGGCGACCTGATCGAGACCGACAAGACGGTCGATCCCGATCTTCAGGTCACGGGCCTGCAGAAGCACCTGGACGGCGCGTGCCCGGTGCTCTTCAACAACGTGAAGGGCAAGCCGAACCACCGCGTGCTGACCAACCTGTTCGGCGACATGAACGTCATCAACAAGATGTTCGGCTGGAAGGACGATCCGGCGCGCGTGCGCGCGATCGCGCAGGCGTTCCGGAAGCCGCTGCCGCCGGTCGAGATCTCGCAGAAAGAGGCGCCGGTCCAGGAAGTCGTCATCGAGAATCCGAAGAACGTCAACGACTACATGGTGCCGATCCGGCACACGACCTACGAGCCGGAACTCACGGTCGGCTCGGGCATCCGCTGCGTGACCGGCCGCCATTTCGACGGCGGCTCGGACCTCGGCTACAACCGCATGAACTTCCGCTGGGGCAACGTCGGCACGTTCCAGATCTCGCCCGGCTCGCACATGTGGCAGGTCGTCAACAAGTTCTACAAGGAAGGCGAGCGCGTCCCGATCACGATGTGCTTCGGCGTGCCGCCGGCCTGCACGCTGCTGGCGGGCGCGGGCTTCGACTACGCGATCCTGCCGCAGGGCTGCGACGAGATCGGCATCGCCGGCGCGGTGCAGGGTGCCCCGATCCGCCTCGTCAAGGCGCGCACGGTGGACGCGATGGCGCTCGCCGACGCCGAGGTCGTGCTCGAGGGCTACGTCGATCCGCGCGACCGCCGCTTCGAGACGAAGGAATCGGAGGACGCCGGCATCCAGGGCCGCTTCCATTTCCATCCGGAATGGGCCGGCTACATGGGCAAGGCCTACAAGGCGCCGACGTTCCACGTCACCGCCGTCACGATGCGCAAGCCCGAGGGCAAGCCGATCATCTTCGCGCTCGGCGTGCACACGCTCGACGACCACAACATCGACACGACGGTGCGCGAGGCGGCGATCTTCGAGCTGTGCGAGCGCCTGCAGCCCGGCATCATCCAGAACGTCGTCATCCCCTATTCGATGACCGACTGGGGCGGCTGCATCATCCAGGTGAAGAAGCGCCACCAGATCGACGAGGGCTGGCAGCGCAACTTCCTCTCGGCGATCCTCTCCTGCTCGCAGGGCATGCGGCTCGCGATCGCGGTCAGCGAAGACGTCGATCCGTACTCGATGGACGACATCATGTGGTGCCTCACCACGCGCGTGAACCCGCAGACCGACATCCTCAACCCGATCCCGGGCGGCCGCGGCCAGACCTTCATGCCGGCCGAGCGCATGACCGCGGGCGAGAAGCAGTGGACCGCGTCCAACACGCGCTTCGAGGGCGGCATGGGCATCGATGCGACGGTGCCGTTCGGCTACGAGAGCGACTTCCTGCGCCCGGTCTACCCGGTGGACAAGGTGAAGCCCGAGGATTTCTTCACCAAGGCCGACATCGAGAACGCCAAGAAGCGCATGCAGGGCTGGGTGCTCTCGCTCGCGCGGACCGGACGTTAGGCCGATTCCGACGCCCCGGCCTGCCGTCGCCGCGAAGGCGGGCCGGCGGGCCGGCGTCGACGAAGCCCGCCCGCGACAGGGCTGATTTCGCGGAACGGCTCGTGCTACGGTGACGGCGAGGACCAAGGCGGCCGCGAGGCCGGGAAAAAAAGGGAGGAGACCATGACGAGCGTGATTTCGCGCCGGCTGTTCGGCGCATGCGCGGCCGCGGCCGTGCTGGCGGCCGGAGCGGCGGCCGCGCAGGACACGATCAAGATCGGCGTCATCACCGACAAGACCGGCACGGCCAAGTTCTACGCGGAGCCGGTGACCGAAGGCTCGATGCTCGCGGCCAAGATCATCAACGCGGCCGGCGGCGTGCTCGGCAAGAAGATCGAGCTGCTGATCGAGGACGACCAGAACAAGCCCGACGTCTCCGCCACGGTCGCGCGCAAGCTGGTCGATGCCGGCGTCGTCTTCATCCTGTCGAACACCAGCACCACGGCGACGCAGCAGCAGCAGACCGTGAGCCTCGAGACCAAAACGCCGCAGCTCACGCCGTCGAACTCGGGCGAGACGCTGACGACCCAGATCGACAATCCCTACTTCTTCCAGACCGGGCCGCTGTTCTCGTACCAGATCAACACGCTGCTCGCCTACACGCGCGCCAAGCAGTTCAAGCGCGTCGCGCTGATGACCGACAATTCCGAGCTCGGCCAGCTCGTCGCCAGGTCGTTCAAGGCGGGGCTCGAAAAGGCCGGCGTCCAGGTGATCGTCGAGGAAGTCGTCCAGCGCGGCGCCACCTCGGCCGTGCCGCAGATGCAGAAGGTCCGCGCCGCCAATCCCGAAGCGATCTTCCAGGCCGGCGTGCTCGGGCCGGAGATGGTGCTGTTTTTCCGCGCCTACCACCAGCTCGGCATGAAGACGCCGATCCTCGGCTCCTACAACCTGTCCATCCCGCTCTATCTCACGATGGCCAAGGACCTGATGGACGGCATCGTCATCGTCGACGCCTACGACCGCGAGAAGCCCGAAGTGAAGGCGTTCGAGGAGCAGTTCCAGAAGGAGTACGGCCGTCCCGCCTTCAATCTCAACGCCTACGGCTACGACGGGGTGCGCCTGATCGCCGATGCCATCAAGCGCGCGGGCTCGCTCGACAAGGAGAAGATCCGCGCCGCGATGCAGGCGACCAAGGACTTCCCGGCCACGATCGGCGCCAAGGGCATGAAGTACACCTTCCCGCCGGGCAAGCGGACCGGCTTCGACCCCGAGGGCGTCGTCGTCCGCCTGATTGAGAACAACGCGCACGGCCGCGTCGTGCACGCGGGCCAGAAATAGCGGCATCCGTGGCGAAGGGCGGGGGCGGCCGGAAGCGGCCGCCCCGACGCGCATCCGTCGATCATGTCGGATATCCTGGAGCTGCTGGTTAGCGCCGCGTCGTCGGGCTGCATATACGGTCTCGTCGCGCTCTCCTACCTCGTGATGATCCGGCCGACGGGGATCATCAACTTCGCGGTGGGCGAGTGGGCGGCGGTCGGCCTGTTCGCGGCGTTCTTCCTGCTGACCAATCGCTGGCTGCCGCTGCCCTACGCGCTGGCGCTGATCGCCGCGGTGGCGTTCACGGGCCTGATCGGGTGGGGCACCCAGCGCATCGCCGTGCGCCCGCTGGTGGAAAAAGGCGCGCCGATCCTGGGGCCGATCCTGGCGCTGCTCGGCATGCTCGCGATCTTCCGCGAGTCGATCTCGCTGATCTTCGGGCCCGATCCGCACAATCTGCCGGCGCCGTTCGGGTTGCGCCAGGTCTCGCTGGGGCCGTTCGCCGGCACGCCGCGCGACTTCTTCATCATCGGCTGCACGGCGGCGGTGTTCGTCGGCGTGTGGCTGTTCTTCGAGCGCACGGTGTGGGGCAAGGCGTTCGAGGCGGTGGCGCTGAATCGCAAGGCCGCGGCGCTCATGGGCATCAACCTGCGCCGCGTCACCGTCGCCGCCTTCGTCGGCGGCGCCGCGATCGCGGGCTTCGCCGGCGTGCTCTATTCGCTCACCGCGCCGCGCGACTTCCTGATGGGCCTGCCGCTGGCCGTCCAGGGCTTTTCCGCGCTCGTCGTCGGCGGCGTCGGGCGCGTCGAGGGAGCCATCCTCGGCGGCATGATCCTGGCGCTGGCCGAGCAGCTCACGGCCCGCTACGCCGACCAGATCGGCATCCCCTCCGGCATGTCGCTGGGCGTTCCGTTCCTGCTGATGATCGTGTTCCTGCTGGCGCGGCCCACCGGTCTGCTGCGGCCCAAGGAGGCGGCGGCGTGACGCGCGCGGCGCCCTGGCTGGCGGCGGCGGCGGCGATGATCGCCGTCGCCTTCCTGCTCAAGGATTTCGGCTACTATTCCGATCAGTACCGCAAGCTGATGCTGTGGGTGGCGCTCGCCCTCGGCTTCAACTTCCTGTTCGGCATCGCCGGGCAGGTGGCGTTCTCGCATTTCGCCTTCTACGGCATCGGCGCCTATGCGGTCGTGATCCTCACCTTCAAGGCCGGGCTGCCGCTCGGCGTCGCCGTCGTGCTCGGGCTGGCGCTGTGCGCGGTTCTCGCCATCGCCGTCGGCATCGCGGCCACGCGCCTCGAGGGCTTCTACCTGGCGCTGGCCACGATGGCGTTCGCGCAGCTCTTCCTCGTCGTGCTGACCGAGGGCGGCGCGGTGACCGGCGGCGCCGGCGGCATCGCCAACTACCGGCTGCCGGCGCTCGAGCTCGGCGGCCGGCGGTTCACGCTCACCGGACCATACTACACGAGTCTCATCGCGCTGGTTCTGCTCGCCACGTTCTTCGTGTTCTGGCGGCTCGACCGCTCGTATTTCGGCCGCGCCTGCCGGGCGATCCGCGACAATCCGGAGGCGGCGGCGGCCATGGGCGTCGACGTGGCGCGGACCAAGATCGTCGTCTTCACCGTCACGAGCGTGCTCGCCGGCGCGGCCGGGATGGCCTACGCCTTCGTCGACAACATCGTGAATCCGCCCGTCTTCGGGCTGGAGAACGTGTTCCTGCTGCTGTTCATGGTCATCATCGGCGGCAGCGGGCGCCATGCCGGCGCCGTCGTCGGCGCGATCCTGCTCTACATGCTGCCTTACGTGCTGACGCCGCTCATCGGCCACCATCAGGCGCTGGTCTTCGGCATCGTGATGGTGGCCGCGATGCTGTTCCGGCCCGACGGGCTCGTCGGCGTCTACGACCGGCTGCGCGCGCGATACGGGCGGGGGGCCGCGTGAGCGCGCCGCCGCTTCTTTCGGCGCGCGGGCTGACCAAGCGCTTCGGCGGCCTGGTGGCCGTGGACGGCGTGGATTTCGACGTCTTCGCCGGCGAGATCCTCGGCCTGATCGGCCCCAACGGCGCCGGCAAGACGACGACGTTCAACCTCATCGCCGGCGCGTTCGCGCCCACCTCCGGCACGCTCGATTTCGAAGGCAAGCCGATCCACGGCCTCGGGCCGCACGAGGTCGCCGGTCGCGGCATCATGCGCACGTTCCAGCACAACATGCCGTTCGCCGGCATGTCGCTGATCGACAACGTCCTCGTCGGCTGCCATCGCCGCATGCAGAGCGGCCTGGCTGCGCTCGTGATGGGCTCGCGGCGCGCGGCGGCGGAGGAGGAGAAGGCGCGCCGGCGCGCGGCGGAGCTGATCGGCTTCGTCGGCCTCGGCGACGTCGCGGACACGCCGGTCGTGAACCTCTCCTTCGGGCAGGGCCGCCTGCTCGAAGTCGCGCGCGGCCTGGCCGGCGAGCCGCGCCTCATGCTGTTCGACGAGCCGGCCGCCGGCCTGACCCCCGCCGAGGCCGAGCGCCTGTCCGACATCATTCGCGGGATCGCCAAGCGCGGCATCGCGGTGTTGCTGATCGAGCACGACATGCGCTTCCTGCTGCCGCTGGCCGAGCGCGTCATCGTGCTCAATTTCGGCCGCAAGATCGCGGACGGGACGCCCGACGCGATCCGGCGCGATCCGGCCGTGGTCGAAGCCTATCTCGGCGAGGCCTCGACGATCGGGGCGGGCGAGGAGGCGGCGCGTGCTTGAGCTGAAGGGCGTCTCCGGCGGCTACGGCGCCGCCAACGTGCTGGCCGACGTCTCGCTGTCGGTCGGCAAGGGCGAATCGGTGGCGCTGCTCGGCCCCAACGGCGCCGGCAAATCCACGCTGATGGCGGCGATCACCGGAACCCTGGTGCGCCGCGGCGGCGGCATTCTGCTCGAGGGGCGCGATCTCGCGCCGCTCGCCAGCCACGACATCGTCGATGCCGGCGTGGCGCTCGTGCCCGAAGGGCGCCAGATCTTCGCGCCGATGTCGGTGCGCGACAATCTCCGCCTCGGCGCCATCCGCCTCGGCGCGCGTCCGGGCCACTCGCTCGAGGAGCGCTACGCGTTCGTCTTCGAGCTCTTCCCCCGCCTCAAGGAGCGCGCCGGACAGCGCGGCGGCACGCTGTCGGGCGGCGAGCAGCAGATGCTCGCGATCGGCCGCGCCCTCATGTCGGCGCCGCGCCTGCTGCTGCTCGACGAGCCGTTCCTCGGCCTCGCGCCGCTGATCGTCGTCGAGATCCGCCGCGCGCTGGCCGCGCTGCAGGAAAGCGGCCTCACCATCCTGCTCGTCGAGCAGAAGATCGACGTCGCGCTGGCGATGACGCGGCGCGCCTACGTGATGATCAAGGGCCGCATCGCGCTGCACGAGGAATCGGGCGCGCTCGCGCGGCGCGGCGATCTCGCCAATCTCTATTTCGCGCTGGCCGCGAAAGCGGAGTGAGCGCGCGGCTGGGCGCCGCCGTGCCCGGTCCGGCAGCCCGGTCGCCACCCTGGCCGGCCAGGCCTCGTCGGCCGCGGCACGGCCGGCGGTGCGAATTTTTCTCATTCGCGGGGCGATGCGGCGCGCGGGGGCTTTTGCCGGCTCCGGCCGCGGCCTATTCTGTCGGGCGAGGATCGATCGGGAGGAGACGGCCATGGAAGGCGGCGTAGCCGGCAAGCGCGTCACGGCGGTGAAATCGCTCACGCGCGGCGTGCACCATCTGGCACTGTGCACGGACGACATGAAGAAGACGACGGAGTTCTACACCCGCGTTCTCGGCATGCCGCTCGTCCACGCGATGAAGGTTCCGCACGGCCTCGGCACCGGTCCGGGCAATCGCGGCAACCCGCCCTACGAAGACATCCGGCACTACTTCTTCGACATGGGCAACGACAGCCTGCTCGCGTTCTTCGAGATTCCGCCGGGCAAGGAGCCCAAGGCGAACCGCAACGCGATCGGCGCGATGCAGCATTGCGCGTTCGTGGTGACGCCGGCGCGGTTCAAGGACATCGAAGCGCGCCTCAAGCAGCACAAGATCCCCTACAACGGGCCGATCCCGCAATTGCCGGGGCTGCTCGGCATCTATTTCTACGATCCGAGCGGCTTCCGCCTCGAGTTCGCCTGCCAGCCCGAGGATGCGGACGCGCCGGCGGTGATCCCCTGCGTCACGCAGACCAAGGCCGAAGCCGCGCGCGAGCTCGCGACCATGCCGGGCGCCGATTCCGCCTGGATCAAGGAGATGACCGGCGCGCTGCCGGACTGACGCCGCCGCCGCCCGCGTCCGCCGATGCCGCGCGCGCCGCGGCGTGCGCCGCCGCCGATTCCCACGGGCTGAGAAATCGCGGCGCCGCGCTTGAGGGCGTGGCCGGGCGCGCCTAGAATCGCGGCAAAACACGCCGAATGCGAACGAGAGGGAGGATCGATGGGCGCACCGCCATTTCGCGCGGAGCATGTGGGCAGCCTGCTCAGGCCCGAGAAGCTTCTGAAAGCGCGCGCGGCGATCGAGGGCGATCAGTATCGCACCGTCGCCAAGTCCACGATGTACGCCGAACTCAAGAGCATCGAGGACGAGGCGATCCGCGACGCCGTGAAGCTGCAGGAACAGGCCGGGCTCCGATCCATCACCGACGGCGAGTTCCGCCGCCGCTCCTGGTATCAGGATTTCCTGCTCGCGCTCGGCGGCACCGCGATCACCTTCGTCGACGCCAGCAAGACGATCTCGGCCGCGATGCCGTTCGAAGACGCCGGCGGCGTCGAGAAGCTCCCCGGCCATCTCGTGCAGGTGACCGGCAAGCTCACGCGCAAGGGCGGGATCTTCACCGAGCCCTTCAAGTATCTGAAGTCGGTCACCGCGCGCACGCCGAAGGCCACGCTGCCGGCGCCGACGATGCTGCATTTCTGGGGCGGGCGCCCGGCCATCGACGCCACGGCCTATCCCGATCTCGACGCGTTCTGGAACGACGCGGTCGAGATCTGGCTCGCGGAAATCCGCGACCTGCACGCGCTCGGCTGCACCTACGTCCAGCTCGACGACGTGACGTGGCCGCTGCTGTGCGATCCGCGCGGGCAGGAGGCGGTGCGCAAGCGCGGCGAGAACCCCGACAAGATCGTCGAGATGTACGCCGACGTGCTGAACCGCATCGCCGCCGGCGTGCCCAAGGGCGTGACCCTCGGAATGCACATGTGCCGCGGCAACAACCGCGGCAAATGGATGGGCCGCGGCGGCTACGAGTACGTGAGCGAGGTTCTGTTCCGCAACGTGAACATCGACACGTTCTTCATGGAGTACGACAGCGACCGCGCCGGCGACTTCCGACCGCTGCGCCACGTGCCGAAGGGCAAGACGATCGTGCTCGGGCTGGTTTCGACGAAGACGCCGGTGCTCGAAAGCAAGGAGCAGCTGAAGCGCCGCATCGGCGAGGCCG
>JAEULD010000098.1 GCA_016792765.1 Candidatus Odyssella sp.
TTCGTCCAGGCCGCGCTCGCGCAGGGCGTCCGCATCTCTTCGGCGAGCGCGTTCGTGATCGGTCGCGAGGTGGCGCCGCACGCGGTGCGCATCTCGCTCGCCGCCGCGCGCGACCAGGAGACGCTCGACCGCGCGCTCGCGGTCGTCGCCGATCTCGCGCAGAGCCGCCCCGGCGTGCGCCGCGCGGTTTAAGCCCCGAATCGCAGCCATCTCGAGTTTTCTCGCTCACCCTCGGATGAGCCGGATGCTAGAGTGCCGGCGCTGCGCGTTGGCTTTCCTGCCCGCCAACGTCGCGCGGATGGCTTTGGGACGACCGCATGCACCGAAGGAGCTTCCTCGCCGCGAGTGTCGCAGCGGTTGCCGCTTCACGCGTCGTCGAGGCGCAGCAGTCGAGGAAGATCAATCGCGTCGCCGTTCTTACGCGCGCCGGAGCGGGCTCGGGCCAGGCGGACGCATCGGGCCATGCTTGGCAGGCTTGGCGCGATGAGCTGAAGACTCTGGGTCATGTCGAAGGCGACAACCTCCTGGTGTTGCGCTACGAGGCCAACGAGGACGTTGGGCATATTCGCCAAGTCGTCCGCGAAATTCTCGGACTCAAGCCCGATGTGGTTTTCACGCCCGCACAGAACATCGCGGATGCCTTTAGGTCAGAGGCGACGACGATCCCAATTGTGGTGATTGTGTCCGATCCGGTCGGCTCAGGGTTCGCCGATAGTCTGAGGCGGCCCGGAAGGAACATCACCGGCTTCAGCATCGATGCGGGCCCCGAGACCGTGGCCAAGCGGTTCGCGCTTCTGAAAGAGGTTGCACCGGCCATCTCGTGCATCGCATGGCTCGCGCCGCGTGCGCTGGTCGAAAGCAGGTTCGGTGCTGCTTTCCGCGATGCCGCGCGCGCGGTCGGACTTGCGTATGTCGGCGCACCCGTGGGATCGCCGGCGAACGAGCAGGCGTACCGCTCGGCATTCGTGCAATTGCTTCGCGATCGGGCGGATGCCTTGGCCGTGACGGCATCGATCGAAAACCTGGTGCACCGTCGGCTCATCGTGGAGTTCGCGGCCGGGGCGAAATTGCCGGCGCTCTATTGGCTGCGCGAGTACGTCGAAGCCGGCGGCCTCCTGGCCTACACGATCGACGTCGTCGATATCTTCCGCGGCGCGGCCGGCTACATCGCCCGCATTCTCGACGGCGCCAACCCGGCGGAGTTGCCGTTCCAGCAGCCGGCGAAGTTCGAACTGGTCGTCAATCTCGGAACGGCAAGGCAGCTCGGACTGTCCGTGCCGGAGTCCATCTTGGCGCGAGCGGACAAGGTGATCGAATGAGTGCTTGTTGCGGGAAGGCCGACTGGCTTGGAGCCTAGGCTTCCCGGAACACCTCGTCGATCAGCGTCGGGTCCACCGTCACCGCGTGGTCGAGCGGCCCGTGGCCCTTGCCGTAGCCGGGCGCGTGCCTGATCGCGTCCTGCACGTAGGCGCGCGCGCGGGCCACGGCGTCGGGCAGCGGCAGATCCTGCGCGATGCCGGCGGCGATCGCCGAGGCCAGCGTGCAGCCCGTGCCGTGCGTATGCCGCGTCTCGATGCGCGCGCTTTCGAACACGCGCATCTCGCCGCGCATGATGAGAACGTCGTGGACGAGCGGGCCGGGCAGGTGGCCGCCCTTCATCAGCACCGCCGTGGGGCCGAGCGCGAGCAAGGCTTCGCCGGCCGCCTGCATGTCGGCCGCCGTGGCGATCGTGCGGCCGCTCAGCGCCTCGGCCTCGGGCAGGTTCGGCGTGATCAGCGTCGCGCGCGGCAGCAGCAGGCGGCGCACGGCCTCGACCGCCGAAGGCTCGAGCAGCGGCGCGCCGCCCTTGGCGATCATCACCGGATCGGCGACCAGCGGCACGCCCGCCGCGAATTCGCCCAGCGCCGCGACGACGGTCTCGATGACGGCCGTGGTCGCCAGCATCCCGGTCTTGATGCAGTCGGCGCCGATGTCGGCGAGGCACAGCTCGATCTGCTGCCGGATGAACGCCGTCGGCACCGCGTGGATGCCGAACACGCCCTCGGTGTTCTGCGCGGTGAGGGCGGTGACGGCCGTCATCGCGAAGGCGCCCATCGCCGTCACGCTCTTGATGTCGGCCTGGATGCCGGCGCCGCCGCCCGAATCCGAGCCGGCGATGACGAGGACGCGGCCGCGCACTACTGCGCCGCGCGCTGGATGACGGCGCAGATCTCGTCGACGACGGACTTGACCATCGCGGCGTCGTCGCCTTCGGCCATGACGCGGATGACCGGCTCGGTGCCGGACTTGCGGATCAACAGGCGGCCGGAGGCGGCGTCGAGCTTGCGCTCGGCCGCGGCGATGGCGCCCTTGACGCCGTCGTGCTCGAGCGGCTTGGCGCCGTTCGACCTGTCGTAGCGCACGCTCTTCAAGAGCTGCGGCACCGGCTGGAACAGGCGGGTCGCCTCGCTGGCGCGGGCCTTGCCCTGCACGAGCACGGCGAGCACCTGCAGCGCGGCGATGAGGCCGTCGCCGGTGCGCGCGTAGTCGCTGATGATGATGTGGCCCGACTGCTCGCCGCCGACGTTGAAGCCCTTGGCGCGCATGTGCTCGAGCACGTAGCGGTCGCCCACCGCGGTGCGCGCCATGCGCAGGCCGCGCGACGTCAGGAACCGCTCGAGGCCGAGATTCGACATTACGGTGGTGACGATGCCGTTGCCGCGCAGGCGCTTCTGGTTCTGCCAGGACGAGGCGATCAGCGCCATGATCTGGTCGCCGTCGATGACCTCGCCCTTCTCGTCGACCATGACGATGCGGTCGGCGTCGCCGTCGAGCGCGATGCCGAGGTCGCAGCCATGCGTCACCGTCTGCTCGCGCAGCATGTCGGTGGCGGTGGCGCCGCAGTTCTTGTTGATGTTGAGGCCGTTCGGCGTCACGCCGAGCGGCACCACGTCGGCGCCCAGCTCGAACAGCACGGTCGGCGCCACCTTGTAGGCCGCGCCGTTCGCGCAATCGACGGCGATCTTGAGCCCGTCGAGGCGCAGCTCCTTCGGGAACGAGCGCTTGACGAACTCGATGTAGCGCCCGGGCGCGTCGTCGAGGCGCTGCGCGCGGCCGAGTTCGCGCGAGGGCGCGCGCTCGGGCAGCCCGTTCTCCATGCGCCGCTCGATCTCGAGCTCGATCTCGTCGGACAGCTTGTAGCCGTCGGGGCCGAACAGCTTGATGCCGTTGTCTTCGAACGGATTGTGCGAGGCCGATATGACGACGCCCAAATCGCAGCGCATCGCGCGCGTGAGCATCGCGACCGCCGGCGTCGGCATCGGGCCGACGAGGAACACGTCCATGCCCATCGAGATGAAGCCCGCGGTCAGCGCCGGCTCGATCAGATAGCCCGACAGGCGCGTGTCCTTGCCGATCACGACGCGGTGGCGGTGATCGCCGCGGCGGAAATAGGCGCCGGCCGCCTCCGCGAGGCGCAGCGCCGTCTCGGCGGTCATCGGCTCCTGATTGGCGATGCCGCGGACGCCGTCGGTGCCGAATAGCTTGCGCGACATGGGCTCCCACAAAGCTCGAATGCGATGCGCTTATTCTCCTCCCGCCATGCGCGCAAGTCCATTCCGGCGTCGGCGCCGGTTTTGCGCGGCCGGCGAGCGGCCGTCCGCCGCGGCGAGGCTGCCGCTGATCCAAACCTCGGCCCGCGTGATCTCGTGCATGACGACGGGCGCGCTCGGGATGCGGTCGCCAACGACCGGCTGCATCCGCTTGCCGGGGCGTTCATTGCGTTGTCGCGCCGGTCGGGTAGCCTGTCGGGATGGACAGCGGCGCCTTCCCGGTCACGCGGCGGCATGCCGAGCTTGGCACCCTGCACCTGGCCTATGACGAGGCGGGCGCAGGGCCGGTCGTGCTGCTGGCGCACGGCTGGCCGGAGATCGCGCATTCGTGGCGCAACCAGATGTCCGCGCTGGCGGCGGCGGGCTATCGCGTGGTCGCGCCGGACATGCGCGGCTACGGCGAAAGCGATGCCCCGGCCGCGGTCGAGGACTACACGATCCTCCACCTCGTCGGCGATCTCGTCGGTCTCCTTGACCATCTCGGCGCGGCGGAGGCCGCCATTGTCGGCCACGATTGGGGCGCCGTCGTCGCCTGGCATGCCGCGCTGCTGCGGCCGGATCGCTTTCGCGCCGTGGCGGCGATGAGCGTCGTCCACACGCTCCGCCCGCATCACGCGCCGCTCGCGACGCTCGAGCGCCTCGGCCATCGGAGCTTCTACTGGCAGTATTTCCAGCCGCCCGATATCGCCGAAGCCGAGCTCGATCGCGACGTCGCGCGCTCGCTGAGGCGCGTCTATCACGCCGCTTCGGGCGACGTGCCGCCGGACTGGCACTGGCGCGCGGTGGTGCCCGAGGGCGGCGGGCTGCTCGACACCACGATCGAGCCGCGCTCGCCGCCGGCATGGCTCGCGCCGGCCGATTTCGCGCGCTACGTCGCCGCATTCGAGCAGAGCGGCTTTCGCGGCGGGCTCAACTGGTATCGCAACATCGACCGCAATTGGGCGCTGATGGCGCCGTTCGGCGACGCGCGCATCCGGCAACCGGCGCTATTCATCGCCGGCGCGCGCGATCCCACGCTCAAGATCGGCGGTCGGCGCGACCGCCTCGCCGCGATGGACGAGGCCGTGCCCGGCCTGCGCGGCAAAATCCTGATCCCCGGCGCCGGGCACTGGGTGCAACAGGAGGCGGCGGCGCAGGTGAACTCGGAGCTGCTCGCGTTCCTGCGCGGGCTTTGACGCACGATCTTGGATGCGTAGGGGCGCGCGCAGCGCGCCCCTACGCGCGAGAAAGCCGACCCTCCTCGCCCGGCGATTCGAGGTCGGGCAGCAGGTTGAGCGCGGCTTTGTGCTCGGCGACGTCGTGGACGCGCAAGATCCGCGCGCCATTGCGCACGGCGATGACGGCCGCCACCAGCGAGCCCGCGAGCTTCATCTCGTCGGGCGCGTCCTTCGGCGAGAATTTGCGCGAGGCGCCGACGCAGATCGCGCAGCCGAGGCCGGCGAGCGCGCCCAACTCGTGCAGCAGCGCCATGTTGTGCCGCCGCCGCTTGCCGAAGCCGAAGCCGGGATCGATCGCGATGCGCCCGCGCGGAATGCCGGCCGCGAGGCAGGCGTTCACGCGCTCGGCCAGGAATGCGCGCACCTCGGCGACGACATCGTCGTAGCGCGGCGCGGCGTTCATCGTGGCCGGTTCGCCCTGCATGTGGCCGAGGATCACCGAGGCGCCGCGCGCCGCGACGATGTCGGCGCCGCCGAGCCGCAGCGCGCGCACGTCGTTGACGATGGCGGCGCCCGCGTCGATCGCCGCCGCCATGATCGCGGGCTTCGACGTGTCGCAGGAGAGCGGCACGCCGACCCCGCGCAGGCCCTCGATCACCGGCAGGACGCGGCGCTTCTCCTCCTCGGCTTCGACCGGGCCGGCGCCGGGCCGCGTCGACTCGCCGCCGACGTCGAGGATGTCGGCGCCCGCCGCGACCAGGCTCTTGCCGTGCCGGATCGCGCGCTCGGCGTCGAAAAAGGCGCCGCCGTCGGAGAAGCTGTCCGGCGTCACGTTCACGATGCCCATCAGCAGCGGGCGATCGAGCGACAGTCCGGCGAATTCGCGTGGCGCCGTCGGCATTGCGCGAAGGGATTCCCTCAATGGCCCGTCGCCGTTTCATACGGCGCGAAGCGGGTCTCTGGCACTTCAAGAAAAGTGTCGGATCGTTTCAAGCGATGCGCGCACGGAAAAGCCCCTCTCCGGGGGAGAGGGGCTTTTTCGTCTCTGCGATTCGCCGCCGCTTAGGTGCTGGGCTCGGGCGCGATGCCGCCGGGGCGGCTGGTCGGCACGGAGCCGCGGCCCGGGCGCTTGCCGGTCGGGGCCGCCGGGCCGGCGCGCGGCGGCTCGTCGATGGTCGGGCGTTCGATCGTCTCGCCGTTCAGCACCTTGTTGACGTCGCCAACGCTCAGCGTCTCGTGCTCGAGCAGCGCCTTGGCGACCTTGTGCAGGTCGTCGATGCGCTCGGTGAGGATGCGGCGGGCCTCCTTCTCGGCCTCTTCGACGAGGCGGCGGACCTCTTCGTCGATCAGCTGCGCGGTGGCGTCGGAGATGTTCTTGCGCTGCGTCACCGAATGGCCGAGGAACACCTCTTCCTCGTTGCCCTCGTAGCGCAGCGGCCCGAGCTTTTCGGAGAAGCCGAACTGCGTGACCATCGCGCGCGCGATGTCGGTCGCGCGGCGGATGTCGTCGCCGGCGCCGGTCGTGATCTTGTGCTTGCCGAACACGAGCTCTTCGGCCACGCGGCCGCCGAACAGACCCACGATGCGCGCACGCAGCTCGGACACCGTCTGGCTGTACTTGTCGCGCTCGGGCAGGAACATCGTGACGCCGAGCGCGCGGCCGCGCGGGATGATCGTAACCTTGTGCAGCGGCTCGTGATTCTCGACCGACAGCATGATCAGCGCGTGGCCGGCCTCGTGATAGGCGGTGAGGCGCTTCTCCTCGTCGGACATGACCATGGACCGCCGCTCGGGGCCCATCATCACCTTGTCCTTGGCTTCCTCGAACTCGCGCATCGAGACGACGCGGCGGTTCTTGCGCGCGGCCAGCAGCGCGGCCTCGTTCACGATGTTGGCGAGATCGGCGCCGGAGAAGCCCGGCGTGCCGCGCGCGATCACCGCGGGATCGACGTCGGCCGCCAGCGGCACCTTGCGCATGTGGACGCGCAGGATCTTCTCGCGGCCGACCACGTCGGGGTTCGGCACGACGACCTGACGGTCGAAGCGGCCGGGGCGGAGCAGGGCGGGGTCGAGCACGTCGGGGCGGTTGGTGGCCGCGACCAGGATCACGCCGTCGTTGGCCTCGAAGCCGTCCATCTCGACGAGCAGCTGGTTCAGCGTCTGCTCGCGCTCGTCGTTGCCGCCGCCCAGGCCGGCGCCGCGATGGCGGCCGACCGCGTCGATTTCGTCGATGAAGATTATGCAGGGCGCGTTCTTCTTGCCTTGCTCGAACATGTCGCGCACGCGGCTCGCGCCGACGCCGACGAACATCTCGACGAAGTCCGAGCCCGAGATCGTGAAGAACGGCACGTTGGCCTCGCCGGCGATGGCGCGGGCGAGCAGCGTCTTGCCGGTACCGGGCGGGCCCACCAGCAGCACGCCCTTCGGGATCTTGCCGCCGAGGCGGGTGAACTTCTGCGGATCGCGCAGGAACTCGACGACTTCCTGCACCTCCTGCTTCGCCTCCTCGACGCCGGCCACGTCCTCGAACGTCACGCGGCCCTGGCGCTCGGTGAGCAGGCGCGCGCGCGACTTGCCGAAGCCCATCGCGCGGCCGGTGCCCGACTGCATCTGGCGCATGAAGAAGATCCACACGGCCACGATCAGGATGATCGGCAGCCACGAGACCAGCATCGACAGCAGCGGATGCATGCCCTTTTCCGCCGGGACCGAGCGGACGTCGACCTTGTTCTTGATCAGGCGGTCGACGAGCTGCGGGTCGTCGGGCTTGTTGACGCGGAACGCGCGGCCGTTCTGGAGCTGGCCGCGCAGCGTCGAGCCCTGGATCGTGACGCCCTTCACCTGCCCGGATTCGACCTGGGCGATGAAGTCGGAATAGGTGAGCTCGTGCCCGCTTTCGCGCGACGACGACCCCTGGAACAGGCTGTACAGGGCCACCAGCAGCGCGCCGATGACCACCCACATCAGGAGATTCCGACCGATGTTGTTCAAATCCTTGGCCTTTCCGTACGGCGCGGCGAACTGGCGAAACGTCTTACAACAGATAGGGTATTGAAAGAATTAAACAACGGGGGCGGTTTCGGCTCAAGCAAGGTCGCGCGCGGCAAAGAGGGCCGGAGCCAGCGGCCGGAGCGGGTCAAAAGCCGAAAATGGGGTTTTTTTGGGGCCGACGCCGCGCCGATAGGCGAGGGCGGGAACCGCCACGACGCCGTGCGCATCGCGGAACGCGGGGAGGGCCAGGCGGGCGGCGTAGGGCAGCGCGACTTCGCGCAGTTCCGGCCGGAGGCCGGCCAGTTCGGCCCATCCGGCCGCGCCGAGCGGCCCGAGCTCGAGCCGCTCGCGGCGCGCGGGAATTCCCACGGCGAAGCGCCCGTCCCAGTGGACCGCGGCCGTTGCGCCGGCGCTCGGCCGTGCCGAGGGCAGCCCGCGGCTTTCGCGCAAGATCAGGCAGCCGGCCCCGGCCGGCATCACGCGGCAGCGTCCGAGCGTGCGCCCGCCGCCGAGGGCGCCGGCGCACAGATCGGCATGCAGGCGGCGAACGGAGTCGCCGCGCGGCACATGGGCCAGGCCGCCGACGGTCGCCAGCACGGCCCCCAATGCGCGCCAGCCGACGTCCGCGGACGCTTCGGCGAGCGCGGCGGGATCGAGCCGCGCATAGCCCTCGGGAAACAGCCGGACGGCGCGCGCGAGCGCCCCGGCGATCAGGCGCTCGCGCTCGGCGCGGAAGCGGCCGAGTTCGGCGGCGGCGGCGGCCAGCGCTGCCGCCCGGCCGGTTGCCGCGTCCGCGAGCGCCCGGCGCACGCGGATGCGCGCGAAGCGCTCGTCGCGGTTGCTGGGATCCTCGATCCACGCCTGTCCGCGCGCCGCCAGCGTGGCGCGCAGCCGCGCGCGCGGGACGCCGAGCAGCGGGCGCAGCGCCCGATAATCGGCGTGCTCGCGCACGGCGGGCATGGCGGCGAGGCCGTGCGGGCCGCTGCCGGCGGCGAGCCGCAGCAGCACGGTCTCGGCCTGGTCGTCGCGCGTGTGCGCGAGCAGGAGATGCAGCGCCCCGGCAACGCGGCACGCGGCGCCGAGCAGACGGTAGCGCGCCTCGCGCGCTGCGGCCTGGAGGCCCGTGGCCGGCTTGGCGCCGTCCCAGCGCAGGGTTCGATGCGCGATGCCGCGCCGCTTCATCCAGCGCGCGACGGCGCGGGCCTCCGCGCGCGATTCCGGCCGCAGCGCATGATCGACGGTCAATGCGAGAATGCGCCCGCGCCGCGCGCGCGCCCACGCATGGGCGAGCAGCGCCAGCGCCATGCTGTCCGCGCCGCCCGATACGGCGACGGCGAGCAGCGGCCGCGGCTCGAACGGGCCGCAACGCGCCATGAGGCGGTCGAATTCCTCGTCGGAAACGCCGTCGGCGCTCATCGCCCGGCGTACGCGCGGCCGCGCGCCGTCACCCGGCGCAGTTCAGCCGCCGCTGCTCGGCCTCGGCCTCGCGGCGCAGACCGGCGTTGGGATAGCGCTTGCGGAATTCGCCGAAGGCGGTGCAGGCCTCGGCGTTCTTGCCCTGGCGGCCGAGCGAGAGCGCGAGCTTGAACAGGCTGTCCTGCGCCTTCGGGTGGTTCGGGAATTTCCGGAAGCCGTCGGCGAACTGATAGGCCGCGTCGCCAAACCGGCCCTGGGCGTAGTAGTTCTCGCCGAGCCAGTAATACGCGTTGGCGGCGAGCGGGTCGTTCGGATGGCGCTTCACGAACTGGCTGAGCGCCGCTTCGGCCGCCTTGTAGTCGGCGCGGCGCAGCAGCGCGAGCGCGTGCTCGTATTGCTCGCGCGCGGAGCCGCCCGGCGCCGGCGTGTCGGGCTGTTGCGGGCGGGCGGCTTCGTCGCGGCGCGCCGGCCGCGGCGGCGCATCCTCGTCGTCGTCGTCGCCGGTCCGCGCGGGCGGTGCGCGGCGCTCGGGCGGCGCATCGGCCCGGCGCTCGGGCGGGCGCGGCGGCGGCGCGTCGGTGCGCCGCTCGGGGGGCCGCGGCGCAGCGCGGTTGCCCTTCTCGATCTGGCCGAGCCGGAAATCGGTGTCGTTCCTGTAGCGGTCGAAATCGCGCGCGAATTCGCGCTGCTGCGCCTGCAGAGAATCGATCTTGTCGGTCAGGCGCTGGATCAGCCGCTCGAGCTCGTCGAGGCGCCGGTTCATCTGCACCGCGGCGTCCGGCGACATCTGCGCCAGCTCGATGCGGATGGTCTGGGCCTCGCGCCGCGCAGCGTCGAGCGCGCTGCCGAGCCCGCGCGGGTCGGCCGCGCCCGGTGCGGCGAGCCACAGCGCGGCGGCGACGGCGAGGGCGGCGGCACCGGCGGCACGCAGGAGGTGTCTGGTCATGGAGGGTCGGCCCCTGCCCGGTGGTTGGGTCTTGTCTTGATACGAACGCTAGGCGCCGAGCGTGGCGAAACGAGGGCGCCGCCGCAACGGGTTTTCGGCCCGGAACCGCCCGGCCGCGCCGCCGCGCCGCCTCAGCCGAACGGGACCGGCGTGAGCGTCACGAGCGCCACGGCGCATTTCGTTTCTTCGCCGCCGCGGCGCGCGAAGACCGCGGTTCCGACGACGACGAGGCTGCGCCCCGCGCGCTCCACCCTGGCGCGGGCGACGATCTCCTCGCCCTTGGCCGGCGCCAGGAAGTTGATCTTGTACTCCGCGGTCACGGCGATCTGCCCGGCCGGCAGCAGCGTCGAGGCGGCGCCGCCCGCGGCGTGATCCGCCAGCGCGCCGATCACGCCGCCATGCACCGCGCCGGTGAATTGCAGCAGGTCGGGGCGCGTCGCGAGTGCCAGTTCGCACTCGCCCTTGCCGAAGCGCACGAGGCGCGTGCCGATCGTGGCGACGAAGCCGGGGCCGCGCATCGCGGCCTCGATCAGGGCCTTGAGCTCGGCTTCGCTGCGTTCCGCCATGGCACGTGCGCGGCGGCGCTCCCGGCGCGCGCCTCAGGCTCCGGATCCCGCCGGCACCGCGACGCCGCGGCGGTTCTTTCCCCAGGCCTCTTCGGTCGAGCCGGCCTCCGCCGGGCGCTCCTTGCCGTAGGAGATCGTGCGCACGCGGCCGGCCTCGATGCCCAGCGAGACGAGCATGTTCTTGACCGAGGTCGCGCGCCGCGCGCCGAGGCCGAGATTGTATTCGCGCGTGCCGCGCTCGTCGGCATGGCCCTCGACGGTGAACGAGGCGCCCGGGTGCGCCTTCAGCCACTCGGCCCAGGCGCGGACCGTCGCCTCCTGGTCGGCGCGCACGTCGTGCTGGTCGAGATCGAAGAACACGCGGTCGCCGTAGCCGTTGCGGCCGGGATTGGTGAAATCCGACCACGAGCCGCGCGGGTCGGGGCGCCCGAGCCGCGTGGCCGCGTCGGCATTGGGATCCGTCTTGGTGTCCGGTCCGCACGCGGCCACGAACACGGCGATGCCGAGGAGGGCGAGAAGCTGTTTGACGCGCATGATAGTCCCCACGTGTTGATCGGTCTCGGGCCGCCGGCGGTCCCCGCCGGGCTTTTCCGTCCTCCCGGCGGCGGTTATCGCCACCCGCGGAGGAGAGGGCAAGCCCGGGCCGGCGTCGGTGTCAGTCGCGCAGCAGCGGCGACCAGGCCGGATCGGACGCCTCGGTCGGCGTTTCGATGCGGCGCTCGGTGCGGCCGGTGATGTCGATGCTGTAGAGGCCCAGCGGCGCGCCGCGGTCCTGCTTGAAGTACATGAGATAGCGTCCGTTCGGCGCCCAGGTCGGGCCTTCGGCGAGGAAGCCCTGCGCGAGTATGCGCTCGCCCTCGCCGTCGGGCCGCATCACGCCAATCGAGAACGCGCCGCCCTCGATCTTGGTGAATGCGATGTAGTCGTCGCGCGGCGACCACACCGGCGTCGCGTAGCGCCCGGGCTTGTTCGAGATGCGCACGACGTCGCCGCCGTCGGCGTTCATCACGTAGATCTTCTGAGCGCCGCCGCGGTCGGAATTGAACGCGATCTTGCGCCCGTCGGGCGAATAGGATGGCGAGGTGTCGATCGCCGGATTGTTGGTGAGGCGCGTCACCTGCCGCGTACGGAGATCCATCGCGTAGATCTCCGAATTGCCGTCTGTCTCGAGCGAGAGCGCGATCTTGTTGCCGTCGTTCGAGAAGCGCGGCGCGAAGGTCATGCCGGGGAAATCGCCGACCACTTCGCGCCGGCCGCTGTCGATGCTGAGGATGTAAACCCGCGGCGCATTGTTGGTGTAGGAGAGATAGGTGATCTCCTGCGCGGTGGGCGAGAAGCGCGGCGTCAGCACGAGCGTGCTGCCCTCGCTGAGATAGCGGTTGTTGGCGCCGTCCTGGTCCATGATCGCGAGCCGCTTGACGCGGCGCGTCACCGGTCCGGTCTCGGCGACGTAGACGATGCGGGTGTCGAAGTAGCCGCTCTCGCCGGTCACCCTCTCGAAGACGCGGTCGGAGATCTTGTGGGCGAGCCGCCGCCAGTTGGCGGCCGAGGTCTCGAACGCGCGCGCCACCAGCGTGGCGCCGGTGCCCACCTCCCAGGCCCAGAGCTCGACCTTCACGCCGCCGCCGGCCGAGCTGACGCGCCCGCCGAGCACGACGTCGGCGCCTACCTGCTTCCAGTCGGCCATGCGCGGCGCGCGCACGAGATCGTCGGGCTTCTGGATGAACGAGCTCGGGTTGAGCGGCTTGAACACGCCCGAGCTGCGCAGATTGTTGGTGATCACCTCGACGATGCGCTGCCCCTGCGCGCGGTCTTCCTCGCGCGCGGCGGCGAATTCGGACACGGCGACGGGCACGGGCTCGAAGTTCGGATCGGTGATGCGGATGCGCAGTTCCGCCGCCGCGGGCGCGGCGGCGACCGCGAGCGCGGCGAACA
This sequence comes from Candidatus Odyssella sp., assembly GCA_016792765.1. Classification (GTDB taxonomy): domain Bacteria; phylum Pseudomonadota; class Alphaproteobacteria; order Bin65; family Bin65; genus SBBV01. The sequence goes on from JAEULD010000098.1 coordinate 12,602, forward strand.
GCACCGTGGCGATCAGGCGGGTCCCGGACATTGCTTCTCTCTCACCCTGTCTTGTTCCCTATCTTGCGTATCGCACGCCGCCGCCATCCCCTCAATCGGAGGGATCGAACTCCAGCTTCATCTGGCGCCAGCGGGCGTATTTCTCCGGCGGCAGCTTGAACGGCTGACACCTTTCGTTGAGCACGGCGCGCAGCGCGCGGTCGGCGGCGGCGCGGTGCGTGGCGTTGCGGATGCGCGTTTCCGGCGCGATGCGCGCCTCGCGCACGGTGCCGTCCTCGTTCATCGACACGTCGATGACGACGACGAGCGAATCGCGATCCTTGGCGGCGGCGTCGGACAGCCAGCACGGGCGGATCTGGCGCTTGATCGCGTCGATCTCGCTGACGCTGAGCGGCGTGCCCGGGCGGTGCTCGGGGGCGCCGCGGCGCTGGTCGCGCGCGGTGCGGTCCGCGTCGGCCTGCTGCGGCGCCTTGCGCTCGCGGTCGAGGCTGCGGAAGACCGAATCGAGCTTCGACGGCGTCGGCGCCGGCTTCGGCGCGTTCGCTTCGCGCGGATCAGGCTCCGCCTTCTCGGCGCGAAAGCTCGGCCGCGACTTGATGGCCGGCGCCTCTTCCTTCTTCTTTTCCGCTTCGGGCGGCTCGGGCCGGAAGGTCGGCTGCGACTTGACCTGCGGCTTCTCCTCTTTCGGCTCCTGCGGCTGGGCGCGCTCCGGCGCCGCCGGCGGGCGCAGCGCCGCCATCTGCCGGTCGGGGCGGGGCGCCGCTTCGGGCTTCTTGGGCGGCGCATCGCGCGCCGCGTCGGGCCGTTCGGGCGCCGGCGGGGCGTCCGGCGCGGTCGTGCGCGGGGGCGGGCGCAGCGCGGCCTCGTCGCGCTCGCGCTCGGGCGCGGCCGGCGGCTTGCGGATGTCGGGATTGCGGCGCGCGGTGTCGGGCGAGGCGGGCTCGGTCGGCGCCGGCTTCGGCGTGGCCACGCTCACGTCCTGCGGGCGCGGCGGCACGGCCGGCCGCGGCGGCGCCGCCGTATCGCGCTCGGTGCGCGGCGTCGCCGTGTCGGGCGTCTCCGACGGCTTCTTCACCTCCTGCTTGGGCGGCTCGGGCGGACGCGCCGGCGCCTTGGGCGTCGCGGTGTCGGTTTCGGTCTTCGGCGTCGCGATCTTCTCGTCGGGCCGCTCGGCCGGCTTCTTCACGTCGGGCTCGGGCGGGCGCTGCGGCGCCGCCTCCGGCCGCGCGACGGGCCGCGTCTTGCCGCCGTCGGCGGCGCGGTTCTTGCCCGTCGTCTTCTCGTCGTCGGGCGTGCGCTCGTCGCGCTGATCCGCCTTCTGGCCCGGCGGCGGATTGCTGCTCTCGTCGAAGCGCACGATCTCGACCGGCACCTCGATGCTCTTCTCCGCGATCGGCTTGCTGAACACCGGCCAGCCGAACAGCACCGCCGCCACGATCACGGCATGGAAGAAGAACGAGAGCGGCAGGCCGTAGCGCATGATCCTCTACTGTCGCGTCGGAGGCCGGGCCGGCGCGGGGCGCGCGCCCGGCGCTGGAGCGTCGGCGGATTCGGCGATCAGCGCCACTTTCGTGAAGCCGGCGCCGGCAAGCTGGCCCATCACCTCCATCACGCGCCCATAGGCCACGGACTTGTCGCCGCGCACGTAGAGCCGCTGCTCGGCCTTGTCGGCGCCCATCGCGCGCAGCTTCTCGACGAGCTGCGCGTCGGCCATCTCCGTCTCCTGCAGGTAGACCTTACCCTCGGCCGTCACCGTGACGATCAGCGGCTCGTCGGGCTTGCTGATCGCGGCCGCCTGGGTCTTCGGCAGGTCCACCGGCACGCCCACCGTCAGCAGCGGGGCCGTGACCATGAAGATCACCAGCAGCACGAGCATCACGTCGACGAACGGCGTGACGTTGATCTCGGACATGCGCCGGTAGGAGCGCCCGCCGCGTCCGCCGCCGTTGACGTTGATCGCCATCAGCGTACCCCGCCTTCGAGCTGGCGCGAGACGATGGCCGTGAACTCGCCGGTGAAGCCCTCGAGCCGGTGCGCGTAGCGGTCGAGCTCGCCCGAGAAGCGGTTGTAGGCGATGACCGCGGGAATCGCCGCGAGCAGGCCGAGCGCGGTCGCGAACAGCGCCTCGGAGATGCCGGGCGCCACGGTGGCGAGGTTGGTGTTCTTCTGGATCGCGATGTGCTGGAAGCTGCTCATGATGCCCCACACCGTGCCGAACAGGCCGATGAAGGGCGCCGTGGCGCCGACGGTGGCGAGGAAGCCCACGTTGCGCTCGAGCCGCGACATCTCGCGCCCGAGCGTCACGTGCATCACGCGCTCGATGCGCTCCTTGACGCCGCCCAGGATCGTCTGGTGGCCGGTGTGGTCCGGCGTCGTCGATTGGCGCCACTCGCGCATCGCGGCGGCGAACAGCGCGGCCATCGGGCTGTTGGGCCGGCGGCCGACCTCGTCGAACAGCTGATCCACCGAGCCGCCCGACCAGAAGCGGTCCTCGAACTTGTCGGAGCGCGAATTCACCGCACGCAGCGCGATGACCTTCTCGAAGATGATCGCCCAGCTCCACACCGAGGCGACGCTCAGGATCGCGATCACCGCCTTGGCGATCGGGTCGGCGCGCGAGACGATGCCCCAGATCGAGAAATCGACCGAACTGGTCGGACTGCCCGCGCCCGGCGTGTCCTTCTTCTCGAGCGAGCCTTCCACCACCTTCTTGTCGGGCGGCACGGTCGAGGGCTTCTCGCCGGGGGCCTCGACCGTGTCGATGCGGCCGCCGTCGCCGGGGTCGGGCGAGCCGTAATCGCCGCCGTCGGGCACCCAGCCGGGGGCCAGGGCATGCAGGGCCCCGGCGATCTGATCCTGCGCCGCGGCGACGGTGTGACGTACCGAATCGACGAGAGTCGGATCGAAAAGGTGCAGGCCTGAAAGGTCCATGGGCTCGAAAATAGGGTTAAGGTGGGGGAATAGGCGTGAAACGAGGCGTTTTTTGGACCAGCCACCGGCCCCCGGCAAGGGTTACGAGCGCCGGGGCGCGCTGCGTCCCCGTGGCGGCGGAGCACCCCCGCGGCGTAGAGCCGCGCCCGCGGGCGCTATGGCATCGCGCGGCTCGGGTCGGCGCTCGGCGCGAGCGCCGCACGGATGTCGGGGGGCAGCCGCGTCGGTCGGCCGCTCTTGTCCATGACCGCGAGGCGGATCTGCATGTCGGCCAGCAGCTCGCCGCCCCGGAAGATGCGCTGGCGCACCTTGAGGCTGGCGCCCGCCACCTCGATGAGGCCGGTGCGGACCGCCAGCGCGTCGTCGAGCCGCGCCGGGCGGAAGTATTCCACGCGCGCGCTTTTCACAGCGAAGGCGACGCCGTCGGCGTCCATCATGCGCTGCTGCTCGCGGCCGAGCAGGCGCAGCATCTCGGTGCGCGCGCGCTCGGCGAATTTGAGGTAGTTCACGTAATAGACGATGCCGGCCGCGTCGGTGTCTTCGTAGTAGACGCGGACCGGGAACACGTGCTCGCCGGCCGCCGGATCGACCGCGCCGGACGGCGCGGCGGGGGCGGGAGCGGCGTTGCGGGAATCGCTCATGTGGGGGGCGGCCTCGGCTGCGAGCCGCACCATAGCAAAGTCGGGCGCGGAAATGCGCGGCTACGCGCGCGCCGCCGGCGCGAGCGCGCGGGCGCCGGTCCCGGGCCGGCGCGCGATCGCGAGGAACGCCGCGCGCGCGGCGCCGGCCGCGACGGCGCCGAGGGTTGCCGCCAGCACGATCGCCGCCGGGCTCACCCCGTTGGCGAAGCCGAGATTGGCCTCGAGCACGCGCGCCAGCGGCGCGCCGACGCGAAGATTGTAGTAGAGCGCCTCGATCAGCGCGGCGAGCGCCGCCGCGAGGACGGCGAGGCCGGCCATGGCCGCGAGCATTGCGCCGCCGCGCCGCGCGGCCGTGGGCAGCAGGCGGAACGCCATCAGCCAGAGGAAGAGGCCGGCCATGATCACCGGCTCGCGGATGTCGAGCTTCGACTGCCAGAAGAAGTGCACGATCGCGAGCACGGCGATGGCGTAGCTCGCGCGATGCAGCCGCCGCCAGCGCTTGCCGCCGAGGCGCCGCGTCATCGCGTCCGTCGAGGTGACGCCGAGCGGGATCAGCGCGAGCAGCGCGACGAAGCCGATCGTGAGATAGGAGCGCAGCCAGATCTCGCGCGCGGCCTTGCCGAGATCGAACGAGACGTCGGCGACGTAGACCGAGAGATGCAGGCCGGCATAGGCGAGCGCGGCGACGCCCGCCATCCGCCGGAGCGCGATCAGGCCCGGCCAGCCGAGGATCTGCCGCAGCGGCGTGATCGCCAGCGCTACGAACAGCAGGCGGATGGCCCAGTCGCCGCTCGCATGGATGATCTCGGTGAGCGGGCGCGGCCCGAGCGTGCGCGCGAGATAGCCGTAGAGCAGCCACGCCGCCGGAACGAACAGCGCCGCGAACGCGATCGCTTTCAGCGGCGCGAGCCGACCGCGTGAATCCTGCCAGGGTGCCATGAGTGCAAAGCCGTCGCCGCGCCCGCCGCGACGGCCGTTATCGCCGCGCGGGCCGCTCACGCGATAGCAAATTTCCCGTGATGGCGCGTGAGGGCGGCGTCAGTTCACGGCGCCCCAGGTGCGGTCGCGGAAATTCAGGATGAGGACGCCGATGCGCGCGCCGAGCCGCTCGAGCGCGGGATGCCGCGAATCGATCAGCCGGTCGCCGAACACCTCCGCCTCTTCGGCCGGAGTCGCCTGCTTTTCCGGCGTGAACGCGATGACCAGCCCCTTGGGCAGAGTGCGGCCGGGATTGTCGCGCAGCGTGACGAGGCCGCCGTACTGCCACATGAAGCCATAGAGCCGGAACGGCCCGCCGACGATCCGCTCCAGCTCGGCGGGGGTGAGGCCGACGCGGATGCCCTCGGCCGTGCGCCAGGTTCCGTTCGCGCGCTCGAAACGCAGATGCGAAATCTGCCGGCGGTCGCGCGTCAGCAGCACGCGCAATTCGTCGGCCGTTCCGGCGAACAGCTTGATGCCCTCGAACACGTCTTCGTCGGGGCCGTCGTTCCGGCCGTGCTTGAGATTCGCGGCGCCGTAGAGGCGGGGAAGATCGGCCGGCGTCGTCGCCATGGCGATCGCGCCGGCGCGCCGGCCGGGCACGATCAGGCGGTCCGCGGCGTCCTGCGCGGCGGCCGCGTGTGCGCCGAGCAGGAGCCCGAAGCCGAGCAGGAACCTAAGCGCGCGCCGCGGCATGGCCGTTCTCCGTGCAGCTTGGCCCCAGCCAGCGCCGGCGCGGACGCGCGGTCAATCCGCCGCAACGCCGCGGCCTGCGCGGCAACCGCCGCCGGGCTAAGGGCTGCGCCGGCGCGCGAGGCCGAAGACCAGGCTCAGGACGAACAGCACGACGAAGACGAAGAACAGGATGCGCGCTAGATCGGCGGAGGCGGCGCTGATGCCGCCGAAGCCGAACAGCGCCGCGACCAGCGAGACGAGCAGGAAGACCAGTGCCCAGTACAGCATGGCAAATGCACCGCGGAAGCGAGCCCGCGATACAAACGCTCGGGTTGTGCCTGCGTTCCCGCAGCGCTGGCGCGCGCCGGTCGAGAGCGGCCCTGGCGCCGCGGAGCCCCCACGCATGAACCGCCGCCGCGCGATCGCGACGCTGCTGCTCGCCTCAGCCTGGCCGCCGGCCGTGCGTGCCGAAGCGCCGGGCGGGCGCACGCCGGGCGAGTATCCCGACGACCGCGATCCGCGGCTGACGGCGCTCGCGCGCTCGGCATTGCCGATCATCGCCGCGATCGAGCGTTTCCGTGCGGCGAACCGCCGTTTTCCCGGCGTCGCCGAGGCCGCGGCGCTCGACATCGAACGGGTGAAAGGCCGCGACATCGGCACGTTCGCCGCGCTCGGCGATTGGCTCTACTATCCGGAGCGCGACGGCAGCGGCTTCACACTGTCGCGCAAGCTGGGCTGGGACCCCCGTCTTCTCTACCAGCGCGAGGGCACGGCGCAGCGCTGGGTCTACGATCCCGGCGACGGCTCGGCGACGAAGGAGATCGTGCTCGAGCCGTGAGCGGCCGGAACGCGAAAGGAGAAGCGGCATGAAACGCAGTCTCGCAGGCATGGCGATCCTGGCTTCCCTCCTGGCGGCGGGTCCGGCCGCGGCACAGGCGCCGCTGACGGTGGATTTCTCGTGGACCGGCATCGCCGCCTGCGGCACCAAGCCGCCCGCCTTCAAGATCGGCGGCATCCCCGCCGGCACGAAGAAGCTGCGCTTCGCGATGAAGGACCTCGACAAGCCGGGCTTCGACCATGGCGGCGGCACGATCGACTATGCCGGCGGCGCCGAGATCGCGGCCGGCGCGTTCTTCTACACCGGCCCGTGCCCGCCCGGCGGCACGCACCGCTATCAATGGACCGTGCAGGCGCTCGACGGCGCCGGGCGGGTGATCGCGGCCGGCCAGGCGACGAAGCCGTTCCCGCCGCGCTAGGCAAGCGCATTTCGATTCGCCGGGCATTCGGATAGGGTCGCGGCCGGATTTTTCCGGCTGGATCATGACCCCTTCCGCGCCTTCGCCCTCCGCCCGCTGGCAGTTCTGGATCGACCGCGGCGGCACGTTCACCGACATCGTCGCCAAGCGGCCCGACGGCGCGCTGGTGACGCACAAGCTGCTCTCGGAGAACCCGGAGCGCTATCGCGACGCGGCGCTGCAGGGAATCCGCGAGCTGCTCGGCTTGAAGGGCGGCGACCCGATTCCCGCCGAGCGCATCGAGGCGGTGAAGATGGGCACCACCGTCGCCACCAACGCGCTGCTCGAGCGCAAGGGCGAGCGCACCTTGCTGGTGATCACCAAGGGCTTTGCCGACGCGCTGCGCATCGCCTACCAGAACCGCCCGAAGCTGTTCGTGCGCCAGATCGTGCTGCCCGAGCTGCTCTACGAGCGCGTCGTCGAGATCGACGAGCGCGTCGGGGCGAAGGGCGAAGTGCTGAAGGTGCCCGATCTCGCCGCCGCCGAGCGCGATCTCCGCGCCGCCCACGAAGCCGGCATCCGCGCGGCCGCGATCGTGTTCATGCACGGCTACCGCTTCCCGGCGCACGAGCGCGCGGTTGCCGCGCTCGCGAAGAAGATCGGCTTCACGCAGGTCTCCGTCTCGCACGAAGTCTCGCCGCTGATGAAGCTGGTGGGCCGCGGCGACACGACCGTCGTCGACGCCTATCTCTCGCCGATCCTGCGCCGCTACGTCGACCAGGTGGCGGGCGAGCTGGGCGGCGCGCGCCTCATGTTCATGCAATCGAACGGCGGCCTCACCGACGCGCGCCGTTTCCAGGGCAAGGACTCGATCCTATCCGGCCCGGCCGGCGGCATCGTCGGCGCCGTGCGCACGGCCGAGATGGCCGGCTTCGGCAAGATCATCGGCTTCGACATGGGCGGCACGTCCACCGACGTCTCGCACTATGCCGGCACCTTCGAGCGCGCGTTCGAGACCCTCGTCGCCGGCGTGCGCATGCGCGCGCCGATGATGCAGATCCACACGGTGGCGGCCGGCGGCGGCTCGATCCTGCATTTCGACGGCAGCCGCTACCGGGTGGGCCCCGATTCGGCCGGCGCCAATCCCGGCCCCGCCTGCTATCGCCGCGGCGGCCCGCTCTGCGTCACCGACGCCAATTTGATGCTCGGCAAGATCCAGCCGGATTTCTTCCCGAAAGTGTTCGGCCCCGAGGGCGACCAGCCGCTCGACGGCGCCGTGGTGAGCCGGAAATTCGGCGCGCTCGCCGACCAGATCCGCGCCAAGACCGGCAACGCGCGCACGCCGCAGGAGGTGGCGGCCGGCTTCGTCAAGATCGCGGTCGAGAACATGGCCAACGCGATCAAGGAAATCTCGATCCAGCGCGGCTACGACGTGACGGAATACGCGCTGCAATGCTTCGGCGGCGCGGGCGGCCAGCACGCCTGCCTCGTCGCCGATTCGCTCGGCATGACGCGCATCTTCATCCATCCGTTCGCCGGCGTGCTCTCGGCCTACGGCATGGGCCTCGCCGACGTGCGCGCGCTGCGCGAGAAGGCGGTCGAGGCGAAGCTCGGCGCCGAGGCGCTGCCGGGCATCGCCGCGACGCTCGACGCGCTCGGCGCCGAGGCGCGGCAGGAATTGCTCGCGCAGGGCATCGATCCCGCGCGCACGGAGGTCATCCGCCGCGTCCACGTGAAGATCGAGGGCACCGACACGGCCCTCGTCGTCGAGTTCGGCACGCTGGCCGAGATTTCCGAACGCTTCGATTCCGCGCACAGGCAGCGCTACGGCTTCGTCGTGCCCGACAAGGCGCGCATCGTGGAGGCCGCGTCGGTCGAGGCGGTCGGCCACACGCAGGATGCGTCGCCGGACGCGGCGGCGCTCTCGCCGGCCGCAGGCCTGCCCCCGCCGGCGCCGCTCGAGCGCGTCTCGATGTATGGCGAGGATTCGGAA
>JAEULD010000196.1 GCA_016792765.1 Candidatus Odyssella sp.
TGGATGGTGCTGTGGATGCTCGTCGTCGTGCGCGTGGCGATGGGCTACCAGTTCCAGGCCGCCGCCAGCGCCGCGCCGTGGCTGATCTCCGAGTTCGACATCGACTACGCCACGGTCGGCAGCCTGGTCGGCTTCTACACCCTTCCGGGGATCCTGTTCGCATTGCCCGGAGGCATCATCGCGCGGCGCGTCGGCGAGAAGAACCTGCTGCTGTTCGGCCTCGCGCTGATGACGGCCGGCGGCGGCGTCTCGGCGATCGGCGGCGACTTCGCGTGGGTGATGGGCGGCCGGCTCGTCTCGGCGTTCGGCGTCGTGTTCCTGTTCGTGGTGATGACCAAGGCGGTCGGCGACTGGTTCCAGGGCGGCGAGCGGTTCCTGGCGATGGCGCTGTTCCTCAACGGCTGGCCGGTCGGCATCGCGGTCGCGCTCATCGCGCAGCCGGCGCTCGGCGCGGGCCTGGCCTGGCACTGGATCTTCCTCACCAGCGGCGCGCTCGCCGCCGTGGCGCTGCTGACGATGGCGGCCACGTTCCGCCATCCGCCCGGCTATCACGAGGCCGCGGCGGCGGGCGGCAGCCAGCGCCTCGGGCGGCGCGCGGCGGCGCTCGTCGTCGTCTCCGGCATCGCGTGGAGCACGATCAATTCCGGCCACATCATCGTCATCAGCTTCGCGCCGTCGTTCCTCGCCGCGCGCGGGCTCGGGCCGGTCGAGGCCGGCGCGGTGGTCAGCCTCAATATGTGGGCGGCGATCGCCGGCGTGATCCTCGGCGGCTGGTTCACCGGGCGGTACCGGGGGCCGGTGACGTTCACCTGCGTCACGCTGCTGCTCGGCGCCGCCGGCGTCGTTCTGTTCGCGCTCGACACGCACTACACATTGTGGCTCACGCTGTCGGGCCTCGTCGTGCTGATGGGCGCGGGCGTGCAGGCGGCGCTGCCGCTGGAGGCGCTCGGCACCGGCAACCGCGCCTTCGGCCTCGGCCTGTTCTACGCGCTGTGGTTCCTGGGCTTCGCGCTGCTGCCGAGCGCCGGCGGCTGGTCGCGCGACGTCACCGGCGATCCCGCCGCGCCGATCCTGCTCGGCGCCGCGCTGATCGCCGTCACCGCGCCGCTGCTCGGCCTGTTCAGGCTGCTGCAGCGGCGGTGGCGGTGACCGGCGGCGGCCACCCTCGCGCCGGCCGCCGACATCGGACCTTCACACGCGCCCGCTAATGTCGGATGCTGTTCCCCGGCCGCGGGGGCGCCGAGGCGCCGGCGGGGCCGGGAGCGAACGCCAAGGTTCAAAACGAGAGGTCAGGCATGAGGACGATGTGGCTCGGCGCCGCGGCTGCGGCGCTGTTCGCGGCGGCGCCGGCGGGCGCGCAGACCGAAATCCAGTTCTGGCACGCGATGGGCGGGCAGCTCGGACAGTCGCTCAACGAACTGGTCGAAGGGTTCAACAAGCGGCAGAAGGACTACGTCGTCAAAGCCATCTACCGCGGCACCTACACCGAGACGATGACCGGCGCCATCGCCGCGTTCCGCGCGCGCCAGCAGCCGCACATCGTGCAGGTGTTCGAGGTCGGCACCGCAACGATGATGGCCGCCAAGGGCGCCATCAAGCCCGTGTACGAAGTGATGGCCGAGGCCAAGGAGCCGTTCGATCCCAAGGCCTATATCGGCCCGGTCTACGGCTACTACTCCACCGTGGACGGCAAGCTGCTCTCGATGCCGTTCAACTCGTCGACGCCGGTGCTCTATTGGAACAAGGCGGCGTTCAAGAAGGCCGGCCTCGATCCCGAGAAGCCGCCCAAGACGTGGCCGGAAATGGCCGAGGCCAGCAAGAAGCTGCTCGCCTCGGGCATGAAATGCGGCTTCTCGACCGGCTGGCCTTCCTGGATCCAGATCGAGAATCTCGGCGCCTGGCACAACGTGCCTTTCGCGACGAAGCAGAACGGCTTCGGCGGGCTCGATATCGAGCTGACGATCAACGATCCGGTGCGCGTGAAGCACATCCAGCAGCTCGCCGACTGGCACAAGGACGGAATCTTCGTCTATGGCGGCCGCGAGAACAAACCGAACGCCAAGTTCAGCGGCGGCGAATGCGGCATGTTCATGGGTTCGGCGGGACTCACCGGCGGCTTCGCCACGGCGATGAAGGACACGCCGTTCGGCATCACCGTGCTGCCCTATTGGCCCGACGTGCCCGGCGCGCCGCAGAACGGCGTGATCGGCGGCGCCACGCTCTGGGTGCTCAACGGCAAGCCGGCCGGCGACTACAAGGGCGTCGCGAAGTTCTTCGCCTATCTTTCGGACGCCGAAGTGCAGGCGGGCTGGCACCAGAAGACCGGCTACGTGCCGATCACCCATGCCGCCTACGAGCTCACGAAGAAGCAGGGCTTCTACGAGAAGAATCCGGGCCGCGACATTCCGGTGCTGCAGCTTACCAACAAGCCGCCCACCGAGCACACCAAGGGCCTGCGCATCGGCAACTTCACGCAGATCCGCGACATCATCGACGAGGAGCTCGAGCAGGTCTGGGCCGGCAAGAAGACGGCCAAGCAGGCGCTCGACGAAGCGGTGAAGCGCGGCAACGAGCAGCTCCGCGCGTTCGAGCGGGCGAACAAGTAGCGTGGCGAAGTGACGGCGCGCTACGCGCCCCTCTCTCCCCCTGCGAACCCTCGGGGTTCGCGGGGTGAGGGGGATGGGGTAGGGGCACGGCGCCCACGCCTTACCCGCGTCGCCCCCTCATCCCATCCCTTCTCCCCCAGGGGGAGAAGGGCTCTTGATTCGTCGGTGCTCGCGTGATCAAGCGCGCCACCTTCGGGGGCGTCGCACTGCCCTATGCGCTGCTGCTGCCGCAGATCGCCATCACGCTGATCTTCTTCTTCTGGCCGGCGGGCGAGGCGCTGTTCCAGGCCGTGCACGTGCAGGACGCGCTCGGCCTCAAGACGCGCTTCGTCTGGTTCGAGAACTTCGAGCGCGTGTTTTCCGACGGCTACTACCTCGCCTCGCTGCGGATCACGGCGGTATTCACGCTCGCGAGCTGCCTCCTGGCGATGGGCTTCGCGCTGCTGCTCGCGGTGATGGCCGACCGCGTGATCCGCGGCGCCGGCGCCTACAAGACGCTGCTGATCTGGCCCTACGCGGTGGCGCCGGCGCTGGCCGGCGTGCTGTGGGGATTCATGTTCAACCCCACGATCGGGGTCGTCGCCCACGCGCTCGATGCGGTCGGCATCAAATGGAACTACTACGTCGACGGAGACCAGGCGCTGTTCCTGGTCACGATCGCCGCCGCGTGGAAGTACGTGAGCTACAGCTTCATCTTCTTCCTCGCCGGCCTGCAGTCGATCCCGCGCTCGGTGATCGAGGCGGCGGCCATCGACGGCGCGGGGCCGACCAAGCGATTCTGGACGATCGTCTTTCCGCTGCTCTCGCCGACGACGTTCTTCCTGCTCGTGCTCAATCTCGTGCACCTGTTCTTCGAGAGCTTCGGCATCGTCCACGCGCTCACCCAGGGCGGCCCCGGCCGCGCCACCGAGATTCTGGTCTTCCGCGTCTGGTCGGACGGCTACCGCGGCCAGGACTACGGCGGCTCGGCGGCGCAGTCGGTGGTGCTGATGGCGATCGTGATCGCGCTCACGGTGATCCAGTTCCGCTACGTCGAGCGCAAGGTGCACTACTGATGGTCGAGAACCGGCCGTTCGTCACCGTCTTCTCGCATCTGACGCTGATCGTCGGGATCGGCATCGTCTGCCTGCCGCTGTGGATCGCGTTCGTCGCGTCCACGCACGACGTGAGCCGCATGTTCCAGTCGCCGGCGCCGTTCTGGCCCGGCACCCACCTGGTCGAGAACTATCTCGCGGTGCTGCGCTCGGGCATCGGCCAGTCGGCCAACGCGCCGGTCGGCACGATGCTGATCAACAGCCTGATCATGGCGCTCGTGATCGCGATCGGGAAAATCTCGATCTCGATCGTCTCGGCCTACGCCATCGTCTACTTCCGCTTCCCGTTCCGCATGGGCTTCTTCTGGATCATCTTCGTGACGCTCATGCTGCCCGTGGAAGTGCGCATCATGCCCACCTACGAGGTGGTGGCCGGCCTGGGCATGATCGACACCTATGCCGGCCTCACGATCCCGCTCATCGCCTCGGCCACCGCCACGTTCCTGTTCCGCCAGTTCTTCCTGACCGTGCCCGACGAGCTGGCCGAGGCGGCGCGCATCGACGGCGCCGGACCGCTGCGCTTCTTCCGCGACATCCTGCTGCCGCTCTCCAAGACCAACATCGCCGCGCTCTTCGTCATCCAGTTCATCTACGGCTGGAACCAGTATCTCTGGCCGCTGCTCGTCTCGACCAAGGAGAGCTACTACACCGTCGTCATGGGCATTTCGCGCATGGTCAACGTCGTCGACGCGGCGCCCACCTGGAACCTCGTGATGGCCACCGCCGTGCTCGGGCTCGTGCCGCCGGTGATCGTCGTGCTCGTCATGCAGCGCTGGTTCGTGAAGGGCCTCGTCGAGAGCGAGAAATAGCGATGGCGACGATCGATCTCGTACAGGTGCGGAAGACCTACGCGAACGGCGTCGATGCCGTGAAAGGCATCGACCTCGCGGTCGCCGACGGCGAACTGATCGTGCTGCTCGGCCCGTCGGGCTGCGGCAAGTCCACGCTGCTGCGCATGGTGGCCGGGCTCGAGACGATCACCGGCGGCGAGGTGCGCATCGACGGCGCGCGCGTGAACGACAAGGAGCCGGCGGCGCGCGACATCGCGATGGTGTTCCAGAACTACGCGCTCTATCCGCACATGCGCGTCTACGACAACATGGCCTACGGGCTCCGGAACCGCCGCATGCCGAAGGCCGAGATCGACCGCCGCGTGCGCGCGGCGGCGGAGACGCTCGGCCTCGCCGAATTGCTCGACCGGCGCCCGCGCCAGCTCTCGGGCGGCCAGCGCCAGCGCGTCGCGATGGGCCGCGCGATCGTGCGCGAGCCCAAGGCGTTCCTGTTCGACGAGCCGCTCTCCAACCTCGACGCGAAGCTGCGCGGCCAGGTGCGCGTGGAGATCAAGCGCCTGCAGCGCCGCCTCGCCACGACCAGTCTCTACGTCACGCACGACCAGGTGGAGGCGATGACGCTCGCCGACCGGCTCGTGGTGATGAACCAGGGCGCCGCGGAGCAGATCGGAACGCCCGACGAGGTCTATTCGCGGCCGGCCAGCCTGTTCGTCGCCGGATTCATCGGCTCGCCGGCGATGAACATCGTCGAGGGCGCGCTCGAGCCCGGCGGGGCGCGCGTGCGACTCGGCGGCGCCGACGGCCCGGCGCTGGCGCTCGACGGGCCCCGCGGCGCGGCCGCCGGGCGCGCGCTCAAGGTCGGGATCCGCCCCGAGCATCTCGTGGCGAGCTCCAACGGCCCGCTCGCGCTCGCGATCGAGCTGGTCGAGAACCTCGGCGCCGACGCGCTGCTCTACGGCCGGGTGCCGGGCGGGGCGGCGCTGGTGGCGCGCGCCGACGGCGGCGCGCCGCACAAGGCCGGCGAAACGCTGCGCCTCGACGTGGCGCCGCGCCACGTCCATCTGTTCGATGCCGCGAGCGGGCGCCGGCTCGACGGCTGATCGCAGGGGCCGGCCGCGGTGCGGGCGGCGCGCGCTCAGCCCTGCGGCGCTCGGGCGGGCACCGGCGCCTTCAGCCACCGGACGGCCAGCAGCGCGAGGATCCCGGCCGCGGCGCCGGCCAGCTGCACGTCGAGCCGCGGCACGATGCAGGCGACGCCGGCGGCGACCAGGACGAGGCGCTCGATAGCGCCGATGTGCCGCCGCCCGAACCAGCCCTGCATCGCGTAGGAGCCGAACACCACGAGCGCCGTGCCGAACGCCACCGCCGGCGCGATGGCGGCCAGGCCGCCCTGCATGTTGAGGCCGGGATTGAACAGGAAGAAGAACGGCAGCACGAAACCGCCGACGGCGAGCTTCACGGCGTAGGGGCCGAGCGCCATCGGGTTGGCGCCGGCGATCGCGCCGGCCGCGAAATTGGCCACCGCCACCGGCGGCGTGATCGCGGAGAGGCACGCGAAATACAGCATGAAGAGATGCGCCTGCATCTCCGGCAGGCCGAACTTCTGGATCAGGGTCGGCGCCAGCAAGGCCGCGCCGGTGATGTAGACGGCGGGCGTCGGCATTCCCATGCCCAGCAGGACCAGGAAGACCGCCGCGAGGATCAGCGTCGGCACGAGCAGGCCGCCCGACAGGTAGCTGATCAGCAGCGTGAACTTGCCGGCGAGTCCGCTGATCTCGATGCAGCCGATCACGATGCCCGCGCCGGCGACGGCGCCGACCAGCGGCACCAGCTGATGGATCGTGTCGGTGCAGCACTCGACGAAGCGGCGCGGACCGATCGCCTGTTTCGGCGAGAACCACGACAGGACGATGACCGCGGCGGTGGAGCCGGCGGCGACATAGACCGGCGTGTAGCCGGCGACGAGGAAGCCGATCAGCGCGAGCAGCGGAAAGAGGTGCCGCCAGCCGTTGCGGAGCGCCGCGGGCAGCCCCACGATCTCCGATTCCGCCATCCGACCTTCGTTGTTGCGGATCGCCTCGTTGTGCACCAGCAGATAGATCGCCACGTAATAGAGCAGGGCCGGCAGCAACGACGCCCACGCGATCTTCGAATAGGCGATGTTGGTCAGGTCCGACATGATGAACGCGACGGCGCCCATCACCGGCGGCAGCATCGCGCCGCCCGACGAGGCGGCGGCCTCGATGGCGCCGGCGCGCGCGGCGGGAATGCCCATCCGCTTCATGATCGGGATCGTGAGCGGCCCGGTCGTCGCCACGTCGGCCGTGGGGCTGCCCGAGACCGAGCCGTAGAGTCCGCTGGCCGTCACGCACGCCTTGGCCGCGCCGCCGCGCATGCGCCCCGTCACCGCGCCGGCGAGATCGAAGAACAGCCGACCGCCGCCGGTCTTCTCGTAGAAGCTGCCGAACAGCACGAACAGGAACGCATAGGTCGCCGCCACTTCGAGCGGCGAGCCGAAGATGCCCTGCTTCTCCACCGTCAGCATCTCGATGAAGTAGTTCATCGTGAAGCTCCGGTGGCTGAGCGCGCCCGGCAGCAGGTGGCCCAAGACCGTGAACGCGAGCAGCACCAGCACCAGCGTCGTGAGGCCCCAGCCGGTGCAGCGCCGGCACAGCTCCACCACCAGGCCGATGAGAACGAGGCCGACGCCGATCTCCATCGCGGTCGGCCGCGTCATGCCGAAGTTCCAGTTCAGGAACCGCTCGTAGTTCACGACATAGTAGGCGGCCACGGCGAACGACAGCGCGGCCAGGGCGACGTCGGTCCAGGCCAGCGTCTTGCGGTCCCGGTGCGACGTGGTGGTCAGGAACGCGATCGGGAAGGTGATCCCGATGAAGATCGAGATGTCGAGGTGCTGCTTGGCCGAGAACGCGCCCGCCCAGGTGGCGAACGCGTCGAGCCAGGCGGCGCCGATACCCTGGCTGCTCAGCCATTTGGCGGCCGCGGCCGCGCCCTGGCCGGCGATCGTCGCCAGCGCGCCGACCCAGAGCACGTAGAGCGCCCCCGCGACCGAGCCGGCCGCGATGAGGATCCGCAGACGCCCGCTCGGGCGGTGCCGGCTTCCTTCGCGCAGCCAACGCAGCCAGGGGCGCCGGGTGACGGCGGCACCCGGCTGGACCGTACCGGCTGGGTTCATTCGAAAACGGCGGCCGGCGTTACTTGATCAGGCCCTTTTCGCGGTAATAGCGCGCTGCACCGGGGTGATAGGGAAGGTTCGCGGGATTGCGCACCATGCCGGCCACGGAGAAGCCGCGAATGTTGCCGCCGATCTTGCGCACGCGCTCCTCCGCCTCGGCGATCGCCTTGACGTACTTGTACACCGCCTCCTCGGAGACGTGCGTCCCGGCGAGCATGGCGACCCACTGGTTGATCGTCGGCTGATCGGACTCCATGAACGGATACGCGCCCCTCGGCACCATCGCGACCGTGTTGTCGAAGGCGGCGGCGGCCGTCTTCATCTTCTCGGGGTCGGCCGCGATCCAACGCAGCTCGCGCTTGCCCGCGATATCCTTGATCAGCGAATCGCCGAGATTGCGCACGTTCATGAAGACGTCGGCCTTGCCGTCGACGATGGCGTCGAGGCCGAACGAGCTGTTGCCGAGAACGTAGCTGCCGCCCCACTTGCGGACGTCGTCGTAGGTGAAGCCGTAGGCCTTCATCACCTCGTAGGGGCCGCCGATCGTGGTCTGCGGGTTGTCGATGCGGTTGATGGCCAGGCGCATCTTGGGCTTCTTCTTGGCGATGTCGTCCCAGCTCTTGATGCCGTTCTCGTCGGCCCAGGCCTTGGTCATCAACACGTGGATGAGCTGGCTGTCGAACAGCATCATCACGTAGCTGAACTTGCCCTTGAGCGGCTTCTCGTAGGGCGCCTTGCCCTCGTTCGCGAGCCGGATCTCCGTGCCGGTTCCGGTCACGGTCATGTCGGCCTGTCCCTCGGAGACGAGCAGCACCGCGCCGCCCGGCGAGCTCGGCTTCAGCGAGATCGAGGAGCCGGGATAGGCGTCGCGCACGACGGCGTTGAGGCCCTCGGCCATCGCGCGCGGATAGCCGGTGGGCGTCGAGCCCGTCAGCGTGACGGTGATGGGGTTCTTGTCGCCGAAATCCGCGAGCGCGGGCGCCGCGGCGCCGCAGGCCAAGGCGGCCGCGGCGAGAAGGCGGGCGTGCAGCATCGTATCCTCCCTGATCCGCTTTCGCTTGTTCGGTGCGCGGATCGGCCAAGTATCGCAGACGGGCGCGCGGCGCGGCAAGCCGCAACTTCGCGTATGCGGGGCGGAGTGAACGCGTTCACTGCGCGCGCCCGCTGCGCCGCGTAGGTTCGCCGCGATCGGGAACGGCCGTGTTCCCGCACGCAACGCAGGAGCCAGCCATGAACCGGCGCAACGTTCTTCTCGTCCTTGGCGGCGCTTGCGCCGCGTCCTTCGCTTTCGGCGCGGCCGCGCAAGCCTGCGGCCCCGAGCCCGCCTTCACGAAGCCGGTGCGGTTCGCGCCGGGGTCCAACGAGGCCAGCATCCGCCAGACGATCAAGGGCGACCACACCCACGAATGGGTGCTGACCGGCAAGCCGGGCCAGAAGGTCGAGATCGCGCTCGACGCGCGGAAATCCGCGCTCACGCTGATGCCCGACGAGGCCGCCGGCGGCAAGCCGAAATGGGGCGCCGCGCCCAAGGACGGCCGCGGCGTCAAGCGGTGGTCGGGAACGCTGCCGAAATCCGGCCGCCTCCTGATCGAGGTGACGACCGCGGCCGGGCGCGACAGCTACGCCCTCGCCATCAAGCGCGCCTAGCGCCGCGTTTCAGTCGTTCACGCTCACCTTGAAACCGGCGCGGCGGGCCCAGTATTCCCAGGTCCGCCGCTGCGCGTTCTCCTTCAAGTTCATCTGCTCGGCGAGCTTCACCTCGCCGGGGCTGAGATAGGTGACCTGCCCCATCTCGCGCGCTTCCTTGAGCAGCTTCGCGTTGGCCATCAGGTAGATCGCGACGTAGACGGCGGCCTTGAGCGTGTGGGCGGCCACGACGGCGCCGTGGCCCCGCATCAGCGCGCAGCGATGGTGCCCGAGCTTCTTGGCGAGCGAGCCGCCGGTGTCGTTGTTGGTCACCAGCAGATCGGTGTCGCCGAACTCGTCGTGGATGTCCCAGATCGGCACCTCGGCGCCGATGCTGCCGGCCACGTGCCAGATCGGCCTGATCTCGCTGCCGGTGACGCCGAACGGGATCAGCGAATGCGCGTGGTTGTGGCAGACGGCCTGCACTTCGGGCCGCGCCTTGTAGATGCAGCCGTGGATCGGCCGCTCGGAATACATCGTGCGGCCGTCGGGATGGATCGGGTTGCTGTCGAGGTCGAATTCGAGGATGTCGCCGCGCTCGACGAGCTCCGGACTGCGCGAGCGCGCGAGGAAATAGCGGTCGTCGCGCTCGGGGTGGCGGATGCTCACGTGTCCGAACGCGTCGATGACGCCTTCGTTGGCGAGGATGCGATTCGCGATCACGAGGTCGGCGAGCGCCGCCTCCACCGCCTTGCTGTAGGCGGGCTTCTTCGCGGTTTTCTTCTTGGCGGCCATTTTCACTAACTCCCTGAAGACGCGCTCATTCCGCCGCCTGGGCGGCCATGGCGGGCATGACGTGATCGGCGAACAGTTTCAGCGATTGCTGCGCCTCGTCGAACGCGAGATCGCCGAACGCGAAGCGGCAGACGAAATAGTTGGCGCCGCTCTCGGCGAGCTGGCGCAGCAGCACGTCGCGCACCTCGGCGGGCGAGCCGGCGATGCCGGTGCCCATCTCGCGCAGCGCGTCGAAATCCTCGGGGTAGGAGGCCGAGACCGGCTTCGAGCTGTGCTTCTTCCAGAGCGCCGTGAAGCTCCGGAACCAGCGCGCATAGGCGCGCCGCGCCAGCGCCAGCGCGTCGGCGCCGCGCTCGGCGATGACGATGTGGCGGCCGAGGCCCATCTTCGGCAACGGCGCGCCCGGGCCGTGCGCGGCGCGGAACTCGGCGCGATAGCGAGCGCTGATCGTGCCCATCAGCGGCGCCGGCACGTGGCTGACGATGTTGATGCGGTTCTTGGCCAGCCACGGCGTCGCGTCGGGGTTGATGACGCCGTACCACAGCGGCGGGTGCGGCTTCTGCACCGGCGCCAGCTCCATCGGCACGTCCTTGAAGCGGTAGAACTTGCCCTCGAAGGTGAGCGCCGGCGAGCGCAGCGCGGCGAGGATCAGCTCGAGCGCCTCCACGTAGCGCGGCTGCGATTCGGCGGGGTCGATTCCGTAATAGCCGACCTCGTAGGGCGAGATGCCGCGCCCGACGCCGAGCATGAGCCGCCCGCCCGACATGTTGTCGAGCATGCAGATCTCCTCGACCAGGCGCAGCGGGTGATAGAGCGGCAGGATGTAGATGAGCGGCCCGAAGCGCAGACGGCGCGTGCGCTGCGCCACCGCCGAGAGGAACACGCTCGGCGAGGGCGCCATGCCGAGCGGCGTCGAATGGTGCTCGGCGATGTGATAGCCGTAGAAGCCCATCCGGTCGTAGAGCTCGATGAGCTTCAGCCGCTCCTCGTAGAACTGCGTCAGCGGCCGGTCGTTGCGGTCGAGATGGTCGAAAATGCCGAATTCCATGGCGCGGCCGCCGCGGCGGCTCCTCCCCGTGCGCTCGTTCGTCCTCGAGGCGATGTTTGAACCAAGCGGCGGCGGAGCGCAATCGCGGCGGCGCGCGGGTCCGCCATGCGGGCGTCCGGCGCGCGTCGCGGCGCCGGAACGGCGGCGCCGGGACGGCGGCGCGGGAAGAATGATCGCGCGGGCGGTCGTTCTCTGCTAGTTTCCCGGCGGGGATTCGGGCCGCCGGCCAGCGCCGCGCGGCGCAATGTCCGTTTCATGCCGGGAATTGCCGTATTTGGACGCCCCCAGCATCAACGTCCTGGCGCTGCCGGTCGGCTACGAGCTCGACGGATACCGCGTCGAGCGCGTGCTGGGCGCGGGCGGATTCGGCATAACCTATCTCGCCGTCGAGACCCTGCTCGGGCGCAAGGTCGCGATCAAGGAGTTCCTGCCGACCGGAATCGCGACGCGCGGCACCGACGGCCAGTCGGTCCGCCCGATCACCGGCGAGAACCACGAGATGTACCGCTGGGGCATCGACCGCTTCCGCCAGGAAGCGCAGACGCTCGTCAAATTCGCGCATCCGAACGTCGTCGCGATCGAGCGCTACTTCGAGGCCAACGGCACCGCCTACCTCGTGATGCAGTACATCGAGGGCAAGAGCCTCGGGACGGTGCTGCGCGAGCTCGAAACGATCGAGGCCCACGAGATCCTCGAGTTGATGCTGCCGCTGCTCGACGGGCTGGCGCACGTGCACGAGGCCGGCTTCCTGCACCGCGACATCAAGCCCGACAACATCTTCATCTCGACCGACGGCCGCCCGATCCTGATCGATTTCGGCGCCGCGCGGCAGGCGCTCGGCCAGCAGAGCAAGAGCCTCACCGCGATCGTCAGCGAAGGCTACGCGCCCTACGAGCAGTACGAGGCGCACGGCAATCAGGGTCCGTGGACCGACATCTATGCGGTCGGCGCGGTGATGTACCGCTGCATGACCGGCGAGAAGCCGCTGGCGGCGCCCTCGCGCGTCGCCGCGAAGTTCCGCGGGCGGCCCGACCCGTTGCCCGCGATCGCGGCGGCGGCCAAGGGCGCGTATCCGCCGGCCATGATGGCGATGGCCGAGAAGGCGCTGGCGGTCAGCGAAGACGACCGGCCGCAGACCGTCGCCGAGCTGCTCGCGTTGCTGAAGCAGGCGGCGCCCGAGCCGCCGCCGGTGCCGTCCGAGGCGCCGACCGGCATGGCGCCCGAGCGCACGCTCGTGGCGGCGGATATCCGGCCGCCGCCGCACGATGGCACCTTGGCGCCGCCGCCGCGCGTGCAGGGCGCGGCGCTGCCGCCGCCGGCCGCACGCCGCCGCATCGGGCCGGCGCTGATCGCCGCGGGCGTCGGCGCCATTCTCGCCGTCGGCGCTTCGGCCGCATGGATCGGCGGCGCGTTCTCGCCCGGCCGCGGCGAGGTCTCGACCGCCGCGATTCGCGACATCGAGCGCCAGCGCGCCGACGAGGCGCGCCGTGCGGAAGAAGCGGAGCGCCAGCGCCGCGCGCAGGACGAGCAGCGCCGCCGCGCCGAGGAAGAGGCCAGACGCAAGGCCGCCGAAGACGCCCGCAAGGCGGAGGAAGAGCGCAAGAAGGCCGAGGAAGAGCAGCGCCGGAAGGCCGAAGAGGAACGCCGCAAGGCCGAGGAGGACGCCGCGAAGCGGCGCGCGGACGAAGAGCGCAGGAGGGCCGAAGACGCCGAGCAGCGCCGCAAGACCGAGGAGGAGGCGGCCAGGCGCCGCGCCGAGGACGAGCGCAAGAAGGCGGAGGAAGAGCAGAAGCGCCGCGCGGACGCGGAGCGCGACGCCGAGGAGAAGAAGCGCGCCGACGCGGAGCGGGCGCGTGCCGATCGGCTCAAGGGCCTCGTCGACAAGGCGGAGGCGCAGCTGCGCCAGGCGCGCGCGCAGATGGCGGAGAACAAGCTGCCCGAGGCGCGGCGGTCGCTCGACGAGGCGCGCGACGCGGCCGCGAACGCGCTCAAGATCGAGCCCGCCTCGGCCGAAGCCAAGCGCGCCGCCGCCGACGCCGACGCGCTCGCCGGCGAGCTGCGCCCGCGCATCGCCGCGCGGATCGCGGAGCTGGCGGCGGCGATCGAGCGCGACATCGCGGCCGGCCGCGCCGCCGACGCCGCGCGCAAGCTCGCCGAGGCCGAGCGGCTCGACGCCGGCGCCGCCGAGCTCGCCAGCCTGCGCGCCGAGCTGCGCGCCCTGCGCGCGCGCCAGGAAGAGGCCGCGCGCCGCCGCCGCGAGGACGAGGCGCGCCGCCGTGCCGAAACCGAGCGCACGCGGCCGGCGCCGCCGGCGGCCACGCAGCGCCCGGCCCAGCCCGCGCAGCCCTATCAGCCGCCGGCGCGCGCCCCCGACCGCCAGATCCCGATCCCGCCCTGAGCCGCGGCCGGGCGCGCTTCGTGCCGCAAGTGCTTGATTGTCGGCACCGATCGCGGCTAGGGTCGCCCGGGGATTCGCGTTCTTCGCAATTCGGAGAGTGCGAATGAGGCTTCGTCAGGCGATTCTCGCCGCCACGCTGGCTGCCACGGCCGGTGCGGCGGTTCCTGCTGCTGCCCAGGAATCCAGCTGGCAGTTCGCGGTCACGCCGCGCTTCCAGTATTCTTTCCTCAATTTCAACGCCTCGGGGCAGACGTCGCGGTTCGAACCGGCGACGATCCCGTTCTACGGCGGCACCGTCGAAGTGGCGCCGCCCGGCCTGCGCAACTGGTCGTTCCTGCTGACGGTCATGGACGGCAGCGATTACGGCGGCGATTTCACCCAGATCGCCAGCGGCCTGCGCATCGGTTCCTACGAGATCCACCGGCGAGACATCGAAGCGCTGATCCGCTACCGGATCGAAGGCACCGGCGTCAGCCTGTTCGGCGGCTTCCGCTACATCCGCCAGCGCGTGCGCACCACGCTCGACGCGCCGGGCTTCATCTTCTTCAACACCGGCACGCCGCTGTTCGACAACAAGATCAACTTCTATCTCGCCGAGCTCGGCGGCGGCTACTCGCATCCGCTGACGCCCCGCGGCGAGCACTCTTTGTTCGGCAATCTCGTGGTCGGCCTCGGCAAGTCGCGCTCGACGACCAACGCCATCAACGACGTGCCGTTCAACCTGTTCGCAGTCACGTTCGACGCCAACGCCGGCTACAACTGGCAATTCGCCAATTGCTGCGCGTTCCAGGCCCGTTATCGCGCGTTCGTGTTCCCGGCCGGCAACAGGACGTTCAAGGACCTCGCCGTGCAGCACGGGCCCGAGGTCGGCCTCACGTTCCGTTTCAGCATCCACTAGCCGCAACGCCGATGGAGCGGCGGGGGCGGCCGTGCGCCCCCGCCGTCACCGGCGCGGCGTCTCGAATTCCAGGGCGCCCCAGCTCCGTTCCGAGCGCAACGCGCCGGCGAAGGCGGCGGCTTCGCGCGCGAATTTCTCGCGGATCGGATTCGCGAAATAGGCGTCGAGCGCGGCCTTCGATTCGAGGCCGTAGATCGTCGTGAACGCGCGCCAGCCGAACGAGTCGGTCTCCTCGAGCCGCACGCGCCGCGCCCAGAGAAAGCCGGGCAGCGCCGCGACCTCGGCCGTGTGCCCGCCGTCGAGCCAGGCGAGCAGGCGCGCCTCCGCCTGCGGCGCGACCCAATAGCGGACGATGTAGACATAGGCGGCGTTCATGGCGATGCCCCGTACGGTGTCGACCCGCCGGGGAATATCACCGCCGCCGCGCGCCGCTCAATACTTCGGCTTCCCCCACGGCGTGAGGTCGGGCTTGCGCGGCTGGTCCCACGGGTTGGTGCCGCGCGGCTGCTCCCATTGGTGCTCGAGCGTGGGGCGGCGCGGCTGGTTCCAGGAATCGCTGCCGCTGTTGGGCTGCCGGTCGTAGTAGTTCGTGCCGGTGCCGTTGCGCGGGCCGTAGATGCTGCCGGAGTGTCCGGGATAGTGGTCGGCCAGCGCCGGCGCGGCGAGGCCGGCGGCGAGGATGGCGGCGGCGATGGACGCACGCGCGGGCATGGCGGTTCTCTCCGCAACTATTAGCCGAACAATACCGGCGATGGCGCGAGCGTACAAGCAAACATAGGTTGTCGTCCCGGGCGCGCCGCAGCACGCCGCTACTCCAGCGGCGTGGTGCGGCGCAGACCCGGGACCCAGCCTCGGCATCGCGGCATCGCGATGTGGAGACATCTCCGGCGCCTCGCGTTGGCCCCGGGTCCGCAGAGCACCATGGCGCAAGCAAGGGCGCCATGCTGCGCCGCGCCCGGGACGACATCATTCAAATCGAGCAGAAGCCGCTCCACCGACCTTCCGGCCTATTTCTTCTCCAGCGCCGCGTAGGTCGCGCGCGCGATCTCGAGCAGCCGGTCGCGCTGCAGCTTGCCGATCACCGCATAGGCGAGGTGCTCGTCGATCCAGTAGAACGCCGCCACGCCGTCGATCTCGCGATACCGGAACGCGGTCTCGCTCGCACCCGGTTCGGCGACGCAGTGGATCGTGATGCGGAGGCCCGCGCTGTTCTCGTACATGAACAGCGCGGCCGGGCGGCCATTGTCGGACAGCAAGCGTCCGCCGACGAGGCGGAAGCCCTGCGCCGAGAGATCGGGCGCCTTCAGCGCGTGGCCGAGCTTCTTCGAGAGCCAGGCGACGAGATGCGCTTCCTCGCTGGCGGCCACTTCGACCGGGTGGCGCACCTCGGGGATGAAGACGCGGTGCGCGCCGATCGCCTCGCGGATCACGTCGCGGCGCTCGGGATCGTGGCCGTGGCCGAAATATCCCGCGGCCCATCCCGCGGCCCCGCCGAGCGCGAAGATCGCGGCCGCGGCGGCGGCGCGGCGCCACGGCGGCGTGCCCGCGCGCGCGAATTCGGCGGCGAGGCGCGGCGGCAGCGGCTCGGCGGCGATCGGGCCATAGGCGGCGCGCAGCGCGTCGCGGTCCTGCCGCAGCGCCGCCACGCGCGCCGCCTCCTCGGGCCGCTCGGCGAGCCAGGCTTCCACTTCGGCCGCGCGCGCCGGCGCGAGGCGCCCGTCGACCAGCGCCTGCACGTCGCTTTCGCTGACCGGCGCGCCGCTCACTTCACCCTCCGGATGCGCGGGCGGCCGTCGCCGTCGAGCAGGCGGCGCAGCTGCTCGCGCCCGCGCGAGAGGCGCGACATCAGCGTGCCGATCGGAATGCCGAGCACCTTGGCCGCGTCGTCGTAGCTCATCTCCTCGACGCCGACGAGCAGCACCGCGGCCCGCTGGTCCTCGGCGAGCTGGCCGAGCGCGCGGTCGAGATCGTCGAGCAGCGCGCGGCTGTCGGCTCGGTCGGCCGCCGGCTCGGCCGGGTCCGCGCCCAACGGCACCGTCCGCGATGCCCGCCGCCGCTCGTTGAGGAAGAGGTTGTGCATGATCGTGAACAGCCAGGGGCGAATGCTCGCGGCGGGCCGCCAGAGGTGGATGCGGCTGAGCGACCGCGCCAGCGTGTCTTGCACGAGATCGTCGGCGCGCTCGCGGTCTCCGGTCAGCGCGCGCGCATAGCGCCGGAGCGCCGGAACCTGCTCCAGGATGAGGGCGCGGACGCCGCTCACGGGCCGAAGCCGGTCATGCCGCGCAACCGGAGGCGCCGGACGCCGATCGGTCACTCATTGCACCAACACCCCGTTTCCGCCGTTATTCCCGCCCGCCGGGCGCGCCGGCCGGCCGCAGCCGGTGCATGGTAACGTTGCGCCTCGGCGAAGGCCAAGCCAGTGGCGATAACCGCCACCGCATCCTATGGTGCCGGCGGCATTCGCGCGAGAGCGCATCCGAGAGCGGGGAGACCCTGACAAGCCCATGAGCGCCGGCACCCCCCGCGAGGAGGCCGCCGTCATCGCCCTGGTTTCGGGCGCGCACGGCTTCAGCCACTATTACATTTTCGGCCTGCCCACGATCCTGGCCTTCATGGTCAAGGATCCGTCCTTGGCCCATCTCGAGCTCAATTTCGTCAAGGCCGGGCTGGTCGTCAGCGCGTTCAGCCTGTCGTCGGGCGCCTTCCAGTTTCTCGTCGGCGTGCTGGCCGACCGGATCGGCGCCAAGCCGGTGCTGTTCGGCGGGCTCACGCTGCTCGCCGGCTCGTTCGCGCTGCTCGGTTTCGCCGACACGTTTCCGCTCATGCTGCTGCTGGCCTTCACGGCCGGCATGGGCAACAGCGTGTTCCACCCGGTCGACTACGCGATCATCGGCGCCAACATTTCGACGCCCCGGCTCGCGCGCGCCTTTTCGATTCACACCTTCTCCGGCTATCTCGGCTTCGCGGTCGGGCCGTTCGTCTCGGGCGTGCTGGCCGGCAGCTTCGGCTGGCAGACTGCGTTCGTCGCGGCAGGCCTCGCCGGCCTCACGATGACGGCGCTGCTGTGGAGCCAGCGCCGCCGCATGGCGGGCGAGAAGCCGGCGGCGCAACCCCAGGGCGCGGTGCAGACGATGGGGCTCGGCATCGTGCTGGCGCCGCCGATCCTGATGATGTTCCTGTTCTACATGCTCTCGGGCGGGCTCTCGATCGGGCTCAACAGCGCGGTCGCCTCCTCGCTGCACAAGCTGTGGTCGTTCGACCTCGCGGCGGCGGCCTGGGCGGTGAGCGCGTTCATGGCCGGGGGCGCCGCCGGCACGCTGGTCGGCGGCGGCGTCGCGATGCGCCTGAAGCGGCTCGATCTCGTGGCGTTCGGCGGCTACGGCGTGGCGGCGCTGATGCTGTGCCTGATCGCGTCCGTGCGGCTCCCTTACGCCGCGGTGCTGCTGGCGTTCGCGTTCGCCGGCTTCGCCTTCGCGATCATCACGCCGTCGCGCGACCTGATGGTGCGCTCGCTGACGCCGCCGGGCCACAGCGGCAAGGTGTTCGGCTTCGTCTCGTCCGGCTTCGAGGGCGGCGGCATCCTGTTCGCGCCGGCCTTCGGCTGGCTCATCGACCACAACGCGCCGGCCTGGGTGTTCTACGCCGCCGCGGTGATCATGGCGCTGGCGTTCTGCGCGGCGCTGCTGGCCACGCGCCTCGCGCGCCGGCGGCCGACGCTCCAGCCCGCGGCCGCCGAGTAGCAGCTTCTTAGGGGGCCGACGCGGCGGTCGCCGCGCCCGGCGGCGGCGGAAACGCCTCGCGCACCATCGCCGCCGCGATCTCGCGCTCACCCATCACGACGGCGTTCGCGCCGAGTCCGGCTAGGTGCGCGACCTCGGCGTCGAAATGTGCGCGGGCGATGATGCTCAGGGTGGGATTGGCGCGGCGCGCCTGCTCGATGACCTGCCCGGCCTCGAACGCGATCGGGATGGCGACGAAAAGCAATCGCGCGCCGGCAACGTTGGCGGCCTCGAGCAGCGTGGGCTCGGCCGCGTTGCCGCACTGTGCCTCGACGCCTTCGGCCCGCAATTTCGTCACGACATCGACGCTGGTCTCCAGAACCACGAACGGCACGCCGGCGCGCCTGAGGCCCTCGCCAATGACTCGGCCGACGCGGCCATAGCCGACCACGATCGCGTGCCCCTGAAGCGTAGTCGGGCGCAACGAGAGTGGCTCCGCCACGGCCGGCGCCGCGCTTTTCGGGCGCGTGATGCGGTCGATCAGCACGAACAAGGCCGGATTGGCCATGATCGAGAGGATCGCGCCGGCGAGGATGAGATCGCGCGCTTGTTCGGGCAGCAGCTTCAGGGCAAGGCCGAGCGTGGCGAGGATGAACGAAAACTCGCCGATCTGCGCGAGGCTCGCCGAGATGGTCAGCGCGGTCGCCATCGAACGGCGAAACGCGAGCACGATCAGCAGCGCCGCCGCCGACTTGCCCAGCATCACGATCGCGAGCGCGCCCAGCACCGGCAGCGGATCGCGCAGGAGAATCGCCGGATCGAACAGCATGCCGACCGAGACGAAGAACAGCACCGCGAACGCGTCCCTGAGCGGCAGTGTCTCGTCGGCCGCTCGCTGGCTGAGTTCCGATTCGCCGAGGATCATGCCCGCGAAGAACGCACCGAGCGCGAACGAGACGTCGAACAGCAGCGCGCAGCCATAGGCCACGCCGAGCGAGATCGCGAGAACGGCAAGCCGGAACAGCTCGCGATTGCCGGTGTGGACGATGCGATGCAGCACCCACGGGATCACGCGGCGGCCGACGACGAGCATCATCGCCACGAAGGCCACGATCTTCGCGATGGTGACGGCGAGGCTGGTCGCGATGTCGGGTATGCCGGGGATCGTGAACGGCACGGCCGCCTTGGGCGCGCCCTCGGCACCGAGAACGCCGGCCAGCGCCGGCAGCAGCACGAGCGCGAGCACCATCGCGAGGTCTTCGACGACGAGCCAGCCCACCGCGATGCGGCCGCGCTCGCTGTCGAGCAGGTGGCGCTCCTGCAGCGCGCGCAGCAGCACGACGGTGCTCGCGACGGAAAGCGCGAGACCGAAGACGATGCCCGCGCCGAGCGGCCATCCGAGCGCCAATCCCAGCCCGAGCCCGAGCGCGGTGGCCACGGCCATCTGCCCGAGGGCGCCGGGGATCGCGATGGCTTTGACCGAGAGCAGGTCCTTCAGCGAAAAGTGCAGGCCCACGCCGAACATCAGCAGGATCACGCCGATCTCCGCGAGTTCCGCGGCCAACGCTTGATCGGCCACGAAGCCCGGCGTGTGCGGGCCGACGAGCACACCGGCAAGCAGGTAGCCGACGATCGGCGAGATGCGCAGCCGGTTCGCGATCGCGCCGAGCGCGAACGCCAGCACGATGCCGACGACGATGGTGGCGATCAGCGGCGTGTGATGCGGCATCGAACCCGTTTAGGGACCGCATCGCGGCGGCGCAAGCAAACTCGCCCCTTCCGCGCGTAGTGGTTTTTACGCGGCCGCACGCGGCGCAAGAGTTGATCCGGCGTGATCGGCGCCCCACTGGCGGCGCTGCGGGCGCGGGCCTATCTTCGCGTCCGTTCGGGGGCATTCCGCGGAGAGAACGCCATGTGGCTCTGGCCCAAGCACAAGACCGTCATGCCGCCCAAGGAGCGGGCGCTGGCCGGCCGCGCGACCGCGCTGCCGGTGGCGAACAGGCACTTCGTCAACGGCAATCCGATCAAGCCGCCGTTCCCGGCCGGGCTCGAGCTCGCGCTGTTCGGGCTCGGCTGCTTCTGGGGCGCCGAGAAGGCGTTCTGGAAGGAGCCCGGCGTCTATTCCACGTCGGTCGGCTACGCCGCCGGCTACACGCCGAACCCCACCTACGAGGAAGTGTGCTCGGGCCTCACCGGCCACAACGAGGTCGTGCGCGTCGTGTTCGATCCGGCGAAGGTGCCGTTCGAGCGGCTGCTGCAGATCTTCTGGGAGAGCCACGACCCCACGCAGGGCATGCGCCAGGGCAACGACGTCGGCACGCAATACCGCTCGGGCATCTACACCTACTCGGCCGAGCAGCGGCGCGCCGCCGAGGCTTCGCGCGACGCCTACCAGGCGATGCTGCAGGAGCACGACTACGGCGCGATCACCACCGAGATCGCGGACGCGCCGGAGTTCTACTACGCCGAGGACTATCACCAGCAGTATCTCGCCAAGAATCCGATGGGCTATTGCGGGCTCGGCGGCACCGGCGTGTCCTGCCCGATCGGGCTCGTGAAGGCGGCAGAGTAGGCGAGGCCGCGCGAAGGCCGCGCCGGCGCGCGCGTCAGATCGCCCTTGGCATCCCCACGGTGGGTCGCGCGCAAGAGAATTCGGTGAGGATTGCGCCCGGCGGCGTCACGCGCGTATAGGCGGCGCCGTCGAACACGCGCACGCCGTTGACCCAGGTGCCGAGCAGGCCCGGCGCGCGGCGCACGAGGCGCGCGCCGCCGGCCGGCAGATCGGCCACGCGCTCGGTCTTGCCGACGCGGATCTCGTCGGGATCGAACAGGATCATGTCGGCCCAGGCGCCCGGCGCGAGCCGGCCGCGGTCGGGCAGGCCGTAGATGTCGGCGAGGTCGCTCGAGAGCTTCTTGATCGCGCGCGGCAGCGTGAAGCGCTTCTTCTCGCGCACCCAATGGCCGAGGAAGTACATGCCGAAGCCGGCGTCGCAGAAGAACGTGTGGTGCGCGCCGGCGTCGGAAAGCGAGACGAGATTGCCGTCGACGGCGAGCAGTGCGCCCACCTCGTCTTCCTCGGCATTGAGCAATTTCGCGGTGAACGTCGTCTCGAGACCGTCGGCGAGGCCGATGTCGAGGAATGCGTCGAACGGATCGGCGCCGCGCGCGGCGGCGATCTCGGCGATCGTGCGGCCCTCGAGCGCGCGGATTTCCGGCTTCGCCGCGATCGTGACCTCGACGCG